>JAAELW010000514.1 GCA_024226235.1 bacterium
CGTGAGCGCATTGACACCCGCCTTCGACACCTTCGACGCGGCTCCGGCCGCCGGCGCAATGGCGGCCAGCGACGAGATGTTGATGATGGAGCCGCGTTTCGTCTCCGCCATGAAGGGGATCGCGTACTTGCACGCGAAGAACACGCTCTTCAGATTGACGTCGAAGATTCGATCCCAGGCGTCTTCACTCAGCGCCTCGACGCAATCATCCGGCCCCATGATGCCTACATTGTTGACCAGAACGTCGAGGTGCCCATGGATATCGATGCAGCGCTCGATGACCTCCTTGCAATCCGCTTCGCGCGACACATCGGCCTCCACCGCCAATGCCTGGCCTCCCGCCTCGCGGATCATCGAGCAGGTTTCCTCTGCTGAGGCGGCGTTCTTGTCGGCAACGACCACGGCTGCACCTTCACGCGCGAAGAGCAAAGACATCGCACGACCATTTCCGAGATCCTCCCCCGGAAACTGTCCACCGCCGAGCACAATCGCCACCCTGCTCTCGAGACGCGCCATGCCGAATCCTCCCGACCATTCGGTGCAGCGGACAAGCGCACCGTCCCATGAAGTCGCTAGCACAGTCGCGGCGGGAACCGGAGCGACTCGACCTGCAGCCAAAGCGAGACTCTAGCTGCAGCACACGATGCAGCCACCACAGCGGGCGCAGCCAGCCCTGCATCCCACAACGTGAGGACCTAGACTCTCTCGACGAATCGCATAGGAACTGGGCAACCCGATGATTTCATTCGAGCCGACCAGCGATCAGATCATGATTCGCGACCTAGCAAAAAAGTTCGCCGAATCGGAGCTGCGAGAACAGGCCCGACCCAGCGACGAATCCAGCACGACTCCGCAGGGGCTACTCGATGCCAGCTGGCAGCTCGGGCTGGTCAATGGTGCGCTACCCGAGGCCTACGGCGGCGGCGGATTCGACCGCTCCCCGACCACCAGCGCGCTGGTGCTCGAAGAGCTGGGCTATGGCTGTGTCTCGCTCGGGGCGGCAGTGATGACCCCTTCGCTCTTTGCTCTTCCGGTTCTGGATTTCGGAACCGAGGCCCAGAAGGAGCGGCTTCTGCCGCTCTTCTGTGGAGAGCACCATCACGCAGCGTCTCTGGCGCTACAGGAATCGCACTTCAGCTTCGATCCCGCCACGATGAAGACCACGGCACAGCGAAACGCAGACAGTTGGAGCATCCGGGGCGAGAAGCGCATGGTCCCGATGGGCGACCGCGCAAGCCACTTCCTGGTGGTTGCGAGAGTGGGCGACGCGGGCCTCGGGAACCTTGCGGCGTTCATCATCGCACGGGATACGCCGGGGCTTACGATCGGGCCGGAAGCCGAGAAGACCCTCGGCTTCCAATCGCTGACACGGACGACCCTGCGCTTCGATGGCGTGAACCTTCCGATCGATGCACAGCTCGGACTCGACCCCTACGGCGGCGCCCCATCCAGATTTGATGGCGCCCGCCTGATCAACAGCCTCCGCATCGGCGGCGCCGCACTGGCCGTGGGCGTGTGCCGCGCCGTAACCGAATTCGCCATCGACTACGCCAAGCAGCGGGTCGCCTTCGGCTCACCGATCGCGCAGAAGCAGACCATCGCCTTCATGCTGGCCGAGATGTACAGCGAGGTGGAGACCATGCGCTGGCTGGTATGGAAAGCCGCGAGCCAGCTCGAGCAGGAAGTGGACGCGACCCGAGCCGCCACGCTTGCCGACAGCTACGTCTCGCGAAAGGCCATGCGCATCGCGGACAACGGCGTGCAGATCCTCGGCGGCCACGGCTACATCCGTGACTACCCGATGGAGATGTGGTTCCGCAACACTCGTGCATTGACCGTCCTCGAAGCAACGGCTGCCGCTTGACAAGGCACTGAAGGGCATCTGACCCGCGACATGCGACCAGGAGCGAAGAAGAACATGATCGATTTTTCCATCGAAGACGAGACACGTTCGCAGATTGCGAAGGTACGAGAGATTTCCGAGGCGGGCTTGAAATACAGCCGCTACTACGACGAGCACGAAGAGGAGCTCGCTCCCAACCGGCTGCCGGAGGCCGACGACTTCCGCGGCCGGGGCGTTGCTGGCAGAGGCCGCCGGCTGACCGCAACCGACGAAGCGCTGTTCATCTTCGAACGCTCGAGCGTCGACGGGATCCCGCTGAGCCAGGGGCGCCGGGACATGGGAAACCACACGCTCGACGCGATGGGCACACCCGAACAGAAGGAGCGCTTCTCGCATCTCAGCTTTACCTTTGCGATGACTGAGCCCGGCTGCGGATCGGATACCTCGGCGCTTCGGACCACGGCCGAGCTGCACGGCGATGAGTGGGTGCTCAATGGAGAGAAGATCTTCGCCAGCGGTGGCATACGCAGCGACGGGGCGGTTGTCTGGGCCACCATTGATCGCGATGCGGGGCGGGCGGCGATCAAGCCCTTCCTCGTATTGAGGGACACACCGGGCTTTAGCGTGGCCAGCAAGGAGAAGAAGCTCGGGATCCGCGCCCAGGACACCGCAGCCCTGATCTTCAGCAACTGTCGGGTGCCTCGCGATCAGTTGCTGGGCGGCAACGAAGAGGTGTCCCGAACGGGCTCCGGCGGCTATCGCGGTGCGATGGCCACGTTCAACAAGACGCGCCCGAGGGTTTCCGCCGTGGGGATAGGCCATGCACTGGGCTGCCTGCGCTTTTGCAAGGAGGAACTCGAGAAAGAGGGAATCGAGGTGGAACACGGCCCCGGCATGCACAGCCGGAGCGCAGCACAGCAGATGCTGATCGAAATCGAAGCCGACATCGAGGCCGCCTCGTTGAGCGTCCTGCGCGCGACGACGCTGGCCGATTCCGGACAGCCCAACAGCTTGGAGGCCGCGATCTGCAAGTCCAAGGCCGGAGAGATCGCAAGGACCGTGCCCCAGCGGTGCCTGGAGATCCTGGGTGGCAGCGGTCTCAGCCGGGAGCACCTGGTCGAGAAATGGCTGAGGGACGCCCGGATCACCGACATCTACGAAGGCACCGGTGAGATCATGCGGCTGATCATTGCTCGCCAGATCCTGGGCTACTCGTCCGAGGAGCTGCGCTAAACCGCAAGAGCTCACTACATGCGGATCGCCCGCCTTTCGCAGCCATTCACTTGCGAGTGCGGGGATCAGCTCTGATCGGCTTCTCGATACGCTTCACGCAACCGCTGCTTGTAGAGCTTCCCGTTGTCTTGGCGCGGCAGCTTGGAAACAAAGTCGACACTGCGTGGGCACTGGTACTTGGCGAGGCTGGCGCTGCAGAAGGCGATCAATGCTTCTTCCAGCTCAGAGCCCCGCTGGCCTCCGGGCTCGAGTTCGACGACGGCCTTGACCTCCTCGCCCCACTCTTCGCTCGGAACCCCGATCACGGCGGCGTCCCGCACTGCTGGGTGCTCGAGGAGCCGCGCTTCTACTGCGGCGGGGTAGACGTTCACGCCGCCGCAGATGATCAGATCGACACTCCGATCGGTGAGAAACAGAAACCCGTCCTCGTCGAGGAAGCCGACATCCCCCAGCGTGAAATGATCACCCCGAAACGCGCCCTCGGTCTTGGCGGAGTCCTTGTGATAGCTGAAACCGGCCCCGGAGCTGCGAATAAAGATGGCCCCCACCTCGCCGGGGGCGCAGGGCTCTCCAGCTTCATCGAGCACTATGACGTGATCGGTACCGGGCGGTTTCCCTACCGTTCCCGGACGCTGGAGCCAATCGTGCGAGTCCACCACGGAAGCCATGCCTTCGGTCGCGCCGTAGTACTCCCAGACAATTGGCCCCCACCAGTCGATCATCGCCCGCTTGACGGAAAGAGGGCACGGAGCGGCTCCGTGAATAGCAAACCGGAGCGAACTCAGGTCGTAGCGCGCCTTCACCTCGTCCGGCAGAGCCAGCAGGCGATGGAACATTGTGGGTACCATGTGGGTGTGCGTAACCCGGTGACGCTCGATCAGCGACAGCGTCTGTTCGGCATCCCAACCATCCATCAACACGACCGTGGCGCCTCCGGCGAGCGGGATGCGCATCGAAGTAATCAAG
>JAAELW010000515.1 GCA_024226235.1 bacterium
CGGGTCGAAGCCGCGGGTCGCGGCTATGCGTCGATACCGCGCAGCGAGCGGAAGGTCGCCTGGCGACGCGCTCTCGAAGGCTACGCCGAGCTACCCGAGGCCATCGGGCGCCGAGAGCGACTGCGCTGGCCCTTGCGCTTGCTGATCAGCGCGTGGCGGGGGGAGCTTCCGTGAGCGGACCGCCCGAGCGCGGTGTGGTGCTGCATGCGAAGTTCGCGGCCTACCTGGGCTGGAGCCAGCCCTTCCTGCATCGCCTGATCACGGGCCTCGAGCCCGAGGTGCCGGGCGCGGTGCTCTGCAATCGTCGGGAGAACCGGGAGCGCTTTCCGCTTGCTCGCTATGCGTGTACCTCGAGCCAGGCGCTGATCCGCCCATCCGGTGCGGCCATCCTGGCGGATGTGCTGCGGCGAAGCTGGCGCCCGTGGCTTCTCCACGCCCATTTTGGCTGGTCCGGAATTCGTTCCCTGCTCGTGCGGCAATGTCTTGACGTTCCGTTGGTGACGACATTCGGCGGCCGGGACCTGGGCGCGGATCTCCACGATCCTCTTCACGCACCGCTCTATCATCGGCTGCTTCAGGCATCGGACCTCTGCATCTGCGTTTCGGACACGCTCGCGGCTGTACTCTCGGACCACGGTGTCGAAGACTCGCGTATCCGGGTTGCACGTCGGGGAGCGGATGTCGACTACTTTCGCGAGCAGACTCGCACGGATCGCGACCCGGCCGAACCTCTTCGCCTGCTGATGATGGGTAGGCTCGTCGAAAAGAAGGGGCATGCCGACGCCATTGCAGCGCTGGCTGCGCTCCGCGCGTCGGGTCAGCCTGCAGTGCTGCGGATCGTCGGAGCCGGGCAGGCTGCGGACGTGATCCGTGAGGCAGAGAACACGGGAGTGGCCGAATGGGTGGATGTGCAGGAGCCGACGGACACAGCTGGTGTGCGCGAGCACCTTGGTTGGTCTGATCTCCTCGTGCACTGCTCCAGAAAAGGAGAGGACGGAGACGTCGAGGGCATCCCGAACGTCGTCGTGGAGGCGGCTGCATCTGGCCTTCCGGTGCTCGGCACTCGTCATGGAGGCATTCCCGAGGTCGTCGTGGATGGTGAGACGGGGCGCCTCGTGCCAGAGGCCGACCCGAAGGCGTTGGCCGAGGCTCTGCGCGAGCTGGCGCGGGATCCGGCCCGACGCCATGCATGGGGCACGGCCGGTGCTCGTCTGGTGCGGAACCGATTCACTCTGGCTGCGCAGCTCGAAGCCCATCGGGACGCCTACGAGGGGCTTCGTGGGGTGACGCCACGGGCACAGGCTCTCGATGCGGCCTACACGAGCGAGGCGCTGGCGGCGATCGCACCGGCGATCGATGCGGACCTGTGGGTTGCTTCTCGTTGGCTCAGGCAGCATTGGATCGAGACGGTCGGTGCCGACGTGCCGCCTCCGCATTCTGGGACTCCGGATTCCCGGACTTCGGACGCCAGCCCCCCCACCCCAAGCCGGCCGGCGACCTCCTCGCAGACGAGCCTCTCTGCACGGGAGCGCATCCGTCGGATCGGTGCAGCCTGGGCGGAGCGACCGGTGGTCGGGTTGCCCATGCGGGGCTATCGGGCCCTACGTCGTGCGTGGGTGGCAGCGGCCCAGCGGCGCGAGGATGCGATGGCTTGGAACGAGCTTGGCCGCGGTCGTCGCGCCAGCCTGGCAGGCATTCCGGGTCGGGTGCTCCGCGGCGTCGTGAAGGAAGGACCTGCGGGCGATCCTCGCCAGTCGGAGTGAAGCCGCGCGACGCATCTCACCAGTCAGCCATGCGCCCCCGGGGTGACGAAACGTTACACTGCGGCCTCGAAGGAGGTTTCATGGCTGAGTTTCCCGATACCCCGGTTGCTCCTGCAATCTTCCTGGAGGAGTGGCTGCCCGAGGCGTTTGCAGACGCTGGCCCCGTGCCCGGGGGTGAAGGAGTCGAGGTGAAGCTCGGGGTCCAGCTCGAAGGCGAGGGCGGAGGCGAGTGGGTCGTTCACATCGACAGCGGGCAGGTTGCGGTCCGCGCGGAGTCTCGCGAGGAGGCGGCGTTTACGTTCGTGCAGAGCGTGGTCGATTGGCGCGGAGCGCTCTGGGACGGGCAGGGCGGTGCCATCGGCAAGGGCGCCTCGATGTTCTGCCGACCGGACGCGATGACGGAGGTCGCCGCGGGCAGCGAGAGCCAGCTCGGTGGTGCGCCGAGCCCGAAGGCGCTGGCTGAGATGCAACAGCTCTC
>JAAELW010000516.1 GCA_024226235.1 bacterium
CAGCTTCAACCCGGCCGCCCAGAGGCGGCCGAAGCTGGTGAAGAAGAAGAGTTCATCCGCGAGCTTTTCCTCGGTGTGGCGCATCGAGGAGAGCACAGCCTGAGTGTTGTCGATCGAATCGTGTTGCTTCGTGAGCGACCCCAGGGTCTTTCCGGGGCCCACCTCGAGATAGATCCGACCTGGGGTTTCGGCCAGACATCCGATTCCGTCGGCGAACAGGATCGAATTGCGCAGGTGCCTGACCCAGTAGAGGGGATCGGTCGCCTCCTCGTCGGTCATCCATCTCCCGCTGCGATTCGAGACGATCGGAATACTCGGAGCGTTCAGGGGAATGCTCTTCAGGTAATCGCCGAAGCGGTCGAGGATCGGTTCGAGCATCTTGGAGTGGGCTGCGATGGCGATCCCTACACGCCGACATGGAATCTCTTCGCGCTCGAGTTGCTCAGAGAACGTTTCGAGCGGTTCCACGGGACCCGAGACCACGCATAGCTCCGGCGCGTTGACGGTGGCGAGGTCGAGTGTGTCGGGGAGTCGATCTCGCAGATCATCGGCGGAGAGCGCAACACTCATCATTCCGCCCTCGGGTACTTCTTCGAAGAGCTTGCCGCGCAACACCACGAGCCCGAGGCAATCTTCGAAGGACATCACGCCCGCAACACAGGCTGCGGTATTCTCCCCCATGCTGTGGCCGATCAACGCCGTGGGCTCGATCCCCAGTGACTTCCAGAGTTGGGCCAGCGCGTGCTCGATGATCATGATCAGCGGTAGTTGCACTGAGGGTCGGTCGAGTATCTGCTCCGTCTCGAGATCGTTCTCGGGGTCCGAGAACAACACCGCCCGCGGATCGTAGTCCACCATCGGGGCCAGCATTGTCAGTCCTCGGTCCACCCATTCCCTGAATATCGGCTCGGTTTCGTAGAGGCCCTGACCCATGCGGGGATACTGGGCACCACCGCCGGGAAACATGAAGACAACGGACGAGCTACCCGCGTTGGTCCGATG
This sequence comes from bacterium, assembly GCA_024226235.1. Taxonomy (GTDB): domain Bacteria; phylum Myxococcota_A; class UBA9160; order UBA9160; family UBA6930. The sequence continues at coordinate 1,003 of JAAELW010000516.1, forward strand.
GTTGAAGACGCGAAGCCGGTCGGGATTCTCGAGCAGTTCGACGGCTTCTTCCTGGCTCGTCGCGGAAAATACGCGACGTTCATCCAGACCCGCACGACCACACTGCAGCGTATGAGCGACGTCTGCGAGTTCGAGCCCGGGTTCTTCCCGAAGGCGCGTTGCGAGGCGCTTCGCGCCGGCTTCGAGCGCATCCTTGTTCTTGGCCGAGAGAGGGAAGATCTGGGTTGCCCGCGTCGGCGCATCGGACTCCTGGATCGGCGGGGCCTCTTCGAGAATCAAGTGAGCATTCGTTCCGCCGACACCGAGTGAACTCACGCCTGCTCGCCGAGGTGTGTCTCCCCGCTTCCACTCCCTGAGTTCGGCATTGACGTAGAAGGGACTGTCCTCGAAGTCGATGATCGGATTGGGTTTCTCGTAGTTCAGGCTCGGCGGAATTTCGCGATGACGCAGGGCTTCGACGACCTTGACGAAGTTCGCCACTCCGGCCGCGGTATCCAGATGCCCGATGTTCGTCTTTACCGAGCCGATGCCGCAGAACTGCTTCTTGTCGGTAAATTGACGGAACGCCTGGGTGAGTGCCGAGACCTCGATGGGATCCCCCATTGCGGTACCCGTACCATGCGTTTCGATGTAGTCGATCGTATCCGCCTCGACCTCGGCAACCGCAAGGGCTTCCACCACCGAGGCCGCCTGCCCATCGACACTGGGCGCGAGGTAGCCCACCTTGCCCGCACCATCGTTGTTGATTGCCGAGCCTTTGATGACGGCAAGGATCCGGTCGCCGTCTTCCAATGCGTCGTCGAGGCGGCGCAGCACCACGATGCCTGCGCCGCTGCCAAAGAGGGTCCCCTGTGCCCGATGGTCGAAGGCATGGCAGTGGCCGTCCGGGGAGAGGATTTCGCCCTCGTGGTAGACGTAACCACGGCGATGGGGCAATTCGATCGTAACCCCTCCGGCCAACGCCATGTCGCACTCACCGCTCAACAAGCTCTGGCACGACAGGTGAATCGCGACCAGGGACGTCGAACACGCGGTCTGGACGTTTACGCTCGGTCCCCTGAGATCGAGGTCGTAGGATACCCGCGTAGCCAGGAAGTCCTTGTCGTTGCCCGTATGACGCAGCAAGAACATGCCCACGCTGTCCACGAGCTTCTGGTTCGTGAGGATGTTGAACATCATGTATGCGTTCATGCCGCATCCGGCAAAAACACCGATCGAACCCCCAAAGCTCTCCGAGGGATGGCCTGCGTCCTCCAGGGCCTCCCAGGCGCATTCGAGGAAATGCCGGTGCTGCGGATCCATGATGGAAGCATCGCGAGGCGTGAAATTGAAGAACCCCGCGTCGAAGTACTCCATGTCCTCGAGCTCTGCACCGGCCTTGACGTAGTTCGGGTTGCGCAGGGTCTCGAGGCTCACGCCTTCATTGCGAAGATGCTCGTCGCTATAACGGCGAATCGACTCCACGCCGTTGCGGAGGTTCTTCCAGAACTCGGATGAATTCCGGGCGCCGGAGAAGTGGACGGCAGTCCCCACGACCGCGATATCGGACTCGCCCGCTTCGGGAAATTCGTCTTCGCTCGGATCACTCATCTTCAAGCCTTCTTCGACGTCCAGGTTGAGCTTGGGCGCGCAAGCCCTACTTACTTGTGTCTGCCCTGACGCCGGCGCCTGCTCCGGGCCGCCTTGCGTTTCTCGGCCCGATCCAAACCGGCATCCGCAGCACTGTCGCCCTCGCCATCGCTCTGGAGATGCGCAGCCAGGGCCTCGACCGTGGGGAAGCGGTAGAGATCGGTCAGCGAGATCGGCTGCTCGATCTTCTCCCGCAACGCCCGATGAGCCTGGACGACCAGCAGTGAGTGCCCACCCAGGTCGAAGAAGTTGTCCCGCGACCCCACCTGGTCGAGCTTCAGGACATCCTTCCAGACCGTGACGATCGTGCGTTCGAGATCGCTCCCGGGTTCCACGTACTCCGCCTTGGCGTACGAGAGCAGCGTATCGGGTGCCGGCAATGCCTTGCGGTCGATCTTGGCATTGGGCGTGAGCGGAAGCTGATCGAGGTAGTAGAAGGCGCTCGGAATCATGAACTCGGGCAGGGTCTCGCCCAGATGAGCAGCCAATTCGTCCGGATCGGCGGGAGCCCCTTGGGCAACCGCATACGCGATCAATCGCTGATCGTCCGGCGTGTCCTCGCGCACGATCGCGACACATTCCTGGATGGATTCGTGCTGGGTCAGCCGGGTTTCGATCTCGCCGAGTTCGACGCGGTAGCCGCGAATCTTGACCTGATGATCCATCCGGCCCAGGAACTCCACGTTGCCATCTTGATCGAAGCGCGCGTGATCACCCGTGCGATAGAGCCGTGCTTCGGGATCCTCCGAGAAGGGGTCGGGGATGAAGCGCTCGGCCGTCAGATCGGGACGCTCGTGATAGCCACGAACGACACCGTCTCCTCCGATCATCAACTCGCCCACGACCCCGATCGGTACGGGCTGGAGATTCGGGTCGACGACGTAGAACCGGGTGTTGGCGATCGGCTTTCCGATCGTGAGCTTGTCGGGCCTGCCCGACACCGGGACCGTCGACGACCAGATCGTCGTCTCGGTCGGGCCGTACATGTTGGTGACCGTGCAATCTGCCAGGCCATCCAGGTCATGGGCCAACGCCACCGGAAACGCCTCTCCGCCGATCATGAGATGATCGATCTGGCGCAGGACCGGATGCGCATCCTGATCGATCACCAGCATGCGCGCCATCGACGGCGTGCATTGAAGATGACTTACCTCGTGACGTGCCACCTGGGCCGGCAGCGAGACGTCGAACTCGTCTTGCGGGTCATTCTCTGCAGATGCGGCTGCGACGTTCGAACGCTCCCGTACCTGGTTCAGGAAATGGAGGCTCTTGAGCATGTCCTCGGTCGAGACCCCGTAGTCGATCAAGCAACCGATTTCATCGACGCCGATGGCTTTCACCCTTTCGACGGTGGCCAGACAGGTTTCGACCGATCCGAACAAGCCGCTGTGCTCGTAGTAGCGCTCGAAGGCGAACTCGAGGATTGCATCCACCTCTTCTCCGGTGAGGGAATCGATGTCGATATCGGTCGGAGCCGCCTCGGCTCCTCCGGGCCGCCGAAAGGCCGGAAATGCCCAGGCGAAATCCTTCACCAGGGAGACCGAACTCCCGAGGTAGTTCTTCATGGGCTCTCGGGCCATTTCCCTGACGGCTTCATCGTCTTCACCCACCAGGGTGTGGAGCATCAAGGTGACGATTCCCGAGGCGGGATCGTGCCCCGCTGCGGCCAGGGCCTCGCGATAGACCTGGATCTTCTCCGCGACTTCTTCGAGCGATTGTCCCAGCAGATGCGTGAGGAGGTTCGAACCCACCTCTCCCGCCATCCGATAGGTCTCGACATTGCCAGCCGTCGTGATCCAGACCGGGAGTTCCTTCTGCAACGGACGGGGCTGGGTCGTGACTGCGATCTGCTTGTCCAGCGGGTTGACGAAATCAACCGAATCCCCGCGCCAGAGCGCCTTCACGGTCTCGAGGTCCCGGAAGAGGTTGACCTTGGCTTCCTTGTAGCCTTCGGGATTGATCACGAAGTCATTGGGCTGCCAACCCGCTGCGAGCCCGAGCCCCACTCGGCCGCCCGAGAGATTGTCTACCGCGGCCCATTCCTCGGCAACGCGAATCGGCATGTGGAGGGGCAATACGCAGCTGCCAGCACGGATCCCGATTCGCTCCGTCACCGCGGCCACCGCGGCTCCAGTGACGGCGGGATTCGGGTAGGGGCCGCCAAAATTGTGGAAGTGACGCTCGGGCGTCCAGAACGACGAAAACCCGTTCCGGTCGCCGAACTTCGCGCTCTCCAACATCAGTTCGTACTTGTTGCGCCCGGTCGAATCGTCGGCTCCCCACATGAAGAGACCGAAATCCATCGGTTGGTCGGCAATCGGACTTGTCGCGGCCGTCTTCGTCGAATCGGCATAGATCACGACCTTGAAGCCGCGAGAAAGGGAGAAGAGAAGCTCGAGCACCGAGATATCGAACGAGAGGCTCGTCACCGCCAACCAGACGCCCGACGGATCGTGGGCCACCCGCTCGTCCATTCCGGCAAAGAAATTGACGACGTTGCGGTGCTCGACCATCACGCCCTTCGGTCGGCCGGTCGAGCCCGACGTATAGATGACGTAAGCGAGATTCGAGGGACCGACCCCGGAGTCCGGGCAGGTATCGGGCCGTCCGGAGATCTCGGTCCAGTCTCCATCGACGCAGACCAGCGCGGTATCGTGCTGGGAGAGCTCAGCCACGCGATTCGTCTGGGTCACGATGACTTCGGCACCGGAATCCTCGATCATCAGCGCGATCCGGCTTGCCGGGTAGGCCGGGTCGAGGGGTACGTAGGCGCCTCCGGCTTTCTGGACACCGAGGATCGAAACCATCATGTCGATGCCGCGATCGACATGAACCCCGACCAGGCTGTCGGGGCCCACGCCCTTGGCTCGCAGATGCTGGGCTAGCTGGTTGGCACGGGTATTCAACTCGGAGTAGCTGCAGCTCTGGTTCTCGAAGACCAGGGCCGTGGCGTCAGGCGTCCGTTCGGTCTGCTGCGCGATCAGCTCGTGTGTGCACGAATCCCGGGGATAGTCGACGGCCGTATCGTTGAACCCGCACAGCACTCGCTCGCGATCTTCGAGGGAAAGCAGGGAAACCTCGGCCACGCGCTGGCCGGGCCCCGCAGCGACCAGCCCCGACAGGAACAGCGCGATCTGGGACTCGAGAGCTGCAATATCGTCGACCACCTGGGTATCGTGATGGAGTTCGACCTTGCGCCCGTCCTCGGACACCCGGATCAGGAGTTCGGTCTCGGGTGCGGGAACCACCGCGCGGTCGCTGATCTCGATCCCCACCGTCAGCAGCCCTCCTCCACGCAGCATCGGGTTCGCGCCGAGTGCGGGGTGTCGGGCAATCGCATCGTGGAGCCAGCTGCAGCGCTTCCGCACCCGGGCCAGCTCGGCGGCGGATTGCTCGAAGAGTTCGCCGATCAGCAGCTCGGAGCCGTACTTGATTGAGAGCGGAATCCGATTGGATACCCAGGCCTCCGCTCCTTCGATCGCCGTGGCGAGCTCGGGATCCGCGAAGGCAATGGAAATGAAGTCCTGGCCGCTGACGCGCGCCAGATACGCGCCGATCGCAGCGACGACGGCGTCGGCGGGATGCTCATTCCCGTCGCAGAAATCCGTGGTGAACGATGCGGGAACCGGAACCTCGCGGACCTCGAAACGCACGCTCTCGAGATTGCGACGCTCAGCGTTGAGGTACGGAATATCGACGGGCTCGAGTGTTGCCAGGCGTCGCACCCAGAATGCCTCATGGCGCGCAAGCGTATTGTTCAGCTCCTCGAGGCGTGGCGCATCGAAACTGGCGATCGCATCCAGTAGCGACCCAGCCGTGATCCCGAGCTCCGTCGCGGCCTGCCTGACCGTGAGGTCGGCACCATGGACAGTCGTGAACCCGGAGAGCCGGAGCGCTCCTTGTCCGTCGTCGCTGCCGGCAGCGACGACGATCTCCCTGTCGGTGGCCTCCAGTACCGTTCCAGCCGGCTCGACCCCTTCGTGCTCGATCGCCGCCGCAGTCGTCACGACAACCGTCTTGCCCGCGTGGGTGAGCTTGGCCGCCGCCAACGGGTTTTCGTAGTCCCCGAAGTAAAGCGCCCTGATCAACGCCTCACATTGATCTGCGGGTTTCGACCAATCGATGATTCCTGCCGCGGCAGGGCGGTCGAACTTCCCGCAGTAACTCTTCTGCGTGAGATCCTGGGCCTGGGGAGAATTGGTTCCCGAAGCGAGTTCGGGTACCAACTCCTCGAAGGCCTCGATACCGGCCTCGAAACACTTGGTGTTGATTGTGAGGGACGTCTCTTCCGGACTGATTTCGAACAGACGCTGCTTCAACACGAGACCCTCGTCGACCGCCGACGTCATCTCGTGGTAGGTGATTCCGTATTCTGTCTCGCGATTCATCAATGCCCACGCCGGGGCCACGAGGCCCGCATAGCGGGGCAGCGGCCCGTCGTGAAAGTTGATGGCTTGTCGCCGGGGCATTGCCAGCACAGCTTCGGGGATGATGGAGAGGTTCGTGATGCTGAACAGATAGTCGAAGGGTTCTCCGGCCAGCTCCTGCTCGAGTTCGGCCTTGTAGGTGAGATGCCGAATCCCATGATCGAGGGTCCAGCGCACGATCGAGGGATTGTCGCTGACGACCGCCAGGATCTGGTGCCCCCCGCCAAGGAGAATCTCACTGCACTGGATCAACAGCGACTGGGAACCCATCACGACACAAGAAAACGAATTGCCGGGACTGACCTTCATGATTCTCTCCTACGATCGCGCCGCGTTGCTTTCACCCTGGAAGACAGATCCGATTGACATCCGAAGCAATGAACCGTTTTGAACCGACACCGTCCTGGGAGGAAATCCGAACGGGTACCGGTGCTTTGGACGATTTGGCTGAGCCAACAATCCCTTCTGGCCATGGGGGAATGGCCCCATGGATGATCTCGCCATTCCTATCGGGTCCGCGCTCGGGATGATTGAGCACTCGAACGAAGAATGCTGCGCTCTCGTTTCGACCGCGATCCACACCGTCCTGGAAAACCAGGGGCCTCGTGTGATCGAGGCTGAGTGAGAAGCCTTGGATGACACCAATCCGGTCGACAGTCCGCCAGACCACGACCGCGATACCGACGATAGTTCGTACACGAAGGGAGATCTCCGCCATCGCCACGGATACCCCATTGGAGATGATTCGGCTAGAACCGGCGGACCCCAGAACGGACGATCGACGGGCCGATGGCCACTCCTCGCGGACTTCCCTGTTCCTGTGGCTCCCAGCCCACGCCCCCCCCTCGGGGAAGCGTATCTGTGGCGACCTGGAATCCCTTTGAATGCGCGTTTCAGCTGCCAAGGCGAACCGGCTTCCACGGGCTGACTGCTATCCTGCGATTCCCATCATGGCCAAGCGCGTCGTTCCCGACATTTCGTCCCTCAAGGCCCTCGTTGGCACAGAGCTCGGAATATCGGACTGGATCGAGATCACCCAGCAGCGGATCGATCTGTTCGCCGATGCCACCGATGATCATCAGTGGATCCACGTCGATTTGGACCGCGCGAAACGCGAGTCGCCCTTCGGGACCACGATTGCCCATGGCCACCTGACGGCCTCGCTTGCTCCGCACCTGCTCTCGCAGATCATCGAAGTGAAGGGTGCGCGAATGCTCGTGAACCCGGGGATCGAAAAGATGCGCTTCCGGTCACCCGTACCGAGCGGCTCCCGCCTGCGCATGCGTGCCACCCTGAAGGCCTTGCGCGAACTCCCGGGAGGCGCCCAGCGAGCAACCTTGAGGATGCACTTCGAAGTCGAGGGCGAAAAACGCCCTGTTGCCTTCGGCGACGCGCTGCTCGTGTACTACCCCTGACGGGGAGTCACGAAAGGAATGTACGGACGGCCTCGAGGAAGACCTTCGGCTGATCGTGGTGGACCCAGTGGCCGGCGGACTCCACGTTGACGAGCCGGGCATCCGGGAAGTGGGCGATGCGGCCGTCCTCCTCGGGGTCGCGGGCCCAGCTCTCCATGCCCCGCACCAAGAGCACCGGGCAGCTGATGCGAGCCCACAGGGCGTGCACATCCTCTGGCTGAAGGCGCACGGGAGAGAATGAGCGCACATAGTTGTCGAATTTCCAACTGAAGGTGTGGTCCTCGTTCCGTGCGACACCGTGGATCGTCAAGTGCCGGGCGAGATCAGGGGGCAGGAACGAATTCACCTGCTGCATGCGCTGAGCAGCTTCGTCGATGGACGCGTAGCGGCGGGGGCTGCGTGCTGCCAGCTCCTGAGCAGCACCGACCCAACGGCTGAAGCGCTCGTGAACCGGGGTCTCGATCAGGCGCTTCGCCAGTTCCGGGGTCGGACCGAGGCCTTCGATCGCCACGAGCCGCGAGACCTTCTCGGGGAAAACACCGGCATAGTGCAGAGAAACGGCTCCGCCTAACGAGTGAGCGATGATCGTCAGGGGAGCCAGATCGAGCGCCTCTACGAGCTGGGCGATATCGAGCACGAAATCGGGCAGGCCGTAGCTACCGCCGACAGCCCAGGCGCTATCACCGTGGCCCCGAAGATCCGGGGCAATCACGTGCCAGTCGCGACGTAGCTCCCGGGCAATCGGATCCCAGCTGCGGGCGTGATCCTTGCCGCCGTGGATCAGGAGCAGCGGCGGTGCACCTTCATTGCCCCAATCCACGTAGTGGAGACGCAGTCGTTGGGAAACGTAGAAGTGGGAACTCGGCCCGATGATTTCGGTGGAAGAAGGCATCGACCGATCCTAGCGCTTCCGGCTTGACGCCCTCTGGACCGGCCCCGATGCTTCCGGGGTGAAGATCGCGATCGCCCAGATCAACCCCACCGTGGGCGACCTCGCTGGCAACCGCCAGAAGATCGAGGAAGCCGCAGAGCGTACGAAGCGGGAGGGTGCGGAGCTCTGTGTGCTGCCCGAGCTCTGCCTGACCGGCTATCCGCCGATGGATCTGCTCGAACGCGAAGGCTTCGTGCGCGATCAGCTACGAGAGCTCGAAGCCCTCGAGGGGTGTTCGAAGGGCATCGACCTGGCCCTGGGAGCAGTTCTGCCGGTCGAATCGCGAAGAGCCAAGCATCTGGCGAACACCGCGGTGCTGTTGCGCGACGGCAAGAGGGCAGCCGTTCAGGCCAAGACCCTGCTTCCGACCTACGACGTCTTCGACGAGAATCGCTACTTCGTCGCGGCGTCGGAGCAGCACCCGATCGGCCCCCTCGGACTCACGGTCTGCGAGGATGCCTGGTCCTTCGAGATGGGGTACGGACGCGATCCGGTGGGCCACCTGGCCGCCGAGGGCGCGGAGCTGATCCTGAACCTCTCCGCATCCCCGTGGCACGCCGGCAAGCCGGCAAGCCGGCGGCGCCTTTTTGGAGATCTTGCCGCCCGCCATCGGGTGCCGATCGTGTTCGTGAACCAGGTGGGCGGCAACGATGAGCTGATCTTCGATGGCGGTTCCTTCGTGGTCGGGAGCGACGGCCGCATCCTGGCGCAGCTTCCGCTCTTCGAAGAGGCGTTCTTGGTGGTGGACGTGCCGGGCGAAGCCGCGGGGCGCCTGCCGGATGACGTTCCGGAACCGGATCGGGTGAGCCAGCTCGAGCACGGGCTCGTGCTCGGCATTCACGACTACTTCCGCAAGCAGGGGCTCCCGCCCGGAGCGGTGATCGGCCTCTCCGGCGGCATCGACTCGGCGGTGACGGCCCACCTGGCCGTGGAAGCCCTGGGCGCAAACCAGGTATTGGGCGTCGCGATGCCGGGGCCCTTCTCGTCGGGGCACAGCGTAGAGGACGCGCTCGATCTGGCCCGACGACTCGGCATCGAGGTTCGCACGGTGGAGATCGGCCGCATCTACGATGCCTATCGGACGATCTTCGCGGAGCTGTTCGGTTCGAAGGACGATTACGGCCTGGCCCAACAGAACATCCAGTCACGCATCCGCGGGGCGATCCTGATGGCCGTCTCGAACGCCGAGAACCGCCTGGTTCTGGCGACGGGCAACAAGAGTGAGCTCTCGGTGGGCTACTGCACCCTCTACGGTGATACGGTGGGCGGGCTCGCGGTGTTGGGCGACGTCTACAAACGCGACGTCTATGCGATCGCTCGCAACGCCAACAAGAACGGGGAGCGCATCCCCTTCCACACGATCGAGAAACCACCCTCCGCGGAACTCGCACCGGACCAGCTCGACAGCGACGACCTGCCGCCCTACGACATCCTGGATGCGGTGCTCGAGCAGGCCATCGAAGGAGGGCTGGGGGCCGCCGCCCTCACGCCACCGGCCGGGGCTACCCGCGAAGAAGCAGCGGCCATCGTTCGGCGCCTGGACCGCAACGAGTACAAGCGGCGTCAGTCACCGCTGGTGCTGCGCGTCTCACCGAAGGCTTTCGGCAGCGGCCGGCGGCTGCCCATAGTCCATCGCTACCCGAGCTGAGAGGTGAGCCAGCTCGGCTAGGCCGCGGTCTCCGCAGTGACGCCTCGGACATGCTCGGCACGGGCGCCTCGGGGACCTTCCTGAATCACGTACTCGACCGTATCCCCCTCGGAGATGTTGTCGTACTCGGTCCCGTTCATCCCCGAGCGGTGAAAAAAGACTTCCTTGCCGTCCTCACCGCGAATGAACCCGAAGCCACGATCGCGCACCATCTTCTTGATCTTGCCCTTGGATTTCGGGCCGGTCGGAGCAGCCGGTGCCTGGGGCCCGGTGCGGCGACTGCGACCCCGGCTGCGACCCCGGCGCGGAGTGCGGTATTGCTCACCGACGTGGAATTCCTTGACGAACAGGTCGGCGGGCACGGTCAGGGGCTCGTGACCGTCTGTCTGCGCCTCGAGGAGCACCTCTTCGTCTTCCACAGCCACGACGGCGTAGCGAAGGCCCGTATTCTTGTGGGTGCATTGGGCACCCGCCTCGATCTCGTCCAGCGACAGCATGACGGGAACCTCGGGGTGGAAGGAAATGGCTCTGCCGCGCAAGCGTGTGGGTACGCTGCGAGCACCGCTACCGGCTCGGCCTTGGCCGGGGTATCGGAAGCCGCGGACGTTAGGAGATCCCCCGTGGGTGGTCAAATCGCCCCGGGGGTAGGATCATCGGCTCTTCTTCGAGTTCTGGAGACGAGATGAGATCCGCTTCCAAGTGCCCCGCCCGGCGAGCCCCCGCTCGAATTGGACTCGTACTGCTGCTCGCGCTGGGCTTCGCCTGCCGACTCACGCCCATCGATCCAGAGCCCAACGGCCCCACTGCCTCGCTTCGGGTCGGAACCAGCGGTGACTACGCGCCCTTCAGCTTGGAGGCTCTGGACGGAACCCTCGCTGGCCTCGACGTGGCTCTCGCCCGGGCCTACGCCACGGATCGAGGGCTCCGACTCGAGTTCGTAAGGTTCCACTGGCCCGCTCTCCAGGCCGATCTCGAAGCGGGTCGCTTCGAGATGGCCTGGAGCGGTGTGACGGTCCGCCCGGAGCGCTCGTTGACCGGCCGCTTCAGTGTTCCGTACCTGGAGAGTGGAGCCATCGCGTTGGTGCTCGAAAACGACCCCGCGCGACGTGCTCCGGATCTGGATCGACCGGAGAGGCGCATCGCGGTCAACCGCGGCGGGCACCTGGAGCGCGTGGCACGGGCCAGCTTTCCGCGGGCCACGCTACTCAGCATCGACAAGAACCGCGACGTGCTCGGCCTGCTGGTGGAGCGACGGGCTGATGCAGTCATCACCGACACCCTCGAGGCTCCTCATTGGATCGCTTCCAGTCCGGTCCGGCTTCGAGCGTTGGGCCCATTCACCAGGGACCACAAGGCCGTTTGGCTGCGAGCGGATCGGCCGGAGCTGGCTCGGGACGTGGACCGCTGGCTGGTCGCCCGGGAGGCTGACGGAACCCTTTCCCGGATGCGCAGCGAGGCGGGCATCTCCCATGCGCATGACTCCGCAGAGCCAGCAGCAGCCCTGGAGGCCGCCCTCGCAGAGAGGCTCGGGTTGATTCCCTTCGTCGCGGAGGCCAAGCGCCGGAGCGGACGGCCGGTCGAGGTCCCCGAGCGGGAACGAATCGTGATCGAGGCCGGCGTGCGCGCGACCCGGGCTGCAGCAGAGGATGCAGGCGTGCCGCCTCTCGACACGACCGGCGTCTCCGACTTCTATCGCGCTCAGATCGAGGCCTCGAAAGCGATGCAGCAAGAGATCCTGGCTGGGCCGGCAGCGGCCGGTGAGCCACCAGACCTGGCCGAGGAGATCCGCCCGGCGTTGCTGCGCATGGGCGAGAAGATCGCCTGGCTGTTGGTGCGCGCGGGCCTTCCCGTCGATCCCGAGTGATCATCCGCCGCGGCGCCTGCCTGTGGATCCCGAGCGATCAGCCGCGAGCGAGCAGCCGGGTGATCAGCCCGGCCAGTACCGGAAGCGCCAGCGAAACCCCGTAGCGAACCATTGCGAAGCGAGCACCGAGGATCGGCACCTCCCAGGCAACCAGCCGGTGCACGGCAAGAAGCGACCAGGCGGTCAGGAAAGCGACTACCGCTGCGGGCGATGCACCGGAACGAAGGAGCACCGCCGCAATCGGCATCGAGACGAAAGGCCCAGCCGGAGTGATGGCACCAGCCGCAGTCGCAATCAGGATGCCCCGCAAGCCGGAGTCGTGGCCGAGGGCTCCTTCGATCCAGGCGTGGGGAATCAACACCTGGGCCAGCCCGGCCGCCAGGAAGGAAATGGCGATCAGTGGTCCGAAGCGTATCAGCAGGGTGGCGCCGTCAGCGAGGCCACCTTGCAGAAGAGGCACACCGCCACGCCACCAGGCCAGCCCTGCAAGTCCTGCCAGCAGGACGACCATGAAGGCGAATTGGGGATCGAGCAAGGGGCTCCTTCGTACAGGCGTGGGTGAGGCCACGATCAGTAGAAGGTACAGCGGCTGCGGTGGCGCGGACGCGCCTTGATCTCAGGGCTTTGCCCGCGGGTCCAGAGCAGGTTGTCGACGTACCCGGCGTTGACCTTCCAGCCCCGCCGGTGGCAACTCGCGACGATCTGCTCGACTGCATGCAGGGCCACTGCGCGAATCTCGATCTCCGCCTCACCATCGTGACGGATCTCCTCTTCCCGTTCGATGGTCGCATCCAGAGCTGCATCGAGAACCAGCACCTGCAGCATCCGCAGGGTGTGGGGGACGAGGTTGTCCGCGAAGATGGTGAGATCGTCGAAATCGCGGAAGGCGCCCGGACCCTTTCCGCGAAATGCCGCGTGGAGATCGGCACAAGTGATCTGGGCGCGCTTGTAGAAGGGCACTTCGAAACCCTGATAGATGGATACATCACGGTAGAGTGGCATTTGCGCGAGAATCTCGACCAACGCAGCCGCGGAGCCGCGCGCGGCTTCGACTGGCCCCGCGAAGCGAGCCCGATGCTCGCGGTGCAAGAACGCACCGAGATCGTTCAGCGCTTGCGCGAACAAACCCATCAACTCACCCGCGGGCCCTTCCAGATCTTGTCCGAACGTCTGGGCGCAATCCGAAGCGCGCAATTCGATGAGCTGGCTCGCCGTCCACGGACCCTCTTTCTCGAAACGCTCGCGCAGGCCATGGGAAATCGTGAGGTAGCCGGATCGTCCCGCGTGTTTTCGAAGCTTGGGAAACCAGCCAGAGCCGAAGTTGATGGCGTTCAGCGTAATGACGTGGGCCAGGGTGGTATCGCGATCACCGAACTCCCGGCGACCCGGATCGAGGTCGGGAACGCGCGGCCGTTCACGGGAGAGAATCGCTGCGAGCTGATCGAGGTTCTGGTCATCGATACGCACGTATTGCGCCCGGCGAGCAACTTCTGCGCAGGCCTCGCGGATCTGCTCGAAGAGCGGATCCTTGCTCACGAGTTGGTTTCCTTCACGCCGACCAGGGTGACGGCCTCGGGTATCACCTCGAAGCGCGCCGGCGCGCAGCCAAGAGGCTCTCCATCGATCTCGAGGTGCTGGCTGCCGGGAGCGGCGTTCGCCACGAGCTCACGACCCTGGAACCCGAGCACCCCAGGAACCTCGAGATGGGTCCCCGCATAGAGACGCGGAAGCTTCGAGACGAGTTCCGCCTTCCCGAACCCGGGAATGACGACCACGTCGAGCAGGCCGTCGTCGAAACGAGCTGCAGGCGCGCAGCGCATGCCACTGCCGAAGAACGGGCCGTTGCAGGCAGTGGCGAGGACCACATCCCCTTCGTAGATCTCCTCCCCATCGAGCACGAGTTGCACCGGCGCGGGCCGGAAGCGGGCGAGGGAACGAAGAGTACCCATCAGGAACGCGACGGTTCCGCCCATCTGCTTGCTGGTCTCGTTGACCATGCGACAGGTGAGGCCAGAGATTCCGAGAGTCGCCGAATTGATGAAACTGGTGGTGCAAGGCGTACCCTCACTATCATGGTAGTGCAGACGTCCCGCATCGATTTGCCGGGTTCGGCCGGCCGCAATGTCCATGATCGCCTCGTCCACTTCCATCGCCAGGCCGAGCCCGCGGACCAGATCCTTGCCGGTACCGAGAGGGAGGAATCCGATCTGGACCTCATCCATCAGGTCAGCGGCCAGAACGCCCGCCACCACATCGCTGGCAGTACCGTCGCCACCCGCCACCAGGATCCGCTCCACTCCGGCTCGGGCACCCTCGCGAGCGAGTCTCTCGGCGTCTCTCGGCGTCTTGGTCCAGTCGATCTCCAGCGGGCCGAGGGCATCCCGCAGGCGCGCCTCCACCGCGTCGAAGGTCTTGTGCGTTCGTCCGCTGCGGCTGGCCGGATTCACGATCACGAGCGTGCGCGGCGACATGACATCGGAGATGCTACCCGGACCTGGGGCACCCCGCTCTCCACACCATGAACGAATCCACCTCCGACCGTCGCCGCTTGCTCCGCCGCCTGTTCGTATTGGCAGGGCTGGCCCTATTGGTCGGCGTTCCCCTTGCACTGCGCCGGGTGGTGGACATCGAGCTGAACGTCGATTCGATTCGCGAATTCGTCAGCAGCCTGGGAATCTGGGGGCCGGTGGCGATGGTCCTGATCGTGACCTTCCGAACACCGCTGTTGCTGACCTCCCAGATCGTGCTCACGGTAGCGGGGGTGTGCTTCGGCACCCTGGAGGGCGCGCTGTATGGCGTGCTCGGGAGCTTCTTCTCGGGGTTTGGAGTCTTCGCGGCCGTGCGCTGGCTCGGCGCAGAGCCGATCGCCCGGCGCGTGCCACCCAACCTGCAGCGCACACTCGAAGTGGCGGGCAGCCGCGGTACCGCCGCGCTGATGGCGTTCGGCACCGCATTGCCCTTTGGCCCAACCACGCTCTACCACGCGGCGGCCGGCCTCACGAAGATGGGCGTCCCCACCTTCACGATCGCGTTGGCCGCCGGAGTCATCCCGCGTTCTCTCGCTTACGCCGCCTTCGGAAGCAGCGTGCTCGAAGGCGAGTACGGCAACGCCGCTTGGCTCGGCGTCCTGATCCTGCTCCCGCTCCTCGCCCTCCTCCACCCCGGCACAAGAATCTGGATCCGCTACCAGTTCGCCCCAGATATCAAGAAGGGGGCCGGAGTCAGGAATTCACTCCGACCGCCTTCCTAATCTTTGAGGGCGTTGAGGGCGGAGCCTGCTTTGAACCAGGCGATCTGGTCGGCGTTCAGGGAGTGGGCGACGTCGAAGCTCTGGGTCGTACCGTCAGGTTGGTGGAGAGTGACGCCCAGCGGGCGATCCTCGGCCAGCTCAGTGAGACCCGTGATGCTGATGCGCGTCTGCTCCTGGACTTTTTCGTAGTCGGCCGGATCGACGAAGGTGAGCGGCAGCACACCCTGCTTCTTGAGGTTGGTCTCAGCAATCCGGGCGAAGCTGCGCACGATGATGGCGGCGCAGCCGAGGTGCCGCGGCTCCATCGCAGCGTGCTCGCGGCTCGAGCCTTCCCCGTAGTTCTCGTCACCGACGACGACCCAGCGAAGACCCTCGGCCTTGTAGTGGCGGGCGATCTTCGGGAATGACTCGCTGGTTTCGTCCGAGAGCTGGTCGAGGCCCTCACCGGCCTTGCCCGTGAATGCGTTGATCGCACCGATGTACATGTTGTCGCTGATCCGATCGAGATGGCCCCGGAAACGCAGCCAGGGGCCGGCCATCGAAATGTGATCGGTGGTGCACTTGCCCCTGGCCTTCAGCAGGAGCGGCAGTTCCACGAAGTCCTGACCACTCCATGACGCGAAGGGCTCGAGGAAAGCCAGCCGCTCGGATTCGGGGCTGATCTCCACCTCGACGCTGCGTCGGTCCGCAGGCGGTGCCAGATAGCCGTCGTCGTTGCTGACGAACCCCTGCTCGGGCACATCCGGTGCCGGCGGGGGAGCCGAGAGCTTGAAACGGCTCCCGTCGGCCGCCTCGATCTCATCCGTCAATGGATTGAAAGCCAACGTGCCAGCCAGCGAGTAGGCGACACAGATTTCCGGGCTGCCGATGAAGGCCAGCGTGTCCGGGTTGCCGTCGTTGCGCTTCGGGAAATTGCGGTTGAACGAGGTCAGGATCGAATTCGGTACGCCCTTTTCAATATCGTCCCGACGCCACTGGCCGATGCACGGACCGCAAGCATTGGCCAGCACGATCGCACCGATTTCCTCGAGCGCGTCCTTCTGCCCGTCGCGTCGGATCGTCTGGTGTACCTGCTCCGAACCCGGTGTGCACCAGAGCCTGGCCTTCGCCTTGACACCTCGCGCGCTCGCCTGGCGCGCCACATCGGCCGCACGCGACATATCCTCGTAGGAGGAGTTCGTGCAGCTCCCGATCAGACAAGACGTGAGGTTGGGAGCATACGCCTTCTCTTCCACGTCGGATTCCATTCGCGAGACCGGCCGAGCCAGATCCGGGGTATGAGGCCCGACGATATGTGGCTCGAGACTCGACAGATCGATCTCGATGATCTCGTCGAAGAAGGCATCCGGCTCGTTGGCCACCTGCGGATCCGGTCCGAGCAGATCCGCGAACTCGGTAGCGAGATCCGCCAGCGCTTCTCGCTCTGTGCTCTTCAGATAGAGTTCCATCCGCTCGTCATAGGGGAAGATCGACGTGGTCGCGCCGAGTTCCGCGCCCATGTTCGTAATCGTGGCCTTGCCTGTACAGGAGAGCGAGCGGGTCCCCGGACCGAAGTACTCGACCACCCGATTCGTGCCACCCTTTACTGTGAGCAGGTCGCATACCTTCAGGATTACATCCTTCGGCGCCGACCAGCCGCTGAGTTCGCCCGTCAAGCGGACACCGACCAGCTTCGGATACAGCACCTCCCACGGGAAGCCGGCCATCACATCGACCGCATCCGCTCCGCCCACGCCGCAGGCAAACATGCCGAGCCCGCCGGCATTCGGTGTGTGGGAATCGGTGCCGATCATCATGCCACCGGGGTAGGCGTACTTCTCGAGCACGACCTGGTGGATGATTCCGGAGCCCGGACCCCAGAAGCCGATGCCGTAGCGTGCCGAAGCCGAGCGCAGGAAATCGTAGACCTCCTTGTTCGTTTCGCGGGCGGTCTCCATGTCCTTGACCGCGCCTTCGTGCGCCTGGATCAGGTGGTCACAATGCACACTGCTGGGCACGGCGGTTTGATCCCGGCCTGAGGAGATGAACTGGAGCAAGGCCATCTGCGCGGTGGCATCCTGCATGGCCACCCGGTCCGGGCGCAACGCAAGGTAGCTCTCGCCCGGAGTGAGTTCCTGGCCCTCGGGATCGTCCAGATGGCCGAGCAGAATCTTCTCGGCGTAAGTGAGCGGCCGACCCAGACGAGTGCGCACGACCTCCAGATTCTGCTGCAGCCTCTGATAGGTGTTTCGCACGAGTTCGGGCGTAGTCTCGATTCTGGGCATGGGAAACTCCTCCGATGGGGCGGGTGCGGAACTTTAGCAACTCGGCTGGGGTAGCATGCACGATCATGGAACCCCGTTCATTCTTCGTTACCGGCGGCGACGGTCACCAGATCCACGTTCTGGAATGGAGCACTGAAGGTGTTCCGCTGGTCTTCGTCCATGGCTTTGGAAACACCGCCCGTATCTGGGACGACGCAGCGAAGGTCGTAGCGCCTCACTACCGGGTGATCGCCATCGACCAACGCGGCCACGGCGATTCGGATCACGACCCGGAGCACCGCTACGCCTACGAAGACCTGGCGAGAGACCTCGAGGCCGTGACCGAAGCCCTGCAGATCGATCGGTTCGTGCTAGTGGGCCACTCCCTGGGAGGACGCACTGCAATGACCTTCGCAGACAAGAACGCAGCGCGCCTGGCCGGATTGGTGATCGTCGACACCGGGCCGGAGCACGATCCGCGAGGAACCTCACGAATCCGCGGCGAAGTGGAGCAGCGGGGCGATGGCACGGTGGCATCACTGAAGGAGTACGAGGGCATCCTCGCGCACAACTTCCCCGCTTCGTCGCCGGAGGTGATCCGCCGCATGGCCGCCGCCGAGCTTCGCGAACGAAACGACGGCCGCTGGGAACGCAAGCTCGACCCGATCTTCTTTCCCGCCCGTCGCGAGATGGACGATGCCGCGATGGAGGCCCACGAGCGAGAAACGTCGAAGCATCTCTGGGCAGTGTTGGAGAAGATCCCCTGCCCCACCCTGGTCATCCGCGGTGCCGCATCGGACATCCTTGGCCCAGACATCGCAGACCGGATGGTGGACGAGGCGTTACCCAACGGAACACTCGCCGTCATCGGACAGGCCAGTCACTCCGTCATGACAGACAACCCAGAAGGCTTCAACGCAGCCCTCGCCACTTTCACCCTGGGAAGTTAAGAAGCGGGGCCGGAGTTAAGAATTCACTTGTTTCTGGGGG
>JAAELW010000517.1 GCA_024226235.1 bacterium
CGGAGCGGGTCGGGCGGATCGAGACGCCGGTCGCCCAGCCGCTGGACCATCTCGCCGATCGTGTTGGACTCGGTGTCCATGGCTCGCAGCAGCCCCCCCAACCGAGGGTCGGAGAATTGGCATCCCTGGGCGTCGGTCAGCTTTGCCAACGCCTTGGCCTCGGCGGTCAGTTTTCCATCGAGCTTGCCTTCCCGCGCTACCCGGGTCTCCAGCGACGTGAGCAGATCGACCAGAGATTTCGTCCCAAACGCCCTGATCGCCATCAGATCGGTGACGGTCATGTCGCCGAGCCGCTCGGGATGTGTGTCGAATCCCTCTCGCGCCAGGCAGTTGTGCGTGCGGTTCTCCAGGCGGAGGTCCTCCAGCCGCATCCCCTCGGGCGGACGCGGCAGCCGACGATGCATGATCGCGCGATGATGGCTCGTGGTTGCGGCCCGGGTGACGATCATACTCGCCAGACTGCCGATCGCCGTGGGGCTGAGGTGCTCCCAGGCGGTCTCGTCCAGATCGCAGAGCCGCGCCCCGCGAAACGGGGCCCGGCGAGCCAATCTGGGTGGAATCGGCTCCAAAAGCAGTTCCTTCAGCGTCTGCGGTGCGAGACGATGACTGGGGCGCGGATAGCGATGGGCGGCCCTGAGGTGCTTTATCGCCACAATCGCGTCGGTCCGCACCGGTTTGCGCGCCTCGGGATGCTCGATCACGTGCTCCAGCGAAGTTAGCAGATCCACCAGTGACTTGACCCAGAATCCGCGCATCCCCAAAACGCCCTCGATCGTCATCGACGGAAGGTCTTGCGGACGCTCGTGGATGCCTGCCGACACCAGGCAGTTCAGAGTGCGGACCTCCAGGTCCAGGTCGGCCAGCACCATTCCCTCGGGAATGCCTGGCAGGTGGCGGTTTCCGATCGGCATGGGCATCCGGGCGGCACGGCCAATGGCCCAAACCACTTCCTGCGCAAGTTCCTGGCAGACCTCCGGGCCGAAACGCTTCCAAGCGGTCTCGTCGAGGTCGCACAATCGCACCCCGTCGACCCGCCCGCGTGGCAAATACTTCCCCGGCACGGGAACTCGC
>JAAELW010000518.1 GCA_024226235.1 bacterium
AGTCTGCGCTCGGGGCAGGGCGATGCGCCGCGGACAGGTTGGCCTTACGAACCACGAGCTTCCCTGGTGTGGATCCGCCTGGTGGGCGAAACGATGATCAAGGCCCATTCCTGCATGAGCGATCTCGGTCCGGGTGGGTTTCCAGAGTGGCGCACCTGCGTGACATCGGGGCGGCCCGCAGAGGCACCAGTGGCGGCTTGAGGCGATCTGCTGCGCTGTGACGCCGGTTTCAGGCGGCGGCCACCTCCTCCGTGCTGAGGTCGACGGGTCTGTGCCTTGCCTTGCGGAGGCGGCGGGGTTGCTCCGGCGGGTCGCGACGAACCAGGAGCAGATCGAGGAAAGCGCAGAGAGAGCGCAGTGACCGCAGCCGGTAGTGCGAGCGTTGCCGTTTTCGGAACTCCCGGTTCTCCCGCTCGGGGTGATTCGAGGTCTTGTCGGCGTTCTCGAAGTCGAGGTAGCGGGTCAGGCGCATGAACAGGTTGTCGTTGGCCAGGTCCGCGAGGACCCC
>JAAELW010000519.1 GCA_024226235.1 bacterium
CGGCTCCCGTCACCTTCTGCGTCAGTCGAGCACCTTCCGTGTTCCCGAAGTAGAGCGTCTCCGGAGATGAATCCGCCGGCAGCTCGGTGAATGTCAGCAGGGCCTTCGTCGGGACACCGCGAAGCTCGAAGGCACCGTCCTTGTTGGTGAGCGTGGCATTCGCGCCGCCCGGATTCGGGTCGATCGGGTCGTGCTGGGCTGCAACGGAGACACCCCCTCCGGCTGTGCCGTCGGGAAGCTCGACACGTCCACGCACGATGCAGCCCGCAAGAAGCTCGACCCGGACGGGATCCGGGCTGCGGAGTTGCGCTGGGGAGTAGGCCAAGTCGAGGTACTGGGGTCTCTCCTTGGCGTTTACCCGTAGGTAGACTCCCCAGTCGGAACGGTCTGGGATGGCCGGGAGATTTGCGACGCCGCGCTTGTCCGACCGTGCGCCGACGACGTAGAGCAGTTCGTCGACGCTGTTGCCGAACTTGTCCTCAACGTGGAGGTCCAGGCTCACGAAGGCGCCAATCACGGGCTCCCCTCGCCCATCCACGAGCTGGACGCGCGGTCGCAGCGCCGGCCCCAGGGACAGCGTGGCGGCCCGAGCCGGGTACTCGCTCGATCGGAGAAGGACCTTGGGGGCAACGAGGTCGCCGTGCTCCGCCCAGACCTTCACGCGCTCGTCGCGAAGGGCCTCACGCAGCTCGTCGTTCGCCGCGAACGCGAAGCGGCCTTGAGCGTCCGTGGTCGTGCGTTGCGGGGTGTGTTTCGGCGGCTCGGATGTGTCCCACTCCCAGGAGTCGTGGTCGCCCAGTGGCATGTAGTACGCATCCACGAAGACCGTCGAGCCAGAAGCCGGATCCCCGCCAGCGGTCATGACAACTCCGAGGATGAGTGCGTCCTTCGTATCCATGCCCTCGAAGACCTCCAACGACGGCAGAACAATCCTCGTTCGAACGCTGCGATCCCCTTCGTCGCCGCACGACGGCGCCAAGAGGACCAGCAAGCACCCAAGCATCATCACCGTCAACCGACCAAGCAGCGTCCCCATGCCGACCAGGGTACTCGCTAGCCGGTCGGGCGGAGGAGTCCCGAGATGGAACGATGCGTCAAGGTCGGTACCTGACCCACTTCACCGGCTTTCCCCGTGGATGGTCCAGCCCACTGAGCCAGGGGTCGGACGTGTCCCCACCGGTGTGGACGGCACCGTGCGAATGCCGATGAAGTGGGTCAGGCACCAATGCCCCTGAGCTAAGCACTCATCCTGGGGCTCCCATGGCGAGGTTTTCGTCCCATTGGAAGTGTCCACCGCGGTCAGTTGGTCGCTTTCGTCGATGATCGAGGATCTTGATCTTCAGCACACGAGGGAACCGCCTAGGGCGCCGCCATCTGCGCATGCAGCAGTCTGCGATGTCCTCGAGCAGGCGTACGTACCTGGCGCAGCGATCGGCTGCCCGGGCACGCTCGATGTCGGGGGCCGAGCCACGGATCACCACGAGCGCATCAACGAAACTGATCCGCCGTGGATCGATACGCCTGGGGCGTGAGGCACGCGCGATCAGTCGTCTGGTGAGCGTGTAGAGCGTCAACGTTGCCCACAACTCCTGCAGCACCATCTCCGGTGTTCGGCCCCGAAACGTCGTCTGAAGCGTCCCCTTCGAAGCGCCACACAGATGGGTCTTGATCTCGTCGATGCCAATCTCCACCTCCCAGCGCTCGTGATACAGCTCGATGAGCTCGCGGGCGCTGATCGAGCGGTCCATGAGGTTCGTGAGCAACCAAACCGTTGTCTTCCCGTCCAACGTGTACTCGATCTGACGTAGCGGAATCCGCGCAGTCCCCTGTCCCCGCTCCGTACGTGCACGAAGATGCTCGGGCACCCACTTGGTCTCGAGCAGCACGTCGTAGTCGCCTGGTCCTCGCCGGATCCTGCGGCGCGGTCGGATGTTGGATTTGCTGCGGGCCAGGAACGCCGTTCCCTGCCCTCCAAGTGCTTGAAAAAAGTGGATCCCAAAGAACCCACGGTCCAGCAGCACCAGATCGTCCTCTCCCAGGTAGCGCAGCATCTTCCACGCCTCAGGCCTCTCGGATCCGCTGTGGCCCACCCAGCGCGCAGCGCGAACTTCATGCGTGCGAACGCACTGGAGCAGCACTGTTGTGAACTGCGGGAATGCCGTCGTCCCACGTGATGCTGCATGCCGGCCGAACCCGGTTTCATTGGCCGGCGTGTCCGCTACCGTGGATGAAAAACCATCGAAGGCGAATACACGGTGTCCATGAAAGCTCGCTTCCGGCCGCACACTCTCCCCAAGATCCTCGAACACGTGCCGGAACACCTCCGCGCCCAAGCGGCGGCGTGCATGTGCGATCGCACCATCGGACACCGGGCGGAGCCCAAGGCCCCCGTGGCGCAATCGAAGTGAGGACAGAAGCGAAAGCAACACGTTCGGAATCGACAAGGTCCGCATCAACGAGAGGGCCATTGTCAGCCAGAACACCAGGATCGGATGCAACGGCGAGCGCCGTTGCGCATCAACACCGCAACGCTGAATCGCAGCTCGAATCCGAGAACCCATCCCTTCCGAATCAAGCGCCCCAATGGAGAATCGAGGGGCAAGCCGGGAAAGTTCCGCGTGCAACGCATCCAGTGACTTCATGACAGGGTCCTTGGTTTCGGGGATTGGTGTTCACATCCCGAAACTCGACGCCAAGTGGCCCTGTCTTCACCCCGCTGTTGCCGTCACACTCACGAACCGCCCGCGTCAGGCCGATCTACCCAAGTACCTACCCCTGCCGAATAGCAGCACCTAGCTCAGGGGCATTGGGGCCTGGCACCGTACATGGCGATTTCGCCACGCGGGACGCCATCGGCCCCAGGGAGATCGCAGGATGCTCCGCAACCTGGCGCCGCGCGCTCGTGATCGCGCTCGACCACCCTCCGACCGGCTCAGGACTGGCGACACCAGGCGAGGCCCAGCGATACGCGCGTAGCGCGTTCCTACCCGGTGGTCTCGACCGTCTTCCTCGCTCCCAGCTCTTCCAATTGCCCCTGCGGCTGTCGCTTGCCGCCGATGGGAAAGGTCATGAGGCCCCCCGTGAGGCCCTCTGGGGCGAGCACGGTCAGAGGCAGATGGCGGGGGCGATTGGCACCCTCGCGCATGGTGCGGGCCATGCCCGTCAGGTCCGCGTCGTCGAAGGCCGCGTCGCATACGACGGCGTCGATGCGGTCCCCATGGACGGAGATCACGCGCAGTCCAGGTGCGATCCCATGTACGCGCGAGATGCGGTGCCCCGCAGCTTCCAGCTCCCGTTCGACGCCCATGAGCGCATCGTCCTCCTGTTCCACGAGCAGGAGGTGGCGCGGCGAGAAGTCGCACGGCTTTGGGACGGCGGGCGCGGCGATGGCGGGCGCTCGTTGCCTCGCAGGCAGGGCCACGCGTATCCGATCCGTGGGGGCTTCGGCCGCCGACATGCGGACCTGGAAGTGGAACCGGCTGCCGTAGCCGATCTCGCTCTCGACCGCCAGGGCGCCCCCCATGTGCCGCACGAGGTGGGAGGCGATGGTGAGTCCGAGGCCGGTTCCGCCGTACTCGCGGCCGAAGTCGTCACCGCCCTGGGCGAAGGCCCGGAAGATGTCCTGGAGCTGGTCGTGCTCGATACCGGCGCCCGTGTCCTCGACCTCGAAGTGGAGCACCTGCTCCCCCTCCTC
>JAAELW010000520.1 GCA_024226235.1 bacterium
GCAGCTTCGAACACCACGTCGTAGGTGGTCGGGGCGGGTGCCTGCTGCGCCCGAGCCGTTGCCGCAACCAGCAGGAAGAACGAAACCGACACGAGCAGGAAGGCTCGCATCAAGCGGAACTCCGGCTGGAGAAAGCCTGGCCCATTGCAACGCGCTCCGCGACCGACAATGCCCGCTGCCAGTCGCTATCCGGAGCGCCGAGGGCCCGGTCGACTGCATCGAGACGCGGCCTGAGGCCCGCGCGATTGGCCAACTGGATCGCGAGGCCGGGGCGGGCATTCAACTCGAGAATGACCGGCCCGCGCACGGCGTCCACCACCATGTCGGCGCCGATATAGCCGAGGCCCGTACAATCGGTGGCGCGGACGGCGATCTCCAGCACCCTCTCGAATTCCGGAATCGGCACATCGATCAGGGATTGGTCGCTGTCCGGATGACGAACGATCGGGCGTGTCTTGTTCACAGCAAAAAGGGTCCGTCCGCTCGCGAGGTCGATGCCAGCTCCGATTGCACCCTGGTGAAGGTTGGCACGTCCACCACTTCGCTCGGTCGGCAGCCGAGTCATCGCCATGACTGGAATGCCACGATAGACGATCACTCGGACATCCGGCACGCCGCCGGCCGAGAGGGGTACCAGCAGCAGGTGGGTCTGCAGGCACTCCTCCACCAGGGCGATGTCCTGATGCCCCGCCAGGGAGTAGAGGCCGGAGATGATCCCGGAGGCGTGATAGACCAGATCCTCGACGGGAAGCGGCCTGTCACCGCGTATGAAACCGCCCTTTCCATCACCGCGAATCACCAGGATGCCGTTTCCCATCGCCCCCCGCGCCGGCTTCAAGACAAACGATTCGACGTTCCGAAGGGCGCCGGGAAGACCGCGGGCCTCGACGTGGAGACGTGCTTCGGCGAGCAAGCGGGGGACCGGGATCTCCGCTTCGATGCATAGACGTTTGGTCTCGAGCTTGTCATCGACCAGGGGAAAACGAGCCCGGTCATTCACCGCCAGCGTGTATCGAGCATTGCGCCGGTTGATCCCCAGGACGCCTCGACGTCGCAATCCACTCAACACTAGTCCGGACTCCCACCGACCGGCGGGGTTGCCAATGCCCGGAACCGCACGAGATCCGCCAAGCGATAGCCAGTATAGCCACCGATCCAGACGAGCAGGCCGATGATCGCGACCACCAGTTCGGGAAACGAGAACATCAAGTAGCTGGCATTCGGGTTGCGCAGCAAGGGATGGACTACAGCAGCGACGCTCACGGACCACAGACCGCGGGCCAGCGCCTCCTGCAGGCCTTCTTCTGCAGCCGTGATGTAGATACGCTCGACCAACATCGTGAGGATCACGATCGGGAACACGACTCCTGCAAAGAAATCAGGCAGCACGGAGCCCTCGGCCAACAGGGCAAGGCTGGTCACGAAGAGCACGACGACACACAACAGGATGGAGAGACGTGGAACCATCAGGAGCCGGAGCCGTTCGAGCCCGATTCGCGCCAAGACCGCCAATAACGTCACGACACCGACCAGCACGAGGCCGAGCGGAAGCGAGAACTCTCGCAAGGAAAGAGCGATCAACACGGGCATGAAGGTGCCATAGGTGGGAATGCCGATGACGTTGCGAAACAACGCCACCGTGAGCGCGCCGAGCGGCAGCAGCAGCAGCACCCGGAGAGCGGCCTGGGTGTCGACCGGCAGACGGTACAACGAGAGCCTGGCCAGGATCGGATTGTCCGGCGCGAGCAGGCTGGCAATCTCGTCTGGGCGCAGGGGTTCGCGCAGGGCCAGGTAGCGATGGCCGACCGCCCTGACACCCGTCGCTTCCACCAACGGCTGCTCTCCCCGACCCATCTCGACGAAACCCGCGGGCCGACGTGCGAAGAAATCCTGCACCGCGGAAAGCGGCACCCAGGCTCCATACAGGTTCACTTCGGCCCAGATGCGGGGCTCGGGCACCGCGCCATCACGCAACTCCAACCCACGCACCACTCGAGCCGGAACACCTGCTCCGCGGAGCAGCGTGATCAGCAATCGCTCCTTGCCCTCCACGCTGCCCTCGCGCCGCGCCAGCGTCAACAGCGCGTCGCTGCCAGCGCCATTCACCTCGTCGATTTCGTGCACGACGAATGCAAACACCTTGCGGACACGGGCCAACAGATCTTCTGGAGCGGGAAGATCGAGCTCCTCGAGTACGACCTTCACATCCGCGGCGGTCGACGGAAGTTCCGACGTCGGCTGGGTGTATCGCTTGCGGATGGCTCGCGTGGGCGGGGACGGTTCCGCCTGCTCCGGGATCTCTACCTCGAGGGCTCCGGTCTGGATGCGGAACTGGTAGACGACCTCGTGGATGTCCTCGAGCCAACCGGTCCACACGCCAACCCGATTGCCGCCATGCTCGCGGATACTGAAGTTGAGCCGGTCCGAAGAGGAGCGCTCGTCGAATACCAGCTGCTGCTGGGAGCCCGCCGGAAGCAAGGCCCGCACACTGCCGCGCTTCCCGTCCCCGCGCACGTGGATCCGCAGCTCGACCTGCCACGGGCCCGGTGTGTCTGTCGGCACGAGCGGAACTTCGTAGACACCGACCTTGGCCGCGAACAACCCGAGGCCGGCAGCCAGAAACAGAAGACCCGTGACGAATACCGAGCGGCTCACTGTTATTCCGGGTGTTCCAGGGCATCGAGCTGGTCGGGATGCAACGTGGGCAGCGATGGAGCATCCGGGGGCTGCGCGAGTACGTCGCCAGGCAGGCCGATGTGGAATGCCGCGAATCCGGGGATCACCACCTGGGAAAGCGCCATCCCGATGATCCGACCGGGGATCGGGGCAATCACCTGGGAGCGCTCGTTCGAGACCGGGTCCGTGACCGTGCCGAGGACGGCGCCCGCCTCGACCGACTCACCGAGCTCGCGACTCGTGAGGAAGATTCCGCCGTCGTTCACGCGCACCCAACGCGAACGATAGAAGACCTCGGGATCGTCTCCCCGAGAGGACCGGCCCACCATGCCGAGTTTTGCCAACAACAGACGCGTACCCTCGTACCCGCGGGCAATCTCGTCCGCCTGGAAACGCATCGGCTCGCCCGCCTCGTAGGTGATCGCCGTGATATTGGCGTCCACCGCTGCCCGGCGCAGCGTTCCCGGTGCGCCCTCACTGTGGAGAATCAATGGCGTCCCGAAGCTTCGGGCCATTTCGAGGATCGCGGGCTTGCGCAGATCGGCGCGAAGCTGGGGAATGTTGGTGCGGTGAAACGAGCCCGTGTGGAAATCGATCAACCGATTGCAATGAAGCACTACATTCTGGAAGAGCGCGCCCGCGATACGCGAAGCCGAGCTGCCGCCGGGATGTCCGGGAAAGAAGCGGTTCAGGTCGCGGCGGTCGGGCAGGTAACGGGAGCTGCGCCGGAAGCCGTGCAAATTGGCCACGGGTACGCCGATCAACATGCCCGACAGATCCGGTGGCGCGACCGATTCGAATACCTTGCGAACGATCTCGATTCCGTTGAGCTCGTCCCCATGAACACCGGCCGTGAAGCAGACCGTCGGACCCGGAGTGAGGCCGCGGATCACCAGTACCGGAATCTCGACCGAAGTACCCGCGAACGACTCGCTGGCCCGCAGGAAGAGTCGGCGCTTTTCCCCGGCCGCAACGCTGCGGCCCAACAGCTCGACCGCATCCCAGCCGGTCGACTCCACCATGGGCTCCTGGGCCCCGGCCCGCTCGGAGGCGAGGCCGATGAACATCAGAACGGCGGCCCACATCAGGCCGCGGGCGAAACTCAGCTGGGAACACACCGCTGTAGGCTAGGAGACAGGATTCCCCATCGCCGGTGATCATTGAGGGGTTGCGCATCCGGACCTGCCCGGCGATCTCTGCGATACTGAATTCGGAACCCGAATGCGTGCTGCCCCCGCAATCCTCATCTGCTGGCCCCCCTCTGAAGGCCAGGCAACCCGCCGAACGGAGGGGCTTTCCCCCACCCGTCCCTGCAGCATGGGCATCGCGGTTCAGCGGCCTGGGATCCCCAGTTGATGGCGCTTGCTCAGCTCTCAGCATCTGACTCCGATCGCTTCGAAGCCTGGCTCGAGGGGGTGGCCGAGCGGCAGGCCGCGCTGACCACCCGGGAGCTGGGCCGCGGGATTCGCGCGGTCTCTCGGGTCTATGTCGAGAAGAGGGATGCGGGTGCAGTGCGCGGGCGCGCCACCCAGGGCGACGCCAGACGCGCGGCGTTCACCCGCTTCTACGCCCCCCTTCACTTCCTCTGCCTCTGGCACGCCTACGATACGGTCCGCGGCGCACTGGGCGACACCCCCCCGACACGCATCCTCGACCTGGGCTGCGGAAGCGGTGCAGCCGGAGCCGCACTTGCGTTGCGGCTCTCGCCGATGCCCCGCGTCGTGGGTATCGATGCACTGGGCTGGGCTCTCCCCGAAGCGCGACGGACTTACAGCCACTTCGGAGTGAGCGCTCGGACTCGCCGGGGCGAGCTACCCCGGGCCATGCCCCGAGTGGGTGCCGGCGATCTCATGGTATGCGGCTGGCTGCTGAACGAACTCGATGCAGACGCGCGGAAGCAACTGCTCGAGCGCCTCGAACGGGGCATCGATCGGGGCGCTGCATGCCTGATCCTGGAGCCCTTGGCGGGGAGCACCTCGCCCTGGTGGGACGGGGCCTGTGCCCGTCTCTCCACGAAGGGAATGCGAGACGGAATCTTCAAGACCGAGGTGGAGTTGCCTGAGCCCCTTCGCGTACTGGACCGAGCGGCCGGGCTCGACCACCGGATGATCGGCGCCCGCTGGATGGCGACCCAGGGTGGCAGTTGAGCACGGATCCCCTGGTTTCCGTGCTGCTTCC
>JAAELW010000521.1 GCA_024226235.1 bacterium
ATGCACAGCCGCTTCCTCGAACCCGTGCCCCGATAGTGCCGGCAGTCCCGCGCGCTCGCAGTACTCGGCGGCCTTGTCGACTGCACCGGTTGCCACGGCCTGGTACCAGTGGTGGGCCAGGGCTGTCAGCGGAGGGGCAGCGGACTCGCTGTGGTGCCGTTCCAACGCCTCCGCGATGGCCCTGTGGAGGCGAGCCCGGTTCGGCCCCAGGATCCCCTGGTAGAGCGTCTCGCGGATCAGCGCATGAGCAAAACGGTAGGCATCCGGACTGCTCTGCGCGGGCTCGATGATCCCGATGGCGCTCGCCTCTTCCAGAGGCTCGAAGATCTGCTCAGGCTCTGTTCCCGCGGCCTCCGACAGCAGTGTGATACCGAATTCCCGGCCGATAACCGAAGCGACGCTCAGGAGCTTACGCGTGCCGGCACCCAGCCTTCCGAGCCGGTGCCCGATCGTGTCGGAGATACTCGCGGGAAGATGGATCTCCGATCCCTCGGCCATGTCGCCAGACTCCAGCCCACTTGCCTCCGCACCGAGAATGCGTGCGATCTCGACCACGAAGAACGGGTTGCCTTCGGTCAGGGCGGCCACGGACTCGGCCAGGGCCGGAGCAACGTCGCTTCCCACGATCTGCGCGAGAAGTTCTGCAACGTAGTCGAGCTCGAGACCTCTGATCGAAAGGCGCCGGAACGTGGGCTGGCGGGTCAGATCAGCCAATGTCTGGAATAGCTCGGGAGTGCCGTGCAGCTCCTTGTCCCTATAGGTCCCCAGTATGAACACCGGATCGTGGTGCAGCTCCGCCCCGACAAAGGAGAGAAATTCGAGAGAAGCCGGGTCCGCCCAATGCATGTCTTCCAGCACAAGAACCAGCGGTGCTTGCTTGGCGAAAGCCCGCAGACCCCGTGCAGCCCGATCGAACACCCTGAAGCGCGCCTCGGCTCCAACGGCCTGCGCCGCCGGCTTGGCGACCTGCGCCCCTTTTGGGGGAGCCAAAGTGGCGAAGAATGCTGCTTCTGCTTCGATCTCGTCGGGGATCGGCTTGCCTTCGTTGAGTCGCGTCCAGTCCCGCGCCGTTTGGATCCAGGGCCAGAAGGCCGGGGCACCTTCGCCCTCGTGGCAGCGCCCGGTCAGCACCATGACTCCACTCTCTGCGGCCTCGCGACACAGCTCCTCCACGACGCGCGTCTTGCCGATCCCCGGATCGCCTTCGAGCATGACCACCCGGGTCTCACCGGACAGACTCTCCTCGAGCGCCGCGCGCAGAGTGCTCATCAGCTCGTGGCGCCCGACGAAACGCGGCTTCGAGATGCCTTCGCTTCGGCGCGCATCGCGAGGCGATCGGAACGCGGAGGGCGACGGCGAGTCCGACTCGGTGACCTCTGCAACGAAGCGATAGCCACGACCCCGCACCGTCTGGATCACCGCCTGCTGGGGCGTGTCGCCTCCCAGGGCTCGGCGGACGGAGGCCGCGTATTGGGGGACGGTGCTGATACTCCGCGCGGCGCCC
>JAAELW010000522.1 GCA_024226235.1 bacterium
GGAGGAGGACGGCTGGCACCGCCGGAGGCTCCCGCCAGGCGCACGATGATCCCCGGGCTTGGCTCACGGGGTCTGATCTGCGTGCGCCCCTCAGCGACGCCGCGGGCGACGATTCGGGCTGCTGCCAACTCCGCCCCGCGGACCCGGAGGGTTCTCCCAGTTGGTGCCGCGGCCACCAATCGGGCCGGGCGGATTGTCGTCTCGGTCGCGGCGAATACGCCGATCCGGGCTGGTGCCGGGGCCGCCGGTCGGGCCCGGAGGGTTTTCCCAGTTGGTGCCTCGACCACCAATCGGGCCGGGCGGATTGTTGTCGGCGTCGCGGGCCTGTGCCGCGCCGGCGCTGAAAACCAGCGCAATTCCGAGACAAAGTGCGAGCCAATCGGACCGAGGTGCCATGAATTCTCCTTGGTTCTGCTCATCCCGCCTCCATCACCTGGAGACCGGCTGGGGTCGTTGCAGAGGTTCAACCTGCTCGAGCCACGAAGGTTGCGCGCGCCGGCGCATTCAATAGACTGACCAGTCAGTTTATGACTTCGGATTCATCCCGAACACGTGCCCACGAGCCTCGCGAGGTAAGGCGTGCGCAGATCCTCGAAGCGGCCTTCCAGTGCTTCTCGGAGTCCGGCTACCACGCAGCGAGCATGAATGATCTGGTGCGCGCCTCGGGCCTTTCGAAAGGCAGTCTCTATTGGCACTTCGAGAGCAAGGAGCAGGTGTTCCTGGCGCTCTTCGATGCCTTTGCCGACGACTATTTCGCCAGTTGGCAGGCCCTCGACGACGGGCAGCGTCCGCTCTTCGAGGTCATTGCCGGCGGCAATGAGCTGGCGATCCGGAGGTTGCTCGCTCAGCCCGGAATGATGCGCGCATGGATCGAGTTCCTCGCCCATCCGGCGGCTCGGGATCGTCTGGCCGTGCTCTATCGGCGCTGCCGGGAGCTGCTGGAGGATCTGCTCGAGCGCGCGATGGAGCGCGGCGAAATGAAGAGGCTGCCTTCGGCTGCCGTCTCCACACTGTTGATCGGTGCGGCCGAGGGCATCCTGCTCCAGGCCTCGGTCGATCCCGAGTTCGATCCGCTGGCCCATTGGCCGGGGGTCCTATTGGCATTGGAAGGAGGATTGGTCGCATGAAGTTCTTGTGGGCGGGCGTGTGGATGCTGTGCGGCTTCGTGGCTGTCGAGGCCATGGCCCAGCAGGGCTTCGAGTCTGCACCCGAGGGCCTGACCGGGCGCGGGATCGCAGAGCGTGTCGAGGACATCTTCCGGGGCAACACGAGCTACATGGAAGCCACCATGACGATCACCTCGCCGAGGCTTCCGGAGCCCAGACGGGTGAAATTCCAGGCCTGGGACGATCGCCCCGAGAAGCGGTCGTTCATCCGCATCCTCGGCCCGCCCAAGGACAAGGGGATGGGCTTCCTGAAGCTGCATCCGAACATGTGGAACTACATCCCGCGGGTCGAGCGTACGCTGCGCATCCCGCCGTCGATGATGCTGCAGAGCTGGATGGGCAGCGACTTCAGCAATGACGATCTGGTGCGCGAGTCGAGTCAGCTCGACGACTACGATCACGAGTTGCTGGGCATCGATCCCGATGGCGGGGGCGCACGGGCCTACGTGCTTCAATACGTACCCCACGAGGATGCGCCGGTCGTCTGGGGGAAGATCCTCACCTGGGTCGACGTCGAGCGCTCGGCTCCGCTGCGCCAGGATTTCTTCGACGAGGGAGGCGAGAAGCTGCGGGAGATGCGTTTCTCGGACATTCGTGAGGTTTCCGGGCGACCCTACCCCCACCACTGGTCGATGGTTCCGCTCGAGAAGAAGGGCCACGAGACGGCGATCGAAATCCACGAGATCCGCTTCAACGAGGAGTTCGCCGACGCGATCTTCACCAAGCGTCATTTGACCAAGGGAGGCGGCCGTTGAGCCTCGAGTTTCGTCTCGCCAAGCGCAACATCGGGCGCAACCTCCGGCGAACCGGCTTGACGGTGGCGGCGACGGTGTTCGCGGTCTTCCTCGTCGTCGTATTCGTCGCGATGGCTGCGGGTATGCACGAGAAGATGATCGAGGACGGGGTTCGGATTCACTCCGGGCATCTGCAGGTTTCCGGCAAGGACTACCTGAAAAAGCGCACCCTCGAGCAGTTCGTCGCACTCGATGCAGAGCTGTTGGAGCAACTCGAGCGGGCGCCGAGTGCGCTCGGGGTGGCACCCCGGGTGGTCGGCTTCGCGCTGGCGTCGAAGGGTGCGGCGACCCACGGCGTGGCGGTCTTCGGCGTGGACCCCGAGCGTGAAGGCACGGTTTCGAGCCTTCCGACCCGGCTCGAGTCCGGGGTGTTCGTGGACGGGAACGGCCACGGCATCGTGCTCGGCGAGCGGCTTGCCCGGAATCTCGGTGTCGAGCTCGGGGACGAGCTTCTGCTCTACTCCGTCGCCTACTCGATGGAGACCGCCTACGACCTCTTCGAAGTCGTGGGCACGCTTCGCTTGCCGGAGCCGGCGCTGGAGCGCACGCTGGCCGTCATCTCGCTGGCGGATGCGCAGGCCTTCTTCGCATACGGGGACCGTGTTTCGGAGATCGCGGTGCTGGCCGAGGATGCCGATCACGTCGATGCGCTGGAGGCCGATGTCCGCGTCGTGCTCGCGAAGCGCTCCGACCAGGACCTGGAGCTGCACACCTGGGGCGAGGTGATGCCGGAGCTCAAGGAGTTCATCTTCATCGATGACGCCGGCATGTACATCATGCTCGCGATCCTCGTGGTGGTGGTCGCGTTCGGCATCCTGAACACGATCCTGATGTCCGTGCTCGAGCGCGCTCGCGAGCTCGGGGTGATGCTCGCGCTCGGCCTCAGACCCCGCTCGGTCTTCCGGGTGGTCTACCTGGAGTCGATGCTGCTGGCGGGCCTCGGCCTCGGCATCGGGTTGGCGCTGGCGATTCCCGTGGTGCTCTACTTCCAGGGCCATCCGATTCCGATGTCCGAGGATCTTCAGGGGGCGGCCCAGGTGATCGCGATGGAGCCCGTCGTCACCTTCAAACTGAAGCCGATGAATCCGATCGGATCGATGATCACGATACTCGGTGTGGCCGCTCTGGCCGCGCTGTATCCGGCGCTGAAGGCGAGCCGTGCGCGGCCCGTCGATGCCCTGAGGAGTCTGTGAGGATGGCCTCGGGAGCGGAGCCTGGTGCGATGACAAAGGGTTTCCTCGGGAGCTTTCTCGAAGCACTGGTGCGGTCCGTGACCTGGCGCATGGCCTGGCGCAATGTCGGACGGAATCCGCGTCGAACGTTGATCGTCGGCTCGGCGATCGCCATCGGCCTCGGTTCCACGATCGTCGCGATGGCCGTGAACTACGGGATGATCTTCGAGATGGTCGCTTCGGCGATCCGTACCGAGGTCGGTCACGTGCAGATTCACGGGCAGGGCTTCGACGCCAAACCCAGTATCGATATCCGCATCGAACCGGGTCAGGGTGTCGGCCCGGGGTTGGTGGAGGACCTGCCCGAGGTCGTGGCCTGGGCGCCCCGCGTCCGCGACGAAGGCCTGGTCTCTTCGCCGCGGGCAAGCGTGGGCGTCCGGCTGGTGGCGATCGATCCTGACCGGGAAGCCAAGGTGTCGGTGATCGAGGAGTCCATAACCCAGGGCCAGTTCCTGGGCGACGAACCCCGCCAGGTGCTGATCGGAGAGCGGCTGGCCGATCGTCTGCAGGTTGGAGTGGATGACAAGGTCGTCTTCTCGGTGCAGGACGTCACCGGTGATCTGACCGGTGAGGCCTACCGGATCGCCGGTCTGTTCCGCACGCCTTCCAGGGGGCTCGACGAAGGCGCGCTCTTCCTCCCGATCGCCGAGGCCCAACGTCTGCTGGGCATCGGCGAGGCCATTTCCGAGTTCGTGATCATCTCGAACGACGACCGGCAACTCGAAGCGTTGGCTGCCCGGCTCGAAGAACGGCTCGGTGCCGATTTCGAGGTCCGTACCTGGGAAGAGCTGCGCCCGATGCTGGTCTCGATGGTCAAGATCTTCGATCAGATGGGCTGGATCATGTACGCGGCGATCTTCGTCGCGATGGCCTTCGGGATCGCCAATGTGCTTCTGATGTCCCTGTATGAGCGCATTCGCGAGATCGGCATCGTGCTCTCCCTGGGTATGCCTCCGGCGCGGCTGGTGGCATCGCTCCTGGTGGAGTCGCTGGTCCTGACCCTGGTGGGTGTGGCCTTCGGGTTGGCGCTCGGGTTGCTGGGTGTCTGGGCCGTTTCCGACGGGATCGATCTCTCGGCCTGGGCCGACGGTCTGGATGCGTATGGCATGTCCCCGGTGATCGTGCCGGTCGTGCGCAGCAGCGATCTCACACAACCCGTCGCCATTGCAGTGCTGACGGCGATTCTTGCAAGCTTGTGGCCCGCGGTTCGGGCCGTGCGCATCCGGCCGGCCGAGGCCGTGCGCCACGTCTAGGAGGTTCCGTGCTCGAAGTGACCGATTTCTGATGCTTGAAGCAACCGATGTATCGAAGGTGTACGAGACGCGCGGCGTCGAGACCGTGGCGCTGCAGGGAGTGACCCTCAGTATCGGCGGCGGCGAATTCACCGCACTTGCCGGGCCCAGCGGCTCGGGCAAGACGACGCTGCTCAATATGTTCGGAGCACTGGACGTTCCGACGCGCGGAATGATCCGGCTCGAGGGCCAGGACCTGGGTGCGCTTTCAGCGGCCGAGCTCGCGCACCTGCGGCTCCTGAAGCTGGGATTCATCTTTCAGGCCTACAACCTGATTCCCGTGCTTTCCGCGCGGGAAAACGTCGAGTTCGTGATGGAGCTGCAAGGTGTGCCCGGTGCCGAGCGCCGGCAGCGCGCCATGGCGATGCTGGGCGAAGTGGGCCTGGCTGACATGGCCGAGAAGCGTCCACTCGAGATGAGTGGGGGTCAGCAGCAACGTGTGGCGGTGGCCCGAGCGATCGTCAGCAATCCCAGGGTCGTGCTCGCCGATGAGCCCACTGCCAACCTGGATTCGAAGACTGCCGAGAAGCTGCTCGATCTGATGCAGGAGATGAACCAGCGCCACCAGGTCACCTTCCTGTTCTCGACCCACGATCCGATGGTGATCGAGAAATCCCGGCGCACAGTGCGGCTGCGGGACGGTCGAGTCGTCGACGACGAGCTTGCGGCTGCATGAGAAACGCGTTTCGGCTCGCAGCCCTGCTGGGCATCCTGACTGCGATCACCCCAGCATCAGGCGTCGAGCTGTGGCGCTCCGGTCAGCGTTCCGTTTCGTGGAGCGGTTCCATCCGGGAGCTGCTCACGGTGAGCAACGGGACCGACGGAACGAAGTTTCGCGAGGCTGTCGCTCTGGCTGGTCCGAGCTGCGTGTTGGCCGAACTGTTCGCAGACTGCCCGGCGTTCGAGCTCGTCGGGGATCGCGATGTCTGGCAGGGCCTCACCCGGCTCCGCCAACGGCTCGATATCGAGGCCGGCGGCGGCTGGTCGGGCACGTTCGTCTACGATCACGAGCTGCGTGTCGGGATTCTCGATCGGTTCGGTCTTGGCAGTGGGGGTCCGCCGGACACCTTCCTCGGCCTCGAGGACGAGATCCACGCGTTCGGATTCAAGGAGGACGCATCCCATCGCCAGTGGCGGCACCTGATGTACCGGGCCTTCGTTCGCTACGAGGGTGAGCATCTCGAGGTGACCGCCGGGCGGCAGCGGATCCCCTGGGGTGTGGGCCGGCTGTGGAACCCGATCGATCGCTTCAATGCGATCGGCCCGTTGGCCATCGAAGCGGACCAGTCGGTCGGGATCGATGCGTTGAAAGCGCGCTGGTTGCTCTCGGATTTCGATTCGCTGCAGCTCGTCTACGCACCGGGCTCGCGGAGCGACGATGCCCGTTACGCGCTTCGCTTCGAAGGGGTGCTGCGCGATACGGATGTCGGCCTGATGGCCGGAGTGTTCGAGCAGGCGCGCACGTTTGGAGGGGATCTGGCTGGCAACCTGGGGGATGCAGCCTGGCGGGTCGAAGCCGTCTACACGGATCCGGAACGCGATGTCTGGGAGATCGGCTGGGCAGCGCCCCGCGAGCTCGACCGTTTCTGGCAGGTCGTGGTTTCCCTCGACTACAACTTCGACGTCGGCAACGGCGTCTACTTCCTGGTCGAGCATCTCTACGATGGCAACGCGCTGGGCTTTGGAGAGGGCGAAGCGGGCACGATGCTCCCTCTCTTCGAAGCCACCCCGGGCGCCCTGGGGCCCATGGTGCGACCGGTCTCGGCGAGTCGCTTCGGCGGAAGTGGCGTGGTTTCGTACGCGCGCCATACGACCGGGCTTCAGCTCAGCAGTGATCTGACCTCCGTCGTGAACGGCAGCCTGCTGGTTCTCTACGACTGGAATGGCCCGAGCGTGGCCCTTTTCCCCGCGCTCTCGTTCACCGGTCTGAATACGGTGGAGATCACGCTGGGCGCCCAGCTCTTCGCGGGATCGGCGCGCTCCCAGTATGGCGACGCTCAGGCACTCGCCTATCTGCTGGTCGAGTACTTCTTCTAGCGGCCACACGACCTGAAGCAGGCCTACCGGCCTGCTCCAGGTCAGACCAGGCGGTCGAGCATCATCGTTCCGAGGCCGAGGAACGCCGCGAAGCCGAAGATATCCGTCAACGTGGTGACGAAGACCCCCGATCCCACCGCCGGGTCCTGACCGAGCGCTTTCAGGATCAGCGGCACCGCGGCCCCGAGCACACCGGCGACGGCCATCGTGGCCATCATCGTCACGAACAGGACGGCGCCCAGATACGGGCTGCCCTGCCAGAGGTAGGCGAGCCCGCCGCTGATTGCGCCGGTGACCAGGCCGATGACGATTGCGACGCTCACCTCCTTCATGATTGCCCGCAGGCCGCTCGAGAATTCGAGCTCGCCGAGGGCGATCGCGCGGGTGATGACGGTGAGCGATTGGATGCCGCCGTTGCCGCCCATCCCGGCGACAACGGG
The DNA here is from genome assembly GCA_024226235.1 of bacterium. Classification (GTDB taxonomy): domain Bacteria; phylum Myxococcota_A; class UBA9160; order UBA9160; family UBA6930. The sequence continues at coordinate 6,962 of JAAELW010000522.1, forward strand.
CATGAAGAACGCCAATGCGACGATCTGCTCCAGGGTCCGCTCGAACAGTCCGACCACCCAGGCAGCCAGGAAGGTGGCCCCCAGGTTGATCAGCATCCAGGGCAACCGCTTGCGGATGGCGTGGTGGGCCGGGCTGAAGACCCGATCCTCGTCGGACAGACCCGCCATCAGGTACATGTCCTCGGTGGCCTCCTCGTTGATCACTTCGATCACGTCATCGACGGTGATCACGCCGAGGATGCGCTGCTCGTTGTCCACCACCGGAACCGCCAGCAGGTTGTAGCGGCCGACCAGCTGGGCGACCTCTTCCTGGTCTGCGGTGGCAGGTACCGAGACCGGCTCGGTCACCATCATCTCGGCGCAGCGGCGATCCGGACTCGCCGCGACCAGACGGCGCAACGGGACGACGCCCAACAACTTCGATTTGTCGTCGATCACGTACAGATAGAGGATTGCTTCGTCGTCTGCGGCGCCGGTCGCGCGGATGCGTTCGATCGCCTCCTCGGCGGTCATGTTCTTGTCGAGGGCGACGAAACGCGTGGTCATCACCCGGCCGGCACTATCCGGTGGGTAGAGTTCGGACTTCCGAAGCTCTTCCCGGGCGTCCTCCGGAAGCAGCGAGATGATTGGGCCGCGTCGCTCCGGATCGAGCCACTCGACGAATTCGACCATGTCGTCGAGCTCGAGGCGAGAGAGGATCTGGGCCAGACGCTCGTCGCCGAGAGCGTCGAAGACCTGGGGCAGCAGCTCCGGCGGAAGCTCGATCAGCGTGCTGGCTGCCCGGTGACCCTCGAACAGCAAATCGACCACCGTGCGGATCTCGGGCGGCGTCAGCGCCGAGAGCACCGGACCGCGATCTGCGGGACGCATACGGCTGAGCAGACGCTCCGCCCGAACCGTCATGCCGCTGGCGAGCAGCCGACGGAGGATCCGCGTCGTCTCCTGGTGGGTGGTTGCCATGAACCGGAGGCCCCCTGTCGATGGGGGCCGGATGGCACCCCTAGACGGGCATTCGTCCTGGACGGTGGAAAGAAGGTTGCGGCTCGTCGCGCACGCCGATGGATTCCATTCGACCCCCCTTTTATCGAAATTCTCGCAGCTTCGCCGCTCCGGAGATCTGCGTGCTCGCGAAGAGGCAAGAATTCCCGCCAAGCTCCCGTTCGGTCGGTGATTTCCCTCACTCAAGTCGGCGTTCCCCCTGGCCGAAACCCCTGGGAAGGCCCGGTAGGCCCAGGACTTCGGGAAAGGAGGGCAGCGATGGCAGTCGAGTACGGTGGTCTGCGATACGGCGCGCGGGAAGTCTTCGCGCAGCTCCTGCGGCGAGCCCTCGGAAATGGGGTGGTAGGGGCCCAAGACCCGGCAGGCCCTGGGCTTCGGATCCGCAGCGGAGCGGAGGAGGACCGCCTGGTGCATGCGGTGATGCGCCACCGATTGGCCGCGTTTCTCCATCCCGCCCTCGAATCCGGTGTTCTTGGAGAAGAGCTGCCGATCGATTTCGTCGGTCTGTGCCGCCAGGCGTATTTCGTCACGCTACGCCGGAATCTCGTCGGTATGGACGTGGGTGAAGCGCTGCTGGAGGGACTTCGGCAACGCGGGCTGGCTGCGGCGCCACGGGGCCCCTGGGCTTTGCTTCGTGGCCCGAGCCCCGTGCATCCGGATCCAGGCGAGCGGGCCATGGGTCTTCTCGCGCTGAGCGTTGCCACCGCGGACGAGCCCGAAGTGAGAGACGTGGCCCGGGGCCTGGGCTTCGAGCCCCGGGGAGCGGGTCAGGTCGTCTGGAAACGAATGGGTCGAATGGATCTGGCCCTGAGGCTCCACACCCGGGCGCCCGCTGCAGGACATTGCGGTCCGCTGCTGGACGCAGCGGCTGGGCTCGAAAGGCATCATTTTCGGTGCTGGGTCGGACTGCTCGATATCCATCGGTTGGTCATTGCCGGCGGGTTTTCGCCCCGTGCTCTCGAGCGCGGAGCGAGGCGTGAGGGCCTCGAACGAGCCATGGGCAGCTCCCTGCGCCTCGCCCGCTGCGTTCTCGAGACGCCGGTCCCGGCGGCCTGGCGGGCGCGTGCTGATGAGTCCCCCGAACAAGGGAGGGCGATCCCGCCCGCCCTTACGGCCTGTGCGGCTCTTCCATAGACCGCCGGCTCGGAGAAACTCCTACCAAAGCCCTTGAGACCCCCGAACCATGCGTTTCCGATGGCCGCGGATCCACGCCAGGGCGTACACTTCAAAGATCACGCACGAAGCTCCGGGTTGTCTGGCTGGTACAATACGCAGGCTCCGATGCTGGGAGACGGACTCATGAAGCAGCTCATCGAATCGATTGTCCATTCACTCGTCGACAAGCCGGAAGAGGTGCAGATCAAGGAAGTCATTGGCGAGCACGCGCACGTTCTCGAGCTACGGGTCGCGAAGGATGACCTGGGCAAAGTGATCGGGAAGGGCGGCGCTCACGCATCGGCGATTCGTACGCTGATGGCGGCTGCCAGCGGCAAGGAGAAGAAGCGCTACATCCTCGAGATCATCGAGTACTAGCACTGCCGCCCCGGGTACGATTTCGTATCTCCCTGTTACGAACACGGTACTGTGGGGAAGCGGCCACAATTGATCCCCGGCCGGAATTTTCGAGCCGGAGTGGGGCGCTGCACGCTGAGCTGCCGGTTGCCGATACTGGGCACGAGACTTGCCTAGAAGGTCGTCACATGTCCAAAGCGTGAGCCCGGTCACCCGGCGTTCACCCATGGACGAAGGAGACGACGTGTCCGTGACCGCCGAGGAGCAATACAGACGGGGCCGGGATCTGCTTGCAGCGGGGCAATTTGCCGATGCCCTCGAGCATTTCCGGAATGCCCACAACCTCGATCAGGCAAACCCACGCTATCGGTCGTTCTATGGCCTGGGGTTGGCGCTGGTGGATCGACGCTTCGATCGGGCGCTCGAACTCTGCCGTTCGGCCGCGAAAGAGGAGTTCTTCAACCCGGAGCTCTATCACAACCTTTCGCGCGTTCACCTGGCGTTCGGATTCAAGGCCGAGGCGATCCGCTATCTCCGTCGGGGGCTGATGATCGACCCCAGCAACGAGGAGATGCTCAGCGAGCTCCAGAACCTCGGCATGCGACGGGCACCGGTGCTCACATTCCTGCCGCGTCGGCACCCCATCAACAGGCTACTCGGGCGCGTGTGCCGCTCATGGGTGCGACCGGGGGCTTTCCCGGTCCAACAGGCCGCCTGACCACGACGCGACCGGCTGAAACCGGCCCAAGCCAAGGCCCGCTCAGCCCCGCTGAGACGTGACTGGCTGGCGTAGAGCGGCGGCTGCAGAACACGAAAAGCTCGTATCGAGCGCCGAAAGCGGACTTTATCGCTTGCGCTTGTGACGCGCGCGCTTCAAGAGCTTCTTCTTCTTGTGCTTGCGCATCTTCTTGCGGCGCTTCTTGATGACGCTACCCACGCGGGCTCCTCGAGATCCGGAAGAGCGGGGATGAATAGGGAGTCTGCCGCTCAGCGTCAACCGTGGAACTGTCCGGGTTCTGCGGATCAGGACCGCCGAGAGTCCTTCGGCACTTCCGAGTTCGCGGCGTTTTTTTCCGAACGCCCGCAGCTTGGACCTCCATCATCTTGATTTTTTTGCGTTTCTCTCTTGACGGCCTTGTTTTCGCACGGTTAGCTTCGATCGCAACTTCGGCTGTAGTGGCCGAGGATTGCGATGGAAAAGGGGTTTTCCCCTTCAAGTCGCAGGTTCCTTTCTCCGATAGGGGGCTGGAACCACCAACACCGCGGTGTTCCAGCTCCACAGTGGAGCCTGGCGCACCCACAGGGGGGTGACCCAAGAAATGGCAGCTCGAAAGAAAGCAACTCGTAAGAAGGCCACGCGCAAGAAGGCCACTCGTAAGAAGGCTACGCGCAAGAAGGCCACTCGTAAGAAGGCCACGCGCAAGAAGGCCACGCGCAAGAAGGCGACTCGCAAGAAGGCGACTCGCAAGAAGGCCACTCGTAAGAAGGCCACGCGCAAGAAGGCGACTCGCAAGAAGGCGACTCGCAAGAAGGCCAC
>JAAELW010000523.1 GCA_024226235.1 bacterium
CCGTTTCTTAACTCCGAAAGCGCCAGAGTGCGGCGGTGCAGGCCAGTACCGCGGGCAGGCAGGCCAAAGTCAGGGCGGTCCGCACGTCGAGAATTTCGAAGAGCGGCCCGACGACTGCGTAGCCAAGAGCCAGCCCACCACTCGAAAGTGTCGTGCGCAGACTGAAGACCTTGCCGATCTGGTCCGCCGGAAAATCGCGCTGGATCATCATCAGGAGCGGCACGTCGGTCATCGGGCCGCCGATCGCCGGAAGGAGCATCAGCGCGATCGCCCACTCGAAAGAGGGAGCGAAGGCTACTGCGATGAAGCCCGCATTGAAGATCAGTCCGCCGAGACTCATCACCCACTCGCGCCGCACGATCGGACGCCAGGCGATCGCCAGGTTCGACAGCACGTTCGACACGCCATAGGCCGCAAACAACACACCGTACGAGCCGGCATCCCGCTCGAAGCTCGAATCGACGAACAGAGCCAGCCCAACGATTGCGGCGGTCCAGGTCAGATTGGAGAGGACGAGCGCCACGAGACCCCAGCGGAGCCCATCGTGGGACAGAGTCAGCTTCGCGGCACCTCGGATGTCCTCCAGCACACCGCGCATCCCACGACCGGGTTCGCGCGGAGCGGCCTCGTCGTTGTGCGCAGCGAGCCGGCGTCCGATCGCCGCGATCGCCAGCGCCGAGGCCACGAAGGTCACCGCATTCAGGCTGAAGAACTGACTGATCGGAATCAGACCGAGCAGGAGGCCCGTGATGCCGGGTCCGATGATCAGCGACAGACGACTGGTCACGTTGAGCAGTGCATTGGCCCGCTGCAGCCGCGAGGCTTGCGGCGCGAGGACAGGCAGGCTGGCCTGGAGTGCCGGCTGGAATAGCGAATCGAGCGCACCGAGAACAGCCGAGACCGCTGCCAGGTGCCAGAGTGAGATCTCACCCAGGACGGCTGCGACGGGCAGCGTGGCCACGGCAAAGGCCCGGGCGATATCGCTGACGATCATCGTTCGTCGTCGGTTCCAGCGATCGGCCAACACCCCGGCCACCAGACCGAACCCCAACCGGAAAGCCGCCCCCACGGAGACGACCCAGGCCGCATAACCACCGACCTCCTGGGTCGCGATCCACACCACCGCCACCTGATGGAGCTGATCGCCGACGCCGGAGAGCAGCTGGCCCCACCAGAGAAACGGGAGCCAGGGACGATTCACTGCACTTTCTCCCAGCTCTTTCCGGGGGCGGGCCCAAAGGATATTGCATTGACCCCACCCAGGCACCCGTCGTAGCCTGGGAGCCGACACCAAGCAGAAACCAAGGAGTTCCCCATGCCGTCCCCCCACCGTACGGGTCCCGGTCCCTCCCTTGCGCATCCGGCCTTCGTTCCCGTACTGACCATTCTGGCGTTGGCCGCGATGCTGCTCGCCCCTCAGCCAGCCTTTGCCAAGTACGGCCATCGCTCGACTCTCTCACTCGAGATCGTATCGAGCACTCCTGAACAGGTGACAGATGGCGACGCGCTCGTGCGCATCCGCCTTCCCCGTCAGTGGCGGAAGAAAAGCGTCGCATTGCTCCTGAATGGCGAGGACGTCAGTCACTTCCTGCAGCCCGTCGGAAAGAAATGGGGTGTGCAGATGGGCGTCGTCGAAGGATTCGTTCCAGGCGACAACCTGCTCCAGCTCACGATTGCGACGAAGCGTCGTCACCGACGTGGGCGCCACGTACACAACGAGCAGAAGGTGGTGCGGGAGCTCGTCGTCCTGAATCACCCTGCCAGCGGGCCGATCTTCTCGGGCCCCCAGCAGCAGCCTTTCGTCTGCACCACGGCGCGCGCAGACCTCGGGCAGCCGATCGTCGACAACCAGGATTCGGTCGGCATTCCGGTCGCTCTCGAAGACGCGAGTGGCAACTATCCAAAGGATGGCCACGGCTACCCGACCGCCGCGGCCGAGATCGTCGGGTGGAGCAAGAACTGCGCCGGCAACCGGCGGCTCGACTACCAATACCGCACGACGGGCGGCGACTTCCGCACCCTGGACGATCCGAGCGGCCCGCTACCCGCCGACATCGCGATGACGACCACGCTGGACGGAGAGACGGTCCCCTACATCGTGCGCTGGGAACGCGGAACGATGAACCGCTTCATCTACAGCGTGGCGATGCTTGCACCGACGACCGAAGTCGATCCCGGCGAGCCCGACGATTCGCTGTGGAACGGCAGGCTGGTGCTCAGCCTGGAGGGTGGCGTGGCCATCGGCCACACCCAGGGCAGGGTCAGCACGAGCGCCCGGCTGCTCGATGATGTGCTCAAGCTCGGCTACGCCGTAGTTCACTCGACCGGGCTGCGAATGAGCACCCACTACAACCTCGAACTCGGCGGTGAGACTGCGCTGATGCTGAAGGAGCATTTCATCGAAGACCACGGCGTTCCGCTCTACACGGTCAGCGTCGGGGGCTCCGGGGGTGCGGTACAGCAATACGTCTACGCCCAGAACCACCCTGGCCTGATCGACGCGGCCATCGCGCAGTACTCCTATTCCGACATGATCACCCAGACGATCCACGTCGGGGATTGCGAACTCCTGGAGCACTACTTCGACTCGACGGATCGTGACAATCCGCGCTGGAAGGACGTCGACAACCGCCGCAAGATCCAGGGGTTGAACGCCCTTCAGACGCCGAACATGAGCGCTGATGAATCGACGCAGTGGAACCTGATCTACGCCCTCTACAACGTCTTTGGCTTCAGCGCGCCGGAACGGGACCCCAGCTCCACGGTCCCCGCGATCACGGAATGTCGGCGTGCGTGGTTCGGGCTCACGCCGCTGGCGCTCAATCCGACGTTCACGGACGTCGACGACATCGACAAGCTCGCTCAAGGGACTGAGGGCGTAGACTGGACCCATACCGGCGACCTGGTGAACATCTACGGGGTCGACGACACGGGCTTCGCGCGCCTCCCCTGGGACAACGTCGGTGTCCAGTATGGACTGAACGCGCTCGTGGACGGCTCGATCACACCGACCGATTTCCTCGATCTGAATGCGCAGGTCGGTAGCTGGAAAGACCCGTCCCAGATGGTCACGGAGGGTTTCCCATTCGTCGGCTCCACCCTGGCCGATCTCGACCCGTGGAGCTCTCGCAACATGAATCTGAGCCCGGACGGAGGCACCACTCCTGCACCGAGGCGCACGGGCGATCTCGAAGCGATCCGTGCGGCCTACGAACGGGGTATGCGCTTCGATGGAAACATCGAGATCCCGGTGATCGATTGGCGGCACTACCTGGAAGACGAACTCGACATGCACCACAGCCACCAATCCTTCGCGACCCGTCGGCGGATGCAGCTCGCCCGGGGCCACGCGAGCAACCAGGTCATCTGGTTCACCGATGGCCGGCCAGCACGAGCCTTCGACCAGACTCCCGAGGCCTTCGAGGTGATCGACGAATGGATGGCCAACATCCGCAAGCATCCCAATCGCCGCCTGTCGCGTAACCGGCCGGACCGGGCAGTCGACCGCTGCTTCGCCACCGATGGAACCGAGATCGCGGCGGGCGAGGACGTCTGGGATGGCATCCTCGATGACGGCCCGCCCGGAATCTGCACGGCCAGCTTCCCGACATTCCAGAGCTCCCGCATCGTGGCGGGCGGACCGATCGAAGGCGGAATCTTCAAATGCGATCTTCAGTCCGTCGACCACGCGATTTCGGAGGGGATCTACGAGCCGTGGGAGCCCACGGCGGCTGACGTCGATCGCCTGAAGCAGATCTTCGCGGAAGGCGTCTGTGACTGGCGCCTCGGCGACGTCGGACGGCCCGGGCACTGATCCGGACCTGACGAAAGCTGGACTCCGCGGCGGGTCAGACCACAGTCGGGTCAGCGATCTCCTGGCCCACCCGACCGCGTACGAAGAACGCGCGCAGGATCGCACCCGCCGCGATCAGCCCGAAAGTCACGGTCGGAATCGCGGCGGCGGGCGCCATGAGATCGACCTGTCCAGACAACTCGCCCACGGCGAAGCGGACGAAGGCACCGCAGGCGGCGGTCGCACCGACGCCCCACCAGAAACAGCGCCGCCCGACTTCCGGATCGCCCAATCCGAGCCGCAGCTGACGCCGCACCCGGACGAAATAGCGAAGGGACTCCAGCGCGGCCCAGATCATGCAGCCCAGACGGCCCGAGAAGGCGAGCCAGGCCCAGGCGCCGTTCAGTCCGATATGGTCGAACCCGGACGAGAGCCCGTGGCCAGCCAATCCCCCGTACGCGATGAGCGTGAGGACCAGCCAGATGCCCCGGCCAGCCGCCGTCGGACGGAAAACTCGCCAGGTGAATGTGGCCAGGCAGACGCAGCCGGTACACGTCGCAAGTAGGCCGCTTCCGTACAGCCAGGGCACCCAAGGGGAGCCGGTCCGCGCTGCCCAGGTAGCAGCCCCTTCCAGCATGTACCCGACGCTTCCGATCAACAAGAAACCGACCCCGATGGCCGCCTCGGGAAGCGCCCTGGTAAGCCGGGCCAGAGCCAGCAGACGGAGCCCCACCACCACACAGACGAGTGTGAAGGTGCCGATACCCAGGAATACGAGTGCGGCCATAGCCCCTCATCGGTTCCAGAACCAATGAGCTTGATGCAAACGGGGGCCGCTGTGACCGGAACCGTCACAGCGGCCAGGGAAGATGGCATGGGTATCCTGATCCCAGGGGAGGTGAGGCGTGGATCCTCGGGAACTTTCGGCGAGCCCAGTGGAGTCGCCTTTCGAGGCCTTCTGGGAACGCGCGGTCCATGGTGGCGTAGAAGAGATCGGGCTTGTCGTCGTGGCGACACTGCTGGCCGCCTGCATCGTGATGCTGGTGATCGTGCTTCGGCGTTTGCAGCGGGATCCCACCGAGGCCCTGGCTCCCCGTTTCGAGCAGGTGACGGCCACCCAGGAGCGCACAGAACGCATCCTGCACCGGGAGCTGGCACATAATCGCGAAGAGTTCGCGCAGGGCACTCACCACTTGCGCGAAGAGATCAGTGGAACGATCCGGACTGTGGGCGAAACGGTGGAGAAGCGCCTCGAAGTCGTGCGAGGCGTGATCGACCAACGGCTGCAACACATCCAGACCGAAAACGAGAAGAAGCTCGACGCCATCCGTACCACGGTGGATGAAAAACTCCAGGGAACACTCGAGAAGCGACTGGGTGAATCCTTCCGCCAGGTGAGCGAGCGTCTCGAGGCGGTCCACAAGGGTCTTGGAGAAATGCAGGGCCTGGCCACCGGCGTGGGCGATTTGAAGAAGGTCCTGACGAACGTGAAGACCCGGGGCACCTGGGGCGAGGTGCAGCTGGAATCCCTGCTCGAGCAGATGCTTGCACCAGGTCAGTGGGAGAAGCAGGTCCAGGTGAAGCGGGCGAGCGCCGAGCGGGTCGACTTCGGCGTGCGCATGCCCGGTCCGGACGACGACGATGTGCCGGTATGGTTGCCGATCGACGCCAAGTTCCCCCAGGAGGACTACCTACGGCTGCTCGAAGCCCATGAGCGTGGCGACGTGGCAGCGGAAGGCGAAGCGGGCAAGGCATTGGAGGCGCGCGTGCGCGCCGAGGCACGCTCGATTCGAGACAAGTACATCCGTCCGCCCACCACCACGGATTTCGCGCTGCTCTTCCTTCCCTCCGAGGGTTTGTACGCTGAGGTGCTGCGCCGGCCCGGACTGGTCGAAGCCCTGCAGAACGAGATGCGCGTGAGCATCACGGGGCCGACCACCTTGGCCGCACTGCTCAACAGCCTTCAGCTGGGCTTCCGGACCCTGGCGATCCAGAAGCGAAGCGCCGAGGTGTGGAAGCTGCTGAGCGCGGTGAAGGGGCAGTACGAGAAGTTCGGGGAGCTGCTGGCGAAGGTGGAGAGGAAGCTCGACGAGGCGTCGAATACGATCGGGCAGGCGACCCAACGGACTGAGCTGATCCAGAAGCGGCTCGGGAAGGTGGAGGAGATTTCGGACCGGGAGGCTCGGCTGCTGCTTCCGGACGGGGATGAGTTGGAGCCTCTTTAGGGGCTTCCATTTTGGGGCTTCTATGGATGGGCTCCGCTTTGCTTCTCGTTGCGGGATCGCGGGGTGGGGGGCGGGCTGCGTGGAATGGCTCGCCAGGCCCTCGAACGCGCGCGCACGGCGGTTGCCCAGCGCGCTGTCGGCTGGGCGCGTACTCTCGGGCCTGGCTGCGCTTTACTTCCACGCTGCCCGCCCCCCACCCCGCGATCGGTGCTGCTGGTGATTGGGGACCGATCTGGATGGTGTTGTGGGTGATTTGGGGGGCGATGATCTGTGTGGCGACTATCGGTCGCGGTGGAGGGTCAGATGGGGAGGGGTCCAGGTCAGGATCTGATCGTTTGGGGTGACGCGTTGCCAGGTGAAATCCTGGAGAATTTCGGTGGGGGTGGTGGGGGTGTTCGTGGGGCGGAGGGTTGCGGCCTGGGCGAGCAGGCCGACGAGAGAGGGTGCGCTCATGGCAGCGCGGAGGAGTGTGGTGTCGACGGCGCCGTGGAGCTTGGCGAGTTTATTGCCGCGTTGTTCCATCAGCAGGAAATGGTGACGGTAGTTTGGTGTAGGCAGGCCGAGCTGCTGTTGGATGAGGATCTGGGTGGCGGTCGTGGTGGCGAGATCTCGGCCGCGGACGACTCGGGTGACGGAGGCCGAGGCGTCATCTACGACTGTGGCCAGGTGGTAGGCGATGGCTCCATCGCGCCGGCGCACCACAGGATCGCCAAAGGCTGCAGACGGGTTCTGGGAGAGGTCGAGGCCGCTCTCGTCACGGAGTGAGAGCTCGATGTCGGGGAGCCACATGCGTAGGGGCTCACTGCTCTTGCGCCACCCGTCTTCGGGAAGTGATCTACCTCGGCAGGTGCCCGGGTAGCGGTGGCCGCCATCGGGTGCGCGTTCGGCGTGGTCGCGGAGGTCCTTACGAGAGCATCGGCACGGGTAGAGCGTGCCGGCTTCTGCCAGCTGGTCGAGAGCCGCTTCATGGTCGGATCGCTGGTCGCTTTGGAGGATGACTTCGTCCCAGTCGACGCCCAGCCATTCGAGATCGTCCCGGATGGAGGCCGCGAATTCCGGCCGGCAGCGATCCGGATCCAGGTCTTCCAGCCGCAGTAGGATGCGAGCGCCCCGGCTGCGTGCATCGAGCCAGCAGAGCAGCGCCGCCAGTAGCGTGCCCGGATGGGCATGACCGGTCGTCGACGGCGCGAAGCGGCCGACTCCGGGAGCCTCGTTCAAGGCGCTTGGAGAGCGAGCGAGGGATCGAACCATTCGAGGATGCGCGCGTTCTCCTCTCTCGCGTAGGTGTGAGAGAGATCCGTGATTTCGCGGTAGACGAGTTCGGCGCCAGCCTTCTCCAACTCGTCTCGGGCCATGCGTGCGAGCGAAACGGGGAACATCCAGTCCAACGCACCATGGACCAGATAGATGGGGCGCCCCTGGGCACGCTCCATGTTGCCAGTCGAGAAGTTGAGCGGATGCAGGACGCCGGAAAGAGGCGCCAGTGCGGTATAAGGTGCGTCTTCGGCCAGGCCGGCGAGCAGGCTGAAGGTGGCGCCGTCGGACAGGCCGGTCAGCAGGATTCGCTCCGGGTCGACCGGGAAGCGCTCGGTCAGGAACTCCACCATCGAACGCAAGGCCTTTTCGTCGGTCGCTGGTGCCTGAAGCGACCAGGTCGTAGAGCGCGAAGTCGGCGCCAGCAGCAGGAAGCGGCGGCTGCGCGCCTCCCGCAGCCAGGTCCACAAGAAGTCGGCGCCGTGGCCGAAGCCGCCATGAAGTGCCACCACGAGAGGAAGAGGTTCCCCGTCCCGCGCACTCTCCGGGATGTAGAACACGAAGCCACCACGAACGCCGCGATTGCCACCCTCCGCGCCCGCATGAAGCCCGACGCGAAGCTCCTCGGGCGGTTCCGGATCCAGTTCGTCGAGCCGGTCGTGCCAGGGCTCCTCGGCGAACAGATGCCCCATCGGGGGAAGTGCGAAGCGCAACGGGTAGAGGGCTTCCAGGGCCAGAGCATTCTCCCGCATCGCCTCGATGATGCGGGGCACACCGCCCTGCCCAGCTGCGCCGCCTTCGGCAAAGCCGTGCAGAGCCGCTTCCGCATGTTCGGCCCCTCGCAGGAGCGCGTCGCGAATACTCTCTGCGCCCTCAGGCGGATTCATCCCGCGAAGAAGCGCAATGGGCTCCGCGAGCCCCTTGGCCAGAGGTCTCAAGCGTTCGGCAAGCTTCGGCAGATTCGGCGGATGCAGGTACCGCCCCGCAACCTCCAGGGTGTTCAAGCCCATCAGAGTGGCAGTTCCAACAGCGATGATCCGGTCGCGAAAGGCTGTGATTTCAGGCTCGGAGTTCGTCATTGGATCCGTAGGGTACTCTACGTTGCGATGAGCCGATCCGTCGCCCTTTTCATCCCCTGCTACGTCGATCAGCTGGCACCGAACGTGGGGATGGCCAGCGTCCAGGTGCTCGAGCGGGCGGGCTGCACGGTGAGCTACGACCCGGAGCAGACCTGCTGCGGCCAGCCCTTCTTGACCATGGGCGAAGCCAGCGCGGCGACCACTCTGGCGGAGAAGCACCTGCACCACTTTGCAGAGCACGAGACCATCGTCTGCCCTTCCGGAAGCTGCGTCGCCACCGTGCGCAACCGTTACCCCGAACTCGGCGTCGGAAAGGC
>JAAELW010000524.1 GCA_024226235.1 bacterium
GGCCGACAAGAGCTGATCGGGCGCCAGGGAAAGCACGTCGTTTCCATTCCGATTCCGCAACTCGAGCTCCCCCACCTCGTTCACGATCCCGGCGGCCAAGGGGTCGGACAGGGAGAAGGCGAGGGCGAGGGAGGCCAGGGCCAGAAAGCCGGTAGCGAGGCAGGACAGCACATGCTCGAGGCGGAGTTCACCGTCGAGGAGCTGGCTGCACTGCTGGGCGACGCCCTGGAGCTGCCGCGGATCGAGCCCAAGGGCCACGACGAGCTGGACACTTCGAGCGGTCGCTACACGGGCATCTCCAACGTCGGCCCGGAATCGCTGCGCCACTTCAAGCGTTCGTACCGGCATGCCTTGCGCCGGATGATCGCCAGCGGAACCTACAACCCCGATCGTCCGCGAGTGGTCGTCCACCGCGGCGACCGCCGTTATCGCACGTGGAAGTCCCACCCGAAGCCCAGCGCCAACGCCGTGATCATCTACATCATGGACGTATCCGGTTCGATGGGTGCCGACCAGAAAGAGCTGGTCCGCATCGAGAGCTTCTGGCTCGATGCCTGGATCCGCAGTCACTACGAAGGCACCCGCTCGGTCTACATCGTGCATGACGCGGCGGCCAAGGAAGTCGACCGCGAGACGTTCTTCCGCATCCGCGAAAGCGGCGGAACCGTCATCTCGTCCGCCTACGA
>JAAELW010000525.1 GCA_024226235.1 bacterium
ACGAACGAGGGAAGAATGCTACAACCGAGCACCGCCGAGACTGTCGTGGATCCCCTGCTGGCAGACTCCGAGGACCCCGCGGGCCGAGTCGCTTCCCTGCTCGGCAACGAGGCCATCGTCCGCGGCCCCCTTGCGAGCGGGTGGCCCGCCACGGAGTCAACCTCTCGCTGCTACCACGATGGAGCGCATGGGCGCCGCGACCTCTCCGCTGCCGAACTCGTCCACCAGGACGGACTCCACCGTGCCCAGCACCGTATCGCCGATGCCCTTCTGCTCAAGCTCGTTGATCAGAGGTGAGCCGGTGACCAGAGCGAGAGCCACGTCCCGCGCGCTGGGGGCCGAGCTCAGCCTGGGCAGCACGTCGGCTTCCACTTCGGCGAAGCCCGCGGCCCGCAACTCGGCCTCGATGTCCGCGACGTCGTGGTAGGCGAACGGCGCCTTCAGGAACATCGGCGGATCCTCCGGGAGCAAGCCGGCCACCGTCTCGTGGACCAGCGCGGGAAAGCGATTGTGGGCGTGGGAGTCCCAGACGTTGAAGAGGAAGCGACCGCCCGGTTTCAGTACCCGAAGTGCTTCCCGATAGCCCTGCACCTTGTCCGGGTAGAACATCACGCCGAATTGGCAGACGACGGCGTCGAAGCTGTTGTCGGCA
>JAAELW010000526.1 GCA_024226235.1 bacterium
GAGGGCAGGCGATACGTGGTGAAGCCTTCAGTCTTCGGGTCGAAGTGCAGCATCGTGTCGGAATTGGAACCGCAGCCCCACACGGTATCGTCGATGGGGTCGACGCCAATTGCATAGACGCTGTCGCCGCTGCCGGTGGGAAGATCGTAGCCGGTGAATTTGTCTGCTACTGGCTCGTACTTGTAGATGCGACCGTCCGTGAACGCCGGGATCCACAGATTGCCCTGGGAATCTGCGCGGAAGCGGCGAGGACCACCAAAGGGCGTGTCTACCATCTCGATCTCTTTGCTGTGCTTGTCGTAGTAGCCAATGCGCCGGTTGTTGTATTGGCTGAACCAGACTTTGCCGTCGGGGGTCACGTCGATGCCGTAGGCGATCGGTCGCAGCTCCCGATCGAACACGAAGGAGTAGGAGCTGTTGCGTTGGATCTGGGCAACGATGGCTGCGGCTGGAGGCCAGGCGTACAGGCTCTGCATCCAGTTGCGCGTCGGCAGGTTGATTACCTCCAGTTCATCCGTCTCCGGATTGACCGTGCCGAGCTGGTTGGTCAGGGTGACGGTGAACCAGACCTGCCCATCATCATCAAAGCGCAGCGTATGGGGATAGATGCCATCGAAATAGGAGAGATTCCATACTTTCATGGTGTCGCTGGGTATGTCGTAGCGTGAGAGGACATTGCCCTGGGCATAGGTGAACCACATGCTGGTGCCATCGGGTCCCGGAAGAACCGTATGCAGCCCAAGAGCATCGCCTACAAAACTGTTCCCTTCGGGCTTGACGTGAGTCATCTCCTGCCGCTCACTGGTCTTCGGGTCGAGACGCCAGATCTGATTGTCCTTCGTGCCCGCTCCGTAGATGAGTCCATCGGGTCCTACGGCGATATCGTGCATGATGCCGCCCGGCTCCATGCCCCACTCCGTCACGGTGGCCGTGGTTTCCTTGCCACGAGGCATCGGTGGAATGCGTGGCAGATCGTCATCACCTTGTAGTACGTAGGCTGCCAGGAGCGCATCGATGGTCTGCTCCCTGGTGTCGTCGGAGACCATCGCGTTCTTGTGTGCCATCCGGTCGAAGACCGTGTACCACTGCTCGCGGTTCGTCGGCCATCTGGCAAGGTTGTTGCCTTGTTGGTGGCACATCATGCATTCGATTCGAAACTCGCGGTCGATGTCAGGGGAAATCCTGGCGATTCGCTCTGCCCAGATATTGGCCGGCAGTTGCTGTCGAACCTCCTCCGTGCTGGCCGGTACGAGTTCGAAATCAATGCTGGTGTCCTGCGTCGGGTCATCGATGGCATGAACCTGATCTGAAAACGTGAAGTACCTGGCCCGAATCTCGATTGGGCCTCTTGCATCAGAATCCACGTCATAGTGGCCATTCGCGTTGGTATACACGCTGACCTTCTTGTTCTGCTGCCCGTCGATGAGGGTCACGATGGCCCCTTCGAGGGGGGCGTTTCCGTCAGTGACCGTCCCGGAGAAGGTGGCTGCATTCATGAGGCACGGAAGCATGATCAACAGCATGCTCGCCTCCTTGAGCGTTCTCGAGTAGTTCATCGGCTACCTCATGATGTGCGTGTGGTCGAAGGTCCAGTCAAGCGTGGGTCAAGAGGCGGGCTCTTCGATACGCAGAGACGATCAAGTTGCTCACCACGAAGGTTGAAACGAACAAGATCAGGTACTTCATGAGGGAGGGGATCTCCAGTTTCAACATGACCAGCGCGATGCCTCCCAAGACGACCACATGAATGACATAGACGTAATAGGAGTTCTTGTTCAACTCACTTGCGATCGTTCCCTTTTTGTCCCGAAAGCGCCGGAAGCTCTCGATCACCGTATACACGAGACTGAAGAGGGAGAGCTGGAAGAAGAACCACACGATTGCTCTGTCGATGATCTCGGAAACAATGTGCTCTCCTGGATTGACCAGAGGGAAGATCAGAAATGTGATGTAGATGAGGATCGGGATCCAGGAGGTCGAGTTCACGATGTTGTAGAGCCGTTTGCTCGAATGCGATACGTCAAAGGCCTTCAGCTTGAAACACAAGGCTCCCAACAAGAAGAACATGAAGTAGATCAAGATCCTCTCGTTTTGGAAATCGACCAGCGAGGTCAGCGTCCAACCTCGAAATCCAAAGATGTCCATGCAGGTGCCGTAGACCCATCCGAGAACAAAGACCGAGAGAACGCCTTGCTTCAGTGAAATGTCAGGGACTGAGATATTCGACCTTGAAAGCAGCAGGTAGAGGACGTTGAAGGCGAAGAGCAGAGGGAGAAACCACAACCAGCTTTGATGGATGACTCCATTGTTGACGTGGAAGTATGTCATCCAACCTTCTTGAGGTAGACCCCTGGAATACAGGAAGATCACTTTGTAGATAGGGATCAGGAACAGAACTCCGAATATCCAAGGATGGATCAGTCTCCGGAATTTGGATTTGACAAACGCCCACCCGGACCTGGTCGCCACCGAGGTCGGAGTCAGATAGCCCGAGATCAGGAACAGGGTAGACATCATGAAGATGTCCAGGATGAGACCCAAGAGACCGGAAATGTTGTTGGTCGCCGGGTCGTCGACGATCCAGAAGAACTCCCACATACCGGTGCTCTCGTAGACGCCACCTGAGTGGTAGACGATCACCAGGAAGATGATGAAGGTCCTGACATTGTCCAGGAAGTAGCTTCGACCTGTTGCGATCGAGCTCTGGTCACTCACGATTCACCCCTTCCGGCATCCGACCCCTCACTCAACCAACCGCTCGACAGGCGCCAGGAACCAACCTGTACTGTGCCACAACCCTGCCCGCTATCCTGACGCGCCAGGGGACCTCAGAGCGACGAGCCCAGAGTGCGGGTGTGACATTGTTCCACCCAAGGCACGGTGTTGGGCATTTCGGGCGGTCTCAGCGAGCCGATGACGTCGGTGCGGCCGAACGGGTCGGGATCGCGGGTTCGGGATGTGCTCTAATGGATGGCATGGAACTCAACGACAGTCAGCTTCTGATCCGCGACCAGTACCGCAAATTCATGACGACCGAGCTCGAGGCCGCTACGCCGGCGATGGAGAGCGGCGCCGAGCTTCCCTTCCCGTTCATCAAGAAGATGCATGCCGAACTGGGTGCTGCCCTTGGAGTCGAAGAGGGAGACGATGAGG
This sequence comes from bacterium, assembly GCA_024226235.1. GTDB lineage: Bacteria > Myxococcota_A > UBA9160 > UBA9160 > UBA6930. The sequence goes on from JAAELW010000526.1 coordinate 3,154, forward strand.
AAACGCGCTCGCTCGCAAGCTGGGCTCGCACTCAGCTGGTCATCGAGATCGCACGCGTAAACCCGGGCTTCGGCCTGAGCTGGGGGGTAACGATCGGCCTGTGTGCCGGCAACATCATGCGCAGTGGGACGCCGGACCAGAAAGCGCGCTACCTGCCGGGTCTGCTGAGCGGTGACAAGGTTGGTTGCTGGTGCTTGACCGAGCCCGGAGCGGGCTCCGACGCATTCGGTTCGATGCGTACGATTGCGAAACGAGACGGTGATCACTACATCCTGAACGGATCCAAGACCTTCATCACGAACGCCCCTTACGGTGACATCTTCCTGGTCTACGCGAGGAACCAGGAAGACGAATCGATACAGGCATTCATCGTCGAGAGAGAGCTCGAGGGGCTCAGTGTCGGCAAGCCCTTCAAGAAGATGGGGATGAAGAGCTCGCCCACAGGAGAGGTCTTCTTCGATGACGTACGCGTACCTGCAGAGAACCTGCTGGGTGCGGGCATGCGAGACCGGGATCACGTTCGCAAATCGCTGGCCGGAGAGCGAATCGGAATCGCGGTCATGGGACTTGGAATCGCGGAGCGTTGCTTCGAGATCGCCCGAGACTACGCCAAGGAGCGCGTCCAGGGCGGACACGCAATCTCGAACTACCAGCTGATCCAGAATCGTCTGGCCAGGATGTACGTGGCGCTTTCCAATGCGCGACGCTTCGTCTACGAGCAGGGAGATGTGTCGATCCTCGACGCCTGCGCCGGGAAGCTCTACGTCGCAGAGGTCGGAACCTTCGTCGCCCAGGAAGCCATCCACATCATGGGTGGCTATGGCTATCTGGAGGAACAGACCGTCGAACGGCTGGCTCGCGATGCAAAGCTGCTCGAACTCGGCGGCGGCACGACCGAGATCCAGATCCTGACGATCGCGCGTCACATCCTCGAACAGTAGCTCCGCAAGACAAGGCCCGGCCCACCGGCACCCTTCTGCTGCGCGACCGCGACTGCAAGTTATGTCGGCACTGTACGAGGTTCCAGACCAACGGACTCTGGGCGCCCGGCTCAGACGCGACCAACCTTTCGAGATTCGATAGGGAAGCGGTTTCTCGTGGCAATGGAATCCTTCCATCTTGTGCGCACTCATCCGGCGCGTCTCGCTCACCATGCTCTCCCACCGTCAAGACCTATCGAAAAAGGGTCGATACCAGTCGGGTCGCTTCCATCGAGGTGAGCATGCCTGGTGTTGAATCCGGTCTCGCGTTGACCGAGATCGTGTGGGTGCTGGTCGCCACGTACGCGTACGCTGCGGGGCCGATCCTGATGTTTGGCGTACCCATTCTGTTGAAGACCGTCAGATTGCCTTCTCGACTTGGTCTTCAAGACGTCAAGGACGAGGAACTCTCGGAACGTCAGGCGCAGGCGTTCCAGGAGATCGATTCGTTGATGGCGTCCCAAGGCTTCTTGTCCACCGTCACTTTTACGGCCAAGAATTTCCCGGATCGCAATCTCGTGCGCGGCTATCTCTCGAACCGCGACCCTGCCGTGGCCCTGGCGTACGCCGTGGCATCGCTCAACGAGCACGGCACCCTTGCCAACCAGAATTTCGAACTCGAGACGCGGTTCTCAGACGGAACGACCGTGCAGACGCGAAACACGGATCACCAGTCCGTTTTCGACAAACTTCCCGAAGTCGAAATCCATGAACATCCCGGGATCAAGAACCCGCTGGCGTTGAAGCTGAAGCACGACACCTACTGCGCTCCTCATCTGGCCAAAGACGCGCGCTTCGTCAACGCCCGGAACTTCTTCGAACACATCGAAACCGACCATGCCAGGCAGATGGAATACCAGATCGAACGAGGTCGCTGGGTGACCACGGGGGAAGATTCGTATCGCCTCTCCGTCAGCAATGCGTTTGGACAAGTCGCTGCTTTCGTGAATCCGGTCAAGCACCCCCGCCTCGTGAACAAGCTTGTTGCGCTCTTGGCTCTCATCGGGTTGCCGATCGCGACCATCGGTCTCGTCGGAATGCCAGACGCCGGCCTGGCCGAGTTCGTGGGCACGCAGTTCCCCACCTTCTCGCGCGAACTGAGCGTATTCATCGCGATGCTTCCCGCACTCGCGATCGGCTCCGTAGTGCTCGGCTCTCTATTCGGTGCGAACACCGTGATCTGGTCGATTCTCGTCCCGCTCGCGGTGGTACGTTTCCTTCTACCCGACGGCATCCCTGGCTTCGGAGGCTGGCTTCCGATCCTCGTCATGCTCGGCGGCTTGATGCAGATTTCGCGGATAGCGAGCAACACGATCAATCCGCGCCGAGGCTCGACCTAGGGTGAGCCGTGTCCAAAGCGCCGCGGGCACCCGGCTCCGGTAGCCGCGGTGTTTCGAAGAACGTCCGACCGAGGGGCACTGGCGGTGCCACTGAAGGATCCTACGCGACGTTGAATACCGGCTTTCGCTTCTCGAGGAACGCCCGCATTCCCTCTTGCTGATCCTTCGTGCCCATGGTTGCGAGCACGGCTTTGCGTTCTGCCGCGATCGCTTCGGCGAGGGCTTCCCGTCCGGCGCCCACCACGCACTGCAAGACTCCAGCGACTGCGATTGCGGGCATGGCCGCCAGCTCCTGTGCGAGATCCTGCGCGCGTTGTTGCAGTTCGTCGTTCGGCCAGACTTCGTTGACGAGGCCGATGCGAAGAGCTTCGGGCCCACCCACCTTCTTGGCGCGCAAGATCATGTCCAGTGCGTGATCCCTCCCCACACACTGGGTCAGCCTTGCCGACCCACCCCACGCAGGTACCGAACCCAGGTCCATTTCCGGGAGACCGATATTCGCGCCTTCTGCGGCCGCCAATCGGAAGTGACACGCCAACGGCAATTCGAGACCGCCACCGAGACAGTATCCGAACAAAACCGCGATGACGGGCTTGTCGAGATTTTCGATCTTCTCGAGGACACGAAGCCGCTGATCGAAAACGGCCTCGGCACTGCCTTTGCGCTTGACACCCTCTGGAAGCTGCTTGAGATTCATGCCGACAGAGAAGTTCCTGCTGCCGGCACCGGTGATCACCACGGCCCCCACGCTCTTGTCCGTCGAGAGGTCCTCCACGACTTCTTCGAGCGCATCCATGAAGTCCAGACTCATCCGATTCATCGGTTCATCATTGATCGTCACGGTGGCCACGCGGCCCGCGCGAGTGAGAAGCAGCGGCGGTTTCTCGACCTCATTCCCAGAAGACATGCCAAACCTCCAATCGATGGTATCGCCGAGGATAGGACACAACTTGCGAGACCGAGCCCCGGCTCGTGGCACTGGAATGAGCAGGCAGGCCAGCTGGAATGGATGGGTTGGCAGAGGGCATGCGAAAGCTCCTCGGACGCTCAGCGATCGGAATCGATCCAGGCGACCGGTTCCTTCAGCTCGTCGGGCGCCATCCGCTCCCATTGACGCGCGCCCGCGGCCAGCGACTTGTCCATGATCGAGCGGGCTTCGTCCGCATCTCCGTCCGCGATCTTGCGAACGACCCTCTCGTAGCTGCGGAGCGCCGAGCGCCGCTGTTTCTCGTTCCAGCCAGCGCCCGCTTCGCCCGACATGCGGTGGAGCGCGTCCACTACGAGCGCGAGGACCCGGTTGCCCGACGTCGTGGCAAGCAGATTCATGAATCTTCGGGCCTCTTCGCGAAAGTGGTCCGGGTCGTGAACGCCGGCATTCAATCGCGAGATGCTCTCCTGTAGCGCGGCGACATCCTCGCGCGTGGCGTTCTCTGCGGCCTGCCCTGCCAGCACAGGGTAGATCGAGCGGCGCGCATCGATGACCGAGCTGAAAGAGGCGTCGGCGAACTGGAGATGGAGCGAGAGCACGCTCGCGAGATGGTCCGCTCCAGGCACGCTCACGACGGGGCCGCCGCCCGGACCTGCCTTGATCCACAAGGCACCCTGGAGCTCGAGGAAGCGGAGCGCCTCGCGCACTGTGCCGCGAGAGACGCCGAATTCGTCCACCATCCGGTGCTCGGAGGGGAGTCGAGAGCCCGGGCGCAGTCGCTGGCGACGGATCTCGCCCACGATCTTCCGCGCTATGCGGACGGCGGCGCGCTCCTGGGTCCGCTTTCCACTCATGGGGTCGATGCCCTCCAGGCCGGGTCCGTGAACACCCGAATAACAAGCACCATTGAATCGCCCGCATCGGCTCGGGGGGTGGCCCGGGGGACTTCATGTCGCTCGCTCTCTGCGGCGAGCACCGAGAGCTTGCTCACGTGGCCCGCTCCAACCTCGAGGCCGACGAGGCCCGGACGGATTCGCTTCGCCCCTCCGGCTCATCCACCCGGGCGAAACCTTTGCCGAACGGCTCGTCCCGCCTGCGCAGGGTCTCCTTGAGACCGTGCTCCTTGATGCTGCGCCCGTAGTCGCGCACCGCCTGGGCGCGATGGGCTCGCGCGTCGTTCTCGCCAGCGAGTCGCTGCAGCGTCTGGGCGCCCATCAATTCGAGGGCGAGGTTGGTGATGCGCTTGTTGGCCGCGAGCAGATCGGGATCGATCAAGCTGAGACGATCGGCCAGGCCCTCGACCTCGTCCTCCAAAAGGTCCGCCGGAACGGCCTTCAGGACGAGTCCAACCTTCGCTGCATCTGCGCCCGTCACCAGGTCGCCTGTGAGCTGAAGCCGCTTCGCCCATTGGGGACCGCAGTGGTACATCCAGAGATTGTTGGGCAGGGTTCCCATCGTGCGCGCCGCGGGGAAGCCAATGCGCGCGTCATCGGCCGCGATCACGAGATCGCAGGCCATGGCGAGGTCCGTCCCTCCTGCCAGGCAATTTCCGTGGACCTGGGCGATGGACGGCTTGTGCATCTCCCAGAGCGTGCGGATGCGGCGGCTGGTCTGCTCGATGAGCCAGATGTCGTCGTCATGGCTTCGGCCCGTGCGATGGCCTTCCCGCTTCGTCCCACCGAGCGTGGTGAGGTCGTAGCCCGAGCAGAACGACGCGCCCTCACCGCGCAACACCACGCAGTGCACCGAAGTATCGTCGTCGGCCTCCCAGAGCGCGTGCTCGAGCTCTTCGAGCAGACGGGGTGTCATCGCGTTGTGCGTCTTCGGCCTCGCCAAGGTGATACGGGATCGTCCGTCCTCGACCTCGTAACGGATCTCTTCGTAGTCCATGGGGGAGTCCTCTAGCGTCCGGTGAATTCAGGCTTTCGCTTCTCGAAGATCGCCTTGACCGCTTCGCGGCCGTCCTCGCTGGCGAGCGCGTGTCGGGCGAGTTCGAGTTCGTTGCGCAGATGGTCCTCGAGGTCCGCGAGGAGGCCTGCCCCGGTCACGAGACGTTTGGTCTGGCGTGATGCGAGGGGGGCAACCTCGGCGATCTTCTGACAGTAGGCGAAGAAGGCGTCCCCGAAGGCTTCTTCGGGAACCACCTCGCCCACCAGGCCGAGGGCGAGCGCCTCGTCGGCACCGTGCATCTTCGGCTCGAGCAGGAAGCGCATCGCACTCTCATGCCCGATCGCCTGGGGCAGGGTCCAGGAGAGCCCGCAGTCGGGGGAGCTTCCGGCGCGCGCATAGCCTGGATGGAAGCGCGCCTTCGAGCTGGCGATCCGCATGTCGGCGCAGAGCGCGAGGGAGAGGCCTGCACCGATTGCGATGCCGCCGATGCCCGCGATGACCGGCTTTTCGCAGTCGACACGAATGCCCCTCACCAGTTGGACGACATGGTCTGCCGTGTTCGTGCGACGCGAAGATCGAGCGCCCGGGGGCTTGGGAGCCAGGTCCGCGCCTGAACAGAATGCGTCCCCGGCGCCGGTGAGGCCGACCACCCGTACAGCGTCATCGGCTGCAGCCGATGCGAAACCCTCGTTGATGGCGTCGATGAGGTCACCTGATAGGGCGTTCTTCTTCGAGGGCCGGTTCAGCGTCAGGATCCGGACGCTGCCGTGCGTCTCTTCCAAGAGCACAGCTTCGGTGGCTTCGGTCATGCTTCCATCCGATCCCGGCTTCCCGAGAGCTCGGCCATCAGTTCCATCGCCTCGGGCTGCTGGGTCGTGAGGGTCAGGCCTGTGGCGCCGGAGCCCTCCCAATCCTTGTATCGGTCGCGGATGCGCTGGGGCGGCCCCACCAGGGAGGACTCGTCGCAGTATTCGTCGGGCACCGCTTCGATCGCCTCGCGTTTGTTGCCCGCGAGGTAGAGCTCCTGGATTTTTTCAGCCGCCTCTGGGTAGCCGCGGCGCACCATCATGTCGTTGTGGAAGTTCTTGTCGCGATGGCCCATGCCGCCCACGTACAACGCGATGCCGGGCTTCATGCGCGCCAGGGCAGGCCCGATATCGTCGGTGACTCGCACCGAGACCATGGGCTGGATCTCGAGGTCGGCCAGGCTCTTCCCTCCGCCCGCGCGGCGGAAACCCTCCTCCAACCAGGGCGTGTAGAGGTCCATCATGCCGGGGACGAACGCCATTGGGAACCAGCCATCGGCGATCTCCGCCGTGAGCCGCACGTTGCTCTCGCTGCCCGTGCCGAGCCAGATCGGGATCTTCGGGTTCATATGGAGGATGGACTTCAGCGGCTTGCCGATTCCCATCGCACCTTCGCCCTGGTAGGGGAGAGAGATCTCCTTGCCCTCGTGGACGACGGGTTCCTCGCGCTCGAAGACCTTGCGCATGATCGAGACGTAGTCGCGGATTCGCCAGTAGGGCTTGCCCCAGGGCTGGCCGTACCAGCCTTCGACGATCTGGGGCCCGCTCACGCCGAGCCCGGCGACGAAGCGATCGCCACCCGCCAGGGCGTCGATCGTGGCGGCCTGCATGGCGGCCATGGCGGGGGTCCGCCCGGCGAGTTGCATGATCGACGTGCCGAGCCGGATCCGCTTCGTCACGGCGGCCAGGTAGGCGAGGGGTGAGGTGGCATCGGAGCCGTAGGCCTCGGCCGTCCAGACCGAGTCGAAGCCGAGCTCCTCCGCGCGTTGCACCAACTCGACCGGGAGAGTCATCTCCGCACCGGAGTATCCGAGCATCAGTCCCAGCTTCAAAGCTCGTCCTCCCCGGGCCAATCCGGAAGATCGGTGCTGGCGCTGAGCTTCCACTCGGGCGGGCGTCGCTCGAGGAAGGATCGAACGCCCTCGACGGCGTCGCGTTGCTTCCCGATCCAGGCGAGGAGCGGCTTCTCCTTGGCGATCGTCTCGGCCGGTGTTTCGGTGACACCCTCCCAGAGGAGCCGCTTCGTGATGGCGATGGAAATGGGCGCGGCGTTCACCGCAACGTCTCGTGCCCACTCCTGCGCACGGGGCAGGACGTCCTCTGCGGGAAGTGCCTCGGAGGCGACGCCCAGTGCTGCTGCTTCCTCGCCGCGAAAGGTTCGCCCGGAGAGCATGAGATCCGCGGCCCGAGAGAACCCGACGACGCGGGGCAGGATCGAGTTGGAGCCAAGTTCCGGGATGATGCCGCGGCGCACGAAGGCGAACGCGAGCTTCGCCTCACGGGCGACGATGCGGAGGTCGCACTGCATCGCGAGAGTGAGTCCCACGCCGACGGCGTGGCCATTGATCGCCGCGACGACGGGCTTTCGCACCTGCCATGCCGCGAGGCGGCGCGCCTTGCCCCCCGGGTCGGCGGCGCGCCTGCCGCCCTCCACGTCGCCGAAGGTCTTCTCGCCGCCGCCCATGTCGGCACCCGCGCAGAAGGCCTTCCCGGCGCCGGTGAGAATGATCACGCGGACCGCGTCATCCTCGTCGCAGCGCGCGTAGGCGCGCTCCAGCTCCGCGCCAAGTGGGAAGGTGAAGGCATTCATCCGCTCAGGGCGGTTCAGGGTGATGGTCGCCACGCCGTCTTCGACGGCGAAGAGGATGTGTTCGTATGCGCTTTCGTCCGCCAAGATTTCTCCCCGCTCGCTCATCTCCGCAACCTCACCCTCTCAGAAGGGTCTGATCCACGGCGTTCCAGTGGCTCTGTGCCGAAGCCAAACAGCCGCTCAACGCGGCGCTACGACGACGGCCGTCGCCACGACCGTCACCTGTTCCCGTTGATTCGTGCCCTTCAATTTCAACTCGATGCAGCGTCGCCCCGCGTCGTCGATGTACTTGTCGCTGACGGAACCAGTGCACCATGTCGCGTCGCCGATGATGTTCAGGCCCAGGAGCTTTCCGTCGAACTTCCATAGATGTGCGTTGTCACCCATCCAGTCCGTCACTCCGTGCATCAGCCACGCGAATCGCTGGCCGCCGAAGTCATAGGCATCGGGAAAGCCACACTCCCTTGCCCAGTCGCCATCCCAATGCGCGCGTTCAGGAAACTCCGGAATCCGCATGTAGCGATCCGGCGCATTGGCGCGAGGATGATCGCGGATATAGCGATGGGTGAGCTCCGAAGCCATGATGAAGGGCCCCCCCCAACCTGTCACGAAGGCGACGGTTTCGGTGACGCTCAAGGGGCCTTTCACGACCGTCCCGATCTCCTCGCCAACCTGAACGTCATCCCAGACCAGATCGTCCGCCCCTCGGCGCCGCTCCTTCAGGGCATCGGCGGTGAGCCGCGCCAGGTCGTCGTCGCTCCAGACCTGCCGTTCGATCGGCTTGTGTTTGGTTCCCTTCACAGCCGCCAGATTTCGTCCGTAGTGGACATACGCGACATCGTAGGTTGCGAGTGTCTCGCCCTGATCATCACGAAAGGTGTACCGCGTGACGACTTCGACAGATCGACCTCCACCGAATCGACTCGGGCGAACATTGGCGTGAGTCGTCTGCTTCGAGGTGTGGATGGACGTGTTGCGAAGTGTCGGGCGAGGCCACTCCCACCGATCCCACGCCCAGACAGCATGAAGACCTGGCAACCCCTCTCCGCGCGAAGGTTCACTCCGAAAGTGATTCGGGCCCTGGTTGCAACTGTAGAAGAAGGACGGCGGTGCGAGGTTCACCTCGTGTTGCGTCTTCGCGGCGTAATCCGGCTCGCTCCAGAGAGGATTGTCATCGCCAATTCCCCAGGACCAATGTCGGATGGGATCGAGAGCCGCCTCACAATGCCACTGCCGCTTGAGCGGAGTCTCGGCGGACCTTTCGACCGACGTCACGAGCGCCTCGATCGCCTCGTCCGTAAGAGTCGTTTCGGTATTGAGCTCGACTGTGGAGTCTGTCGACATGGTGTTTCTCCTCTTACTTGAAGCTATCGCAGATCAAAGGATGGAACTCCGCTCGATGAGCGGATCGGCGACCGTCAGTGGCCGCGAAATTCCGGCTTGCGCTTCTCGAGGAACGCCTTGATGCCTTCGGCCGAGTCGCGGGACCGCACCGCCACCTTCTGGTTGCGGGCTTCGAGATCGAGCAAGCTTTCCAGCGGCTGGTGGGCAGACTGGTACACAGCTTCCTTGGCGAAGCCGTAAGCCAGGGTCGGGCCCTTCGCGAGGCGCTCTGCCAGCTCGGTCGTTGCGCCAGCCAACCCGTCGGCTTCGACGACGCGATTCAAGAGCCCCAGGCGCAGAGCCTCGTCGGCTTCGACGAGGTCAGCCAGAAAGAGCAGCTCGAGGGCCTTTGCGGTGCCCACCAGGTTGCGCAGGAAGTAGGACGCCCCAGCGTCCGGTCCGAGCCCGATCCGAGAGAAGACGACTCCCATGCGGGCTTCGCGGGAGGCGATGCGCAGGTCGGCCGCCAGGGCCAGACTGCAGCCCGCGCCGACAGCATCGCCGTGGATACTCGCGAGCACGGGCTTCGGGAGCTGCTGCAGGCGAAGGATGCAGCGGTTTCCGCGGTCGAGAATGTTGCCGCCGAGGTCGCCGGGGAAGCAAGGCGCCTTCGTCCTACGGCGCTCTTCCTTGGAGACGGGGTTGAGATCCGCGCCGGAGGAGAAGCCGCGACCCGCCCCCGTAATGACGATCGCGCGAGTGTCGTCATCTGTCTCGAGGTCGATCAGGATCCGCTCCATCTCGATGAACATGTCGGCCGTGAGGGCGTTGCGCGCCGCCGGGCGATTGAGGGTGAAGGTCGCGATCCCGTCCTGCTTCTCGAAGAGGAGCCCGGTCTCATCGCTCGTCCGGTTCGATCCACGCATTCCGAAGACCTCGTCGCGAGCCCTTGCTCGTGTCGGTAATTAGTATCATAGTTAGATCGAACCGGCCAAACAAATGCCACGGATGACGCACCCATTCGGAGGAACTCGACATGGATCAGGAAGCCTGGATCATCGACGCGGTGCGCTCTCCCCGCGGCAAGGGAAAGAAGACCGGGGCGCTTCACGAAATACACCCCCAGCGCGTGCTCGCACAGGTGCTGAATGCACTGCAGGAGCGAAACGGATTCGACACCGCCGATGTTGACGACGTGGTCATGGGAAACGCCAGCGGTAGCGGCGACCATGCGATGGACATCGCGCGCCTGGCTGCACTCGATGCAGGCTGGTCCCTCGATGCTCCCGGCGTGACTCTCAATCGTTACTGTGGCTCGGGCCAGCAGGCGGTCAACTTCGCTGCCATGGGGGTGCGTGCCGGCTTCCAGAATCTCGTGGTCGCCGGTGGCGTGGAATCGATGTCGCGCCCCGCTCCGCTGCACGTCGATGGGTTCACCGCCAACAACGACCACTTGAAAGAACAGTACGCGCTCGTGCCCCAGGGCATCTCCGCCGACTTGATCGCAAGCATCGAAGGCTTCACTCGCGAAGAGTGCGATCAACTCGGAGCCACCAGCCAGGCGCGAGCCGATGCGGCCATCCGCGACGGCCGCTTCGATCAGGCGCTGGTCCCGATTCATCACGATGACGGCAGCCTGGCCCTCGATCACGAGGAGTTCCCGCGACCGGGGACGACCATGGAGGATCTGGCGGGTCTCAAGCCCAGCTTCGCCGCCATGGGGGCGCACAAGTCGGAAGGTGAAGCGCTGAGCATCGACGAAACCGCCCTGCTCGCGTATCCCCAGCTCGAGAAGATCGAGCACGTCCACCACGGCGGAAATTCCTCCGGTGTGGTCGACGGCGCCTCGGCGGTGCTCGTCGCTTCGCCGGAGTACGCCAAGGCACACGGCATGAAGCCCCGCGCCCGGATCGTGATGACCGCTGTCGCGGGAACCGAACCCGTGATCATGCTGACGGCGCCCGCTCCGGCCAGCCAACGCTGTTTGAAGAAGGCGGGCATGACCCTCGACGACATCGATCTCTTCGAGGTCAACGAGGCCTTCGCGGCGGTGGTCTTGAAGTTCCTGCGAGAGACCGGCGTCGATCGGGACAAGCTGAACGTGAACGGCGGCGCCATGGCGCTCGGTCATCCCATCGGCGCCACCGGCGGGATGCTCATCGGAACGGTCCTCGACGAACTCGAGCGCCGCGATCTCTCCACCGGCCTCGTGGCGATGTGCACTGGAGGGGGAATGGGAACAGCGACTATCATCGAACGCGTGTGAAGTTGCCTCCCTCGGAACACCGCGAAGGAGCTCGGGAATGAGTGAGATCCGCTTCGATGATCGCGTCGCAATCGTCACCGGAGCCGGCGGAAGCCTCGGGAAGACCTACGCGCTCGACTTTGCCAAGCGCGGCGCCAAGGTGGTCGTCAATGACCTGGGCGGCGCGTTGGACGGAACCGGTGGTGGCTCGTCCATGGCCGACGAAGTGGTGAAGGAGATCACCGAGGCCGGTGGCACCGCCGTTGCCAACTACGACTCGGTGGCCACCCCCGAAGGCGGTGAGGCCATAGTGAAGACTGCGGTGGACCACTTCGGCAAGGTCGACGTCGTCATCAACAACGCCGGCATCCTGCGCGACAAATCCTTCGTCAAGATGAGCGCCGAAGAACTCGAAATCGTTCTGGACGTGCACTTGAAGGGTGCATTCTTCGTCTCCCAGCCCGCATTCCGGATCATGAAAAAGAACGGGTATGGCCGCTTCGTGTTCACCACGTCCGCGGCGGGCATCTACGGGGGCTTTGGCCAGGCCAACTACGGCGCGGCGAAGATGGGCCTGGTGGGCCTTTCGAACGTGCTCGCGGTGGAGGGCAAGAAGAGCAACATCCGGAGCAACGTCATCTCACCCCTGGCGCTCTCTCGCCTGAACGAGGACATCACGACGGACGCATTGGCGGAGCACATTTCTCCCGAGTGCGTGATGCCCCTGGTCACCTATCTCGCCTCCGAGGCCTGCGAGCAGACCCACGAGATCTACTCGGTGGGCGGAGGGCGCTTTGCTCGGATCTTCCTGGGGCTCGCCCCCGGCTACTTCGCGGGCAAGGGAGCGAAGATCAGTGCCGAGGAGATCCAGGCCAACATCGAGCAGATTCGCAACCCCGAGGGCTACACCATAGCCACCAAGATCTCCGACGAGATGAAGTTGATCCTCGCGGCCTTCCAGGAGTAGGGTGCGTCCATGTCCGACCCGGATGTCAGCCGCGGAGAGGAGCGGATTGCGATCGAACGCCACGGCGCCGGTGATCCGCTCGTGCTCACCCACGGTTTCGGTGACTCCGCGGCGACCTGGACCGAGCTCCGCCCGATCTTGTCCGAATACAACGAGACCTGGTCCTGGGATCTGCTCGGTCACGGGCGCTCCGCCCGGCCGGCCTCGGAATCGGAGTACTCGCTGCAGATCGCGCTGGAGGATCTCGAATCGATGATCACCGCGGCCGGTCGCGACGTGGTGTTGATCGGTCACTCGCTTGGCGGTTACCTGTCGCAATATCGATGCGTGGGCAACCTCGAGCGGATTCGCGCTCTTGTGCTGATTGCGACAGGTCCGGGCTTCCGTTCACCCGCCAAGCGAGAGCGCTGGAACGAGAATGTCCACCAGCGGGCTGGACGATTCGACGCGCCGGACGCCGCGCTGAGAATGGCCGAGATGCACGATGACCTCGTGATGGCGAATCTCGAGAAGCTCAACATTCCGGTCCTGCAGATCTGCGGCGAGCGCGATGTGCAGTACCACAGTGCGCTCGGAGTATTGGAAGAGCGCGTTCCAGCTGTCGAATCGATGATCGTCCCCGGCGCCGGACACCACGTGCACCGCAGTCACGCGCCCGAGGTCGGCGCACGCATCCTCGCCTTTCTCGAGCAGCTGAGCTGAGAATCGGCCCCGCTCTGAACCCAGGGGCGGCGGCGTCAGTAGCTGCGGGGCAGTCCGAGTACGTGCTCGGACACGAAGTTCAGGATCATCTCGTTGGAGATGGGCGCGATGCGTGACATGCGTGACTCGCGCCAGTACCGCTCCACGTTGCACTCTTTCGCGTAGCCCATACCGCCGAAGGTCTGCATGGCGCGATCGCAGGCTCTGAAGGCTGCTTCGCTGGCCCGAAGCTTGGCGATGTTTGCCAGCGGGCCGACGTTCTCGCCAGCGTCGAAGGCCCAGGCCGCCTTCTGCCAGAGCAGCTCTGCGGCTTCGAGCTCGGCGTACGAATCCGCAAGCGGGTGCGCGATCGCCTGGTTCATGCCGATGGGGCGGTCGAAGACCACGCGCTCCTTGGCGTAGTGCACCGCCTTGTCGAGAGCCTGGCGCCCGATCCCCACCGATTCGGCGGCCAGCACGATCCGCTCGGGGTTGAGTCCGTCGAGCAGGCATCGGAAGCCCTGGCCGACCTCACCGACGACATCCGCATCGTCGACTGGCAGGTCGTGGATGAAGAGTTCATTCGAATTGACCGCGTTGCGGCCGCACTTGTCGATCGGGCGGATCTCGACGTGTTTCGGATCCAGGTCGACCAAGAAGAGCGTCATGCCATGGAGCGGCTTGGCGCACTCCTCTCGGGGAGTGGTGCGCGCAAGCAGCAGGCACTTCGAGGCCTGCTGCGCCTTGGTGTTCCAGATCTTCTTGCCGTTGACGATCCAGCGCGATCCATCGCGACGCGCAAAGGTTCGAATGCGCGAAGTGTCCGTGCCTGCATCATCTTCAGTGACACCAAAAGAGACGTGGAGGTCACCGGTTGCCGTAGGCGGAAGGGTTCGCCGCTTCAGCTCCTCGGAGCCGTGGTGGATGACCGGGCCCATGCCGAAGATCGAGATGTGGAGTGCAGAGGCTGCATTCTGAGCGCCGGCGCTGTGGGCGACCGTGCCCAGCAGTACGGCTGCGGACATGAGGCCCATGCCGGCGCCACCGTACTGCTCCGGAACGATGACCCCGATCCAGCCCTGCTTGGCGAAGGCATTGTAGAAGTCCCACGGAAACTCGTGCTTCTCTTCTCGAGCGCGCCAATAGTCGTCGTCGAACCGGTGGGCCAGACGATGCGTCTCGCCTCGGATGTTCTCGAGCTCGGAGTCGAAAGAGAAGTCCATCGTCGCACCCTATCATCCCTGCAGGCGCCGCGACGCCTACGACCGAGGTACTGGAATCACACCCTTCTCGCGCAGACACTCGCGATCCGCCGCATCATGGCCCAGCTCCGAGAGTATCTCGTCCGTGTGCTCGGCATAGAGCGCCGAGGCAGCCGTCTCCTTGCACGGCGTCTTGGAGAAGCGAAGCGGCGGCCGAGCCCTGCGGTACCTCCCGTACACCGGGTGCTCACCCTCGAGCACACCTCCATTGTGGACGATCTGCGGGTCTTCGAACACCTCGGAAGGCGTCAGGATCGGCGCCGCCGGCACCTGGTGAGCCACGAATCGCTCGTAGGCCTCCGCAGTCGTCAGCTTGGCGATGGCTTCGTTCATCGCCTCGGCTCTGGCTTGCTGATTCGCCTCTTCGAGCATGCGGCGGCCGCGCTGACTCGGATCCTCCGCCAGGTCGGCACGGCCGACTGCGCGTAGCCCATCGCGCATCTGGTCTGAGGTGCCCATCCACGTAACGAGCTGACCGTCGGATGTCGCCAACATCTGAAAGCGCTCCCCGGGAGCCATGGGGTTCTCTACGCCTTCGCCCACCAGGGTGTGCCGCATCATGCCATCGGGCCAGAAGAAGGAAAGCGCTGCGTCGAGCATTGCCACGCGCACATGCTGGCCCCGGGCTCCGCGCTCCCGTGCCAGTAGCGCAGCCGTAATGCCCTGGGCGAGCTGATGAGCGGTGGCCTTGTCGACGACCGCGTTGCGGACGAGGTCCGGAATCGGGATCTGGGGGTTCGTCTGGGCACTGACGTAGCCGGTCAGCGCCTGGAAGATGGGGTCATAGCCGCGGCGCGACGCATAGGGACCATCATCCCCGTAGCCGGTCACCGAGGCATACACGAGGTCCGGGTTGATCTCCCGCAGGTCACTCTCGCCGATGCGTAACCGCTCGGCGGTACCCGGCCGCCAGTTCTGCACGAAGACGTCGGCGCCACGCACCAACTCGTGGAGAATCTCGAGGCCTTCGCCCATCTTCAGATTCAGGCCGATCGAACGCTTGCCGTGGTTGCAGTTCGCGTAGAGGGCCGCCATACCCGCGCGGTAGCTGACGATCTGGCGGGCCTGCTCGCCGTGGCCCGGCGGTTCGACCTTGATCACCTCGGCACCCTGGTCGGCCAAGATCATGGATGCGAGCGGGCCGGAGACCATCTCGCTCAGATCGATGACTCGGAATCCGGACAGCGGCCCTTCCATGACTAATAGGCCTGTGCGGTCATCATGACCTTCGTGGCGCCGGTGCTTCGATCGGGACGAAACTCGCCCAATCCACACTTCTCCCCGCACAGCGATCCGTGCGGGGGCAACTATTGGCCCTCGACCCGGTGCACCGTCGACCACAGCAGCCCAGGTACGAGCCGGCGCATGACCTGCGCGAACTTCGTCTGGGCATTCGGGAAACAGAACGCCTTTCCCTTGGCGAGATCCCGCTCGATCGCGTCGAGGACGTGGCCCGGTGAGATCGGCTTGCCCTGCTCGAGCATCTTGGGCTTCGACGTCGCCTGCTCGAGCAGCGGAGTGGCCACCGGCGGCGGGCAGACAGCGATGATGCGCACACCCTTACCCCGGTTCTCGTGGTGGAGGACCTCGCTGAAGGCCACCACCGCGAACTTCGCCGCGTTGTAGGCGCCAAAGTGCAGGCTCGGGCCCCAACCGGCGATCGAGGCGAAGTTGATCAGGTCGCCGCGCCCGCGCTCGAGCATCCCCGGAAGGATAGCCTTGGCGATGTGGACCACTCCGTTGTAGTCGATCTCCATGATGCGCAGGATCGTCTCGGTGTCCTGGTCCATCAGCAGCCCGGTGGGCATGATGGCGGCCGCGTTGTAGACGCGATCGATGGGGCCGAGGCGGTCCTCGGCCTCTTTCACCGTAGCGAGCACCGCCTGGTTGTCGGTGACGTCGAGACGCCAGGTGTGGATGCCCAGGCGCCCCTCCGCGGTCTCGGCGAGCCCCGCCTCGTTGATGTCGACGGCGGCGACCTTCGCGCCGGCGTCGGCCATGCGCTGGGCGGCGAGCCGCCCCATGCCGCTTCCGCCTCCGGTCACGAACACCACCTGATCTGCGAACGACATCTTCCCCTCCCGAGCGCCGGAGGGCCCGGCGCAGCATCTGATTGCGCCCGCCTTCCGGGTTCAGGCAGGTAGTGCGGGATCCTGCTGCCTCAGCGACACGGCCGCAAGCAAATCACGGAACTTGCTCCTTTCGATGCGCTCGCCGAATCCGGCGCGCTGCAGCCGCTGAAAGTACTCCTCGACCTGCTTGATCTGCAGCGTGCCGACGATCTCGACGCCCTTCTTGATCTGGTCCGGTTTCGTGCCCTTGCCCGCGAGCACGATCATCGCCTCGAATAGCGCCGAGTCGAACTGCTTCAGGCTGAAGTTCTCCGCCTCATCGAGGGCCGCGTGCAGTTGCTCCCGGCGTTCCGGTGCCTTGTCGACGATCCACTTGAGGTGCTGGAGGCCATACGAAACGTGGCGGGCCTCGTCCTGCATGACGAGCTGGAACATGCGCTTGTCGAGGGCAGTTGGAGAGATGAACTCGCTGAAGCGGAACATCGTCAGGATGTTTCCCTCGGCGAGCAGGTGCATGAAAGCGCTCGCCTCGCTGTAGGTATCGCACTCGAGGATTGCCTTGAGCGAGTGTTCA
>JAAELW010000527.1 GCA_024226235.1 bacterium
GCGCTTGCAGAGACTTAGGTCCGGGCGCTTGCAGAGACCGCTCAGTCTTCCAATCCGAGCCGGCGGATCGCAGCAGCGAAATCGGCAGGCGGCTCGCAACCGGCCTCCACGTCCTTCCATCGAAGCTGCCGGGCATGGAGCATCTGACGCGGCGCCAGCGGGTGCTCCGGCCCGCCATAGCGAGAGTCACCCAGGATCGGGTGGCCCAGGTGCGCCAGGCTCACGCGGATCTGATGCAAGAAGCCGGTGGCCGGCCAGGCCTCGACCAGACTGGCTTCGTCGCCGGCGACCCGTGAGCGCCAGCGCGTACGGGTCGGACGACCGCGGCCGGGACGGGCGTCATCCTTTGAAAGGACGCGGACCTTTGCGGGGCGGTGGCGCCCCACGCTCAGCTGCAAGGCCAGCTCACCCTCACCTTCGAGCCGCCCGGCCACGATCGCCAGGTAGGTCTTCTCGACTTTGTGGCTCCGGAACGCCTCGCGAAGCCGCTGCCATGCATCCTCTCGAAGGGCAAACAGCAATACACCGGAAGTGTCGACATCGAGCCGGTGGACGACGCCGCTGCGCAAGCCGCCTTCGCCCACACCCTGGAGCTCCGGGTGACGCGCTATCAGCGCATTGGCCAGCGACCCACCCTCATCGACCTCGAGAGGGTGCACGGGCGTGCCTGCTGGCTTGTCGAGGGCCACCCATCCGTCACCGGACGCCACGATCTCGAGTGGCGCATCGGGCTCGGCCAGGGGCAGGGCCTCGCTGGGATCGGGCTCTCTCACCACCTGGATCCGGTCGCCCTCGGCAATCGGCGCACCCTTCGCGTCGAGCCCGGCCGGACGCTCCCGCCAGGTGACGGTGCCCCGAGCCAGCGCACGCCGGGCCCGCGCCCGGGAAATCCCCAGCGAGGCCGCCAGGTATGCATCCAGCCGCCAGCCGTCCTCATTCGGGCCAACGACGCCTTCGTAGCCGCCCGGTGCGGGGCGGGAGTCTTCTGACATGGGTAGAGTCTACCGTTCGCGGAGGGTCCGACGGAGTGAACGAATTGCCCAGCCGGAATGCCGACAGATGGCAGATCGAAGTGATGGACACCACCCTGCGGGACGGCGAGCAGACGCCGGAGATCGCCTACACCCCGGAGGAAAAGCTCCAGCTCGCCCGCGCGCTCCTGGCGGACGTGGGCGTGGATCGGATCGAAATCGCGGGGACCCGGGTTTCGGAGGGGGAACGGGAGGCCGCCCGCAAGATCTGCCGCTGGGCAAAACGCGCCGGCCTGCTGCGCAGGGTCGAGATGCTCGGCTACTGCGATGGCACGAAGAGCGTCGACTGGCTCTTCGAAACGGGCGGCCGGGTGATGAACCTGTTGGTGAAAGGCTCTGAGCACCACTGCACGACCCAGCTGCGCATGGCTCCGGAGCAGCACAGGAAGAAGGTCGCGGAAACCCTCAGCTACGCACGAAAGCGCCGCGTGCGCACGAACATCTACCTGGAAGACTGGTCGAGCGGCGTGGCGGATAGCCCAGAATACGTGTTCGCAATGCTGAGGGCGCTCGGCGAGCAGCGGGTGGATCGCGTGTTCCTGGCGGATACGCTCGGCATCCAGGCGCCGCGAGACGTTCGGCGCGGAGTCGACCTGATGGTCGCGAGTTTCCCGGACATCCACTTCGAGTACCACTGTCACAATGACTATGGGCTCTCGACAGCAAACGTTCTTGCTGCGGTGGAAGCTGGCGCCCGCGGTATCCACACCAGCGTGAATGGATTGGGCGAGCGGGCCGGCAACGCACGGCTTTCCGAAGCAGTCGCCGCGCTCCACGATCATGGGCCCTTCATCACCGGAGTGAACGAATCGCGACTGGTGGGTGTCTCGCGTCTCGTGGAGATCTTCAGCGGCAAGGAGGTGGCGGCGAATACGCCGATCGTCGGGCGCGATGTCTTCACGCAGACAGCGGGCATCCACGCGGACGGCGACGCGAAAGGCGACCTCTACGAGAGCCGGCTCGTTCCGACCCGTTTCGGACGCAAACGGCGCTATGCACTCGGCAAGCTCTCGGGCAAGGCCTCTCTCGACCAGAACCTGGCCCAACTCGGCATCGAGCTGGAGGAGAAGGAACGCGATCTGGTGCTCGCACGGATCGTCGAGCTCGGGGACAAGAAGCACACGGTGGTGCCCGAAGACCTGCGCTTCATCATCGCCGACGTGCTCAAGACACCGCGGGAGCACCTGCTGCGGATCGAACGCTACGAGGTCGCTGTAGCGAGTGACGCCTCGCCGAGGGCCAGCGTAGCGCTGGCCTACCTGGGTGAAACCGTATCCGCCAAGGCTGGAGGCGACGGCGGCTACGACGCGTTCATGAACGCACTGAAGAAGGCCGCGAAGAAACTCGGCATCGAGGTACCCCGACTCCAGGACTTCCGGGTGCGCATCCCGCCCGGTGGACGGACCAGCGCACTGGTCGAGACGTTGATCACCTGGCGAGGTGATACAGGCGAGGAGTCGTTCTCGACCCTGGCAGTGGATTCGGATCAGCTGGCGGCAGCGGTGATCGCCACGGAAAAGATGCTCAACGTCGTCGCAGCACGAAACCGGGAGTCGTGAGAGGCGCCGGTGCGGCGCTCCTGACGGCCGCGGCAGTACTTGCGTCGGGTATCACCTTGCTGGGCTGCGCTGGCACGCCCGAACCCGACCCCCGCTATCGCCCCACCCAGAGCGTGCTCGAAGTCGTGGCCGTGCTGAGACGACATGTCCCCGACGACACCTACCGTTTCGCTCCGGCCAGGGATTTCACGGGCCGCAATGTCTACCGCGCCTCCCTTCTGCGTCTCGAGAACCTGGAGACGGCTCACGCAGATGCGCTTCGCGCCGGCACGCTGGACGACGTGATCGCGTTCTCGAAGGGGCGTGCTCTCGAGCGCATCCGAGCCTTCGATCTCGCTGCGGTCAGCTACGGGCGCGCGGCTGACCGCGACGGCCCGTTGCGGGAGGAATCCCTGCGCAGCGCGGCGATCTGTCAGGCACTCGATGAAGCCGCCCACATCAAGCCATTGGGTGACGGAACCGCGGTGGATCGCGACACGGCCCTCCCAGCCTTCGAGCGCCGGCGAGCCCTGCTCGAAGCCTTGCTCGCGGACGCAGGAGGCAGCCACTACGCAGCGGTGATCGAGGAGGAGATCGAGCGCACGGATCTGGACCTGGCGCGTTTCATGGCGGACATCCGGCGTCTCCATCCCGAAGGCGACGTCCGAGCGCTGGCCGCCATTCAACAGCTCGTCGTCACACATCGGGAGAGCAAGAACACGAACAGCCACCTGCTCGCGCTCGGAGATCTGTACGCGGAGCTTGCCGTGGAGTACGTGCAGACGCATCCGCCGGAGAGCCTGAGCTTCGACCCGCCCCACTTCGAGGAGCTGGTGGAAGCCGCGGCGCGCATGTACGAGGCCGTGTCGAACCAGGACGGTGCCCCTGAAAAGATCGAAGCCGCACGCAGGCTGGAGGCATTCTTGGCATTCATGCTCAAGATCGACCGCGATCGGTTTTCACCTTGAAAATCCTCCTGCTGGCTCCCCTCGCACTGATGCTAGGTGGCTGCGTGGGAACACTCACGCCGTCGATCGATCCGCTCGAGCCGCTTCCCACATTGGCACCCTATGTCCCCGATGACATGGACCGCTCCGCACGGGACCTGGCCGCGGAGGTGTTGCTGGACGATGGGGCGGCCCTCGAGCGCAGCCTGGGCCGGATCTCGGACATGGACGGGGAATTGCTTGCCGCAGGAAGAGCGCCCAGCGGGCTTCTTCCCTACGCGCTGGACGCGCGAAACGCGACGATCGCGGATTCCCGCGTCCGGCGCGTGGCGAGCCGTGCGCTGCTCGAGCGTTCGGACATACCTGCGGCTCTGCGAAAGCGGGTGACAGAAGAAGTCGAAGACGATCCGCTGGCGCTGGCCCGGCAACGGCTGCGAGATCGCTTCATCTTCCGCTACGGCAGGGTGGCCAATTCGATGATGGAGTCGATGGGTCGCTCGGTCGGCGGAGTGCTGCTGCCCTACCGGTTGGCCCAATCGGTCATCCACATCGCACTGGCAGAGCACCTGGAAGACGAACTCACGACCGGCGAGCGCCAGGCCCTGGCCCATTGGAAGCGTTTCGTCCGAGAGAACCCACGAGCGCCGGAGGCGCGGGAGCTGCTCAAAGAGATTCATGAGGCACAGCTGCGCTGGAGCCAGACCCGACGCGACCTCGAGGTGCGAAATGGGCGGAAGGCCCTGGACGCGGGCGCGCCGATGCTGGCTGCCGCGTATGCAAGAAGGGCTTTGCGTTATGCCCCCGAGGATCCGGAGGCGACGGAAATCAACTCGATTGCATCGAAGCGTGTGGCCGCGTGGCGTGCCGATCGGGTGCGAGCCGAGGCCTCGGCCCCGGGGGCACTGGCCGATGCGGGCCGACAAGCCGAACTGGCCCGAGCACTCCTGAAACCCTCGGACCGCAGCCTCTCCGATGCCGCCAGCTTGGCCCGGGAGATCCTGGCCGAAGGCCCCGACGCGCCGCTGGCCGGCGAAGCTCGCTACATCCTGGCTCTTGCGGCCGGCTCTCGCGGCGTCCAGGGGGAACGCTGGGAGCTCATCGAGCAGCTCGCGGCAGAAGACAACCTCAGCTCTGGCATGGTCCGCTATGCCCGGAGCGAGTGGGACAGCTACGAGATGAACCCGTACCGTGGGTTCGAGCACGCCCTCGCAAAGATACGCAGCGAGCGGATCCGAGCGATGCTCTTCGGCCCGCTGATGGATGGGCCACGAGACCGGAACCTGCCGCGCTGGCTCGAGTACGTCGTCGAAATCCCGACGACGGTCACCGTGCTGATCGGACTGCCGATGCGACTGCTCCAGGCGCCGTTCGAGTCGCCGCCGCTGGGCGGCCCCGCCGTGCTGGCCCGCCGAACCCTCGAACGCGAACCGGCGGGCTCTCACACCGAACAGACCAGGCGCTGGCTCGTAGACTTCGAACGCGGGCGTGGCAACGCAGTCGGCGCATTGACACTGCTGGAAACCGCCCCCGGCAGTAGCCCTGGCGAACTGGCGGAGTTGCTGGAGGCTGCAGGCGATCAGGCCTACGACGCTTCCCTCAAAGAGAAGCGTCGCGATGTACGCATTCGTCTGCTTCAGGACGCAGCCCGCCGGTTTGCGGGAACCGAGGGTGGCCAGAAGGCTGGCGAAGCCGCACGGGAGGAGCTTCGCACTGCCACCAGTCAGCACATCCGGATCAGCCGCGGCTTCCTGCTCGAGAATCCGGACGTGGCCGGGCCCGAGGGCCTGGCCCTCCGCCCCGCCCTGCTGGACGAAGAGCCCGACAACGGTGAGCTCCACCCCGAGGGCGTGACCCTGCTAGGCGAACGCGTCCTCGAGATCGCAATGCTCGACGGACGACCCAGCCAACCGCCGCAGCGCCAGCGGCGGCGTGTCTCAGAAGAGCGCATGGCCCGACTCGTAGCCCAGTTGGAAGAGGCGACGCTGCACACGTTGCTCACTGACCGGGATGCCCGGGTCGAGCACGATGCAGACCGGGATCTCTACTTCGAACGCGCCCGGCTGCGTAGCCTGGAACGCGCCGACGGCCGGCCCCACGCCGAATCCGACTACACCTTCCTCGGCATGCGCGAGCGCTACGGCCTGGTACGCGGCCGCGAATCGATCCTCCCCGTGCAGCTCGTCCTTCAGGGGAGCTTCGAGGATTTCGCCCTCGGCGCGTTCCCGCGCGTCCGAATGCCGAAGACGACACCGGACGCATTCCTGTATCAGGATCGGTGAAGGCCGA
>JAAELW010000528.1 GCA_024226235.1 bacterium
CAACTTAACAAAAGTGCCTGGCCCCTATCTTGACATCTGTCTCAACAGAGTAGTCTCATCTGGGTCGGGTTTCCGATGGCTTCGTCGAAGCTGTGGTCGGTCAGTTCGAAGATGGCTTCGGCAACCGGGCGCAGGACCTTTTCCACGTAGTGGCTTCGGTCCAGGTCCTCTGGGATCGTGGTGCCCGGCGGGGTGGGTTCGGGGCCTCTCCGGGTGATCACGTAGCGGATGGTCGAGCCGACCCGACGGCCTAGCTTGCGGGCGGCGACCACGTGCGGGGCGTTGGTCTTGTAGTTGTCGAGAGCGCCCTTGCGCAGACGCTTCGCGTAGATGAGCTCGGAATCGAGAGTGCCGGCGCGAACCTGCTTCACCAGCTGCGCGACGAAGGGTACCACCTCCCGGTCCGTGAACAGGCGCTCGAGCATGCCCTGCTGGAGGCGGTGCGCCACGTCCGGCCAGTCTCGCCGCACGCTCTCGAGGCCGACGATGACCAGTTCGCCGTCGTCCTTGCTTCCGATCCATCCGGCATAGCGTTTCTTGCTTCCGGATCGCCCGCTGCGGACGCGGGGAAGCATGAGTCGTGTGAAGATCTTCTCCAGCTCGAGGACCAGTTGGGGTTCCAGTCCGTAGGTGTCGCGGATGCGTTCTGCGATGCGGTTCTCGACCCGCTCCCTGAGTTCCAGCGCCAGTGCGTGGGCGCGCAGGGCTTCGAGGCCCTCTGGGAGTTCGACGAATACCGAATCCGTGTCGCCATACAACACCCGGTGCCCGGTCTCCTCGAACGCATCCCTCGTCCAGTGCAGTGTCTGCTGGCCGAAGCCGGTGATGGCATTGGCGATGTCAGGGTCGAAGAATCGACAGGAAGCGGCGCCGAGCACGCCGAACATTGCGTTCATCATGAGCTTGATGGCCTGGTCGGCGTGGCGATCACCGCGAGCCTTGGCGGCATCACGGCGTTCCATGAAATGCCTGATCACGTCCGGGAGGATGGCTTCGTCTCGTGAGAAGCGAGCACCGTTCGGTGCGGCCGGGTCGCTCTC
Organism: bacterium; assembly: GCA_024226235.1. Classification (GTDB taxonomy): domain Bacteria; phylum Myxococcota_A; class UBA9160; order UBA9160; family UBA6930. The sequence continues at coordinate 1,041 of JAAELW010000528.1, forward strand.
CGCCGCGCGTGCATGGGCGAGTGGGTCGAGATGAAAGGTGCGGATCAGGCTCGGGTAGAGGCTCTTGAAGTCGAGCACTGCCACGTTCCGATAGATGCCAGGATCGGGTTCGAGCAATGCGCCGCCCTGGATCCGTGCGCTCTTGCGCTCGCTGTCGACGCTGGGTGCCACGAGCCCGCGGCGGCGAAGCTCCGGGAGATAGACCCGATCGAACGAAGCGATGCTCGCGCCGACGCGATCGAGCTGCATGCCCGCCAGGCGGCTGCGTTCGCAGGTGAGTTGGAGCAGGCCCTCGTGCTCCAGGATTTCGGGTACCAGTCGTGCGTCTTCCAGGTTGTAAGCCGCCAGCGATTCCGGATCCTCGCGCCACATGCGGAAGATCTCCTGGGCCTTGTTCGGTGCAGTCTGATCGATCTTCTTTCCGCGGCCGAGCACGTGCTGGCCGACGGTCTCCAACCGGTAGTCCGGCAGACGCAGCGCGTCGCGGACCAGCGGGATCCCGTCGAGCACCATGCGGCCCGGCACTTCGGCGCGCGATTGGCGGGTGAAGCCCGGATCTCGCTGGAAGCGCACCGTCTCATTGGTGCGGCCCAAGAAGAACGGAATCCGGTGGGCCTCCGCGCGGTTGGCGAGGACGCGCAAGTCGAAATCGACCACCGCCCAGCCGAGCAGCACGTCGGGGTCGAGCGCGCGGATGCGTTCCAGTGTCAGCAGCAGCAGCTCGGCTTCGTCGGCAACCACCGTGGCACCGTGCACGGGACGCTCGGCGATGAGCAGTACTTCCTCGCCGCCGCAGCCGACCAGGGATACCGAGAAGACGAGCTTTGCATCGGCCGAGGTCTCGATGTCGATCGAGAGCGTGGTGAGTTCCGGCCGAGCGTCTGCGGCCTCGATCGCCGGATTCTTGAAGAGGAGAAGGTCCGGCGCGCCAGCGCCCAGCGGTACCCGCTCGGACTCCCCGTGGATCGCGAGTGTCGCCAGGATGTCGTGGTCGATCAGGTAGCGATACGGAAAGCGAACATCGGATTCGAGCGCTGGGATGCCACGATCGACCAATCGATCGCGAATGATCGGGATCTCTCCAGGCGTCTCCACCTCGATCCGCACGACCGGTTCCCCGCGGAGATCGCGCAGCTCCGTCTCGGAAATGCGAATCCCCCGTCGCATTGCCAGCTCCTCCACAGCCCGCGGTGCCGCGAACAGATACGGACGAAACCGGTCATCCTCGACCAGGAACGGCTCGCCTCCCTCGAGCCGCCCGTACAGCTGCACCACTGGAACCCCACTCCGAATGCGGTAGGTCGGTTGGAGGATGAACCCGGTCACCATCCCCCCAAGGGTACGCAATCGAGGAGCGTCCCTCTGTTGCGGCTAGCGGAAGAGGGTGCGGGCCAGGGCGGCGCGGTAGTGGTGGGTGAGGTCGTGTTCGTTTCCGAGGAGTTCGAACAGGTCGAGCATGGTCTTGCGGGCGGCCTGGTCAGCGAAGTCGGGATCTCGCCGGATGACCTCCAGGAGGGCTTCGAAGGCGGGCTCGTAGTCGTGCGCGGCAGCAAGCCCGCGGCCCAGATCGAGGCGGACGGCCAGATCGTCCGGGTTGGTGTCCAGTTTCGCCTGGAGAGCTGCGGTGTCGGCAATGCCATCACCCGGGCCATGGATCTGGGTGCGGATCTCGGCAGCCAGATGTTCGGCTTCGTGCTCGACGTCCGGGTCCGCCAACGTCAACTGATCGAGTTCGGCCAATGCGGCCTCGGCTTCGCCGCGGTCGGCGAGGACGCGGGCCAGACCGAGCAGCGCCCGAGGGTGCCGATCCTGGGCAGCGAGGGCGGCACGGAAACGCGGCTCTGCGGCCTCGGGCTGACCACCGGTCAGCAGGTCGGCGCCTTCGGTCGCGAGCTGATCGGCCTCGCTTGGCAGGAGCTTGGCCAGGAACTGGCGCACGGCGCTCTCGGGCTGGGCACCGACGAACTCGGCCACGGCTCGGCCATCTCGGAAGCCCATCACAAGCGGGATGCTGCGGGCCTGCAGCTGGGCGGCCACCTGGGGTGCCTCGTCCACGTTCACCTTGGCCAGGCGGAATGCGCCTCCGGATTCGCGGGCGAGCCGCTCGAGGAGCGGTCCCAACGCCTTGCACGGGCCGCACCAGGGTGCCCAGAAGTCGACCACGATCGGGACCTGGCGAGAGGCTTCCAGCACGTCGGTGACGAAGCCCTCGTCGCCGACATCGAAGACCACAGGAGGGGTGGCAGCATGGGGATCCATCGGTTGGATCCTGGCGCGGGCCGGCTCAGCCCTCGCCGCGCAGTTGCGGCTCGAGCTCGCCGGACTGGTACATCTCGGTGATGATGTCGCAGCCGCCCACGAATTCGCCCCGAACGTAGAGCTGGGGAATCGTGGGCCAGTTCGAATAATCCTTGATGCCCTGCCGGACCTCAGGATCTTCGAGCACGTTCACGGTCGTGTAGTCCGGGATCAGCGAGTCCAGGATCTGGACGACCTGGGCAGAGAAGCCGCATTGGGGCATCTGGCGGTGACCCTTCATGAACAGGACCACCGGGCTGTCATCGACCAGGGACTGGATACGGGCGTGCGCCGGGGTGTCGCTCATGGCGGGCAGGGTAGAAATACAAGACGAAAGAGTCAAGATTCCTTCCCCAAGTCCGCCGGAGAGGTTAGGATTCCGCCGCCCGCTGGGGACCCTATGGGTGCCCGCCGAGAGTCCGGTCGGAGTGAGCCGACCTGGTGAGACATCTGAGGAGAGAAGATGCCCTGGGTGATTACGCGTCTTTGCCAGGACCGTGTGGATGCGGCCTGTGTCGAGGTCTGCCCCGTCGATTGCATTTATGAGTACAAGGGTGACGACAAGAGCACCTTTCCGAATCAACTCTTCATCGATCCCGAGGAGTGCATCGATTGCGGAGTGTGCGAGCCGGAGTGTCCGTGGGAGGCGATCTTCGAGGATGAGCGCGTTCCCGAAGTCTTCGGTGACGACGTCGCGAAGAATGCCAACATCTCCAGTGATAAGGACTCCTTCGAGGTGCCCGAAGTCATCGAGCATCCGACGCCCTCTACAGAGGAAGTGGCGGAGAACAAGGCGAAGTGGGGCTACTCGGACTGACCGGACAAGGTGGAAACGGCGCGGAGCCCGAGCTTCTGGATACCCGAGATCGTCCGCTTCGCGACCTCCGGATTTCGGTCACCGACCGCTGCAACTTCCGCTGTGCCTACTGCATGCCCGCCGAGGTGTTCGGCGAGGGTTACCGCTTCTTGCCGCGCAAGGACATCTTGCGTTTCGAGGAGGTTCTCCGGGTCGCACGGCTGGCGGTTTCGCTGGGCGTGACGAAGCTGCGCATCACCGGAGGGGAGCCCCTGGTGCGTGCGAACTTGAGCGAACTGGTCGCCGGCCTGGCTGCGATCCCCGGTTTGCAGGACCTGGCGCTCACGACCAACGGTGTGCTGCTTCCCGACCAGGCCGGAGCCCTCGCCGAGGCGGGCCTCCAACGCGTCACGGTCAGCCTCGATTCGCTCCGACCGGAGGTCTTCAAGCGCACGTCGGGTGGGCGAGGGGAGCCCGGGCAGGTTCTGGCGGGCATCGCGGCCGCCGAAGACGCGGGGCTCGGGCCGGTCAAGATCAACTGCGTGGTGCAGCGGGACGTGAATCAGGACGATCTCGTTGCCCTCGCGCGCCACTTTCGAGGTAGTGGCCACATCCTGCGCTTCATCGAGTTCATGGACGTGGGAACGATGAACGCGTGGAAACTCGATCAGGTGGTGCCGGCGCGCGAGATCCTCGAACGGATCGATGCTGTACTGCCCCTCGAGCCCGTCGATCCCAACTACGATGGCGAGGTTGCGCGGCGCTATCGGTATCGGGATGGCTCGGGCGAAATCGGCTTGATTGCGTCGGTGACCGAGCCGTTCTGCGGCGGCTGCAGCCGGGCGCGGCTCTCCGCGGAGGGAGAATTCGTCACCTGCCTGTTTTCCAGGGGCGGACGCGACCTCAAGGCTCCGTTGCGATCCGGCGTGAGCGACACGACATTGAGCCAGATGATTGCTGGCACCTGGACGAAGCGTGAAGATCGCTACTCGGAAGAACGCTCCGGGAAGGCGGGGCCGCGCAAGGCCGGTGAGCGCATCGAAATGTACCGGATAGGTGGCTAGGCGGGAGACGATGGCGGGACGGTTGGCTGAGAAAGTCGCGCTGGTGACGGGCGGTGCGCGGGGAATCGGGTTCGAAACGGCACGCGCATTCGCGGCCGAAGGCGCGCAAGTGGTCCTCGCCGATCTGGATGAGACCGAGGGTTCGGCTGCCGCCGAGCGACTGCGTGAGGACGGTGCCGAGGCTCTCTTCGTCCAGGCAGATGTTTCGAAGGCGGCTGATTGCGAGCGGATGGTGGCCGCCGCCGAGCGCTCCTTCGGTGCACTCCATGTGCTCTTCAACAACGCCGGCATCTCCCATATCGATGACGGTGATGCGGAGAGCACCGAAGAGGCGGTCTTCGATCTGACGATGAACGTCAACCTGAAAGGCGTGTTCCTCGGCTGCAAATACGGGATTCCCGCGCTGCGCCGGGCGGGCGGAGGCTCGGTCATCAACACCGCGTCCTTCGTTGCGGTGGTCGGTGCCGCGACCCCCCAGCTTGCCTATACCGCCAGCAAGGGCGGCGTTCTGGCGCTCTCTCGAGAGCTCTCCGTGATCCACGCCCGTGAGGACATCCGTGTGAACGCGCTCTGCCCAGGACCGTTGCGCACGGAGCTGCTGATGAAGTATCTGGACACCGAGGAGAAGCGGCAGCGTCGGCTCGTCCACATTCCGATGGGCCGCTTCGGTGAGGCCCGCGAGATCGCCCAGGCAGTGGTCTTCCTCGCCTCCGATGAGTCCTCCTTCGTGACCGGTGCCACTTTCCTGGTGGATGGCGGAATCACCGCAGCCTACGTCACGCCGGAGTAACCGATCGCTGGACGTGAAGCGGTGTATCCTCCCGCTCGGAGGAACACGTCATGGCACAGCAGATCCAGACCGTCACCGGCCCCATTTCTCCCGAAGATCTGGGCCGCACCCTGATGCACGAGCACCTGTTGATCGGCCATCCGGGCTGGGAGTCCGATACGATCCACCCGGGGCCGAGCCGCGACGAGATGCGTGCGGTGGCCACGGATCGGATCGCCGAGATCCGGGACCACGGTGTGGTCTCGATGCTCGACCCCTGTCCCGCGGACTTGGGGCGGGATGTCGAATTCATGGCGGAGATGGCCGGACGCACGGGTTTCCAGATCATCTGTGCGACCGGGCTCTACAAGCAGAGCGAGGGTGGGATGCCTTACTGGCACTTCCGCTCCGGGTTTGCCCCGGTCGTCGATGCGATGGCTGAGCTCTTCGAGAAGGAGCTGACCGACGGCATCGGCGAAACCGGCGTGCGCGCTGGGATCATCAAGGTCGCCACCGGCACGGGAGAGATCACACCCTACGAGAACGACATCCTTCTGGCTGCTGCGAAGGCCTCGGTGGCCACCGGGGCGCCGATCACGACCCACACGGACGAGGGCAGCCTGGGCGACGCCCAGCAGCGCATCCTCACCGAGAACGGTGTTCCGCCCCATCGCATCCTGATCGGCCATTCCTGCGGTACGACCGACCATGCCTACCACATGCAGCTCGTCCGCGGCGGGTCCTATCTCGGATTCGATCGTTTCGGCATCGAGCTCCTGCACCCGGATGCGGACAGGGTCAGCTCTCTGATCCGTGTGCTGGAAGCCGGTGCCGGCGGCCACGTGGTCGTGTCCCATGACTCCGTGTGGTGCTGGCGGGGCCAGCCCTTCCCGCCAGAGATCGTCGCTGAGGTGGTCAAGGTCTGGAACCCGAGCCATTTCTTCGAGCGGATCATTCCTCAGCTACGGGAGGCGGGGGTGACTGACGCGCAGATCGAGCGCCTGTTGGTGGACAATCCGCGGGCGTTCTTCGCCGGGGAGAAGCCCGGAGCGGAATGAGAGAACGTTCCGGTAGCCCGAGAGGCTGCTAGCGTACCGGGCGATGACGGACGCAGAACCGATCAAGGGCATTCGCGCCCAGAACGTGACGGAATGGTTCGAGGGTCACATCCCCGACGTGAAGCCGCCGTTGCGGTTTTCCCTGATCACGGGGGGGCACTCGAACCTCACGTACAAGGTGGAGGACTCTTCAGGGAACACCTTCGTGCTACGGCGTCCACCTCTCGGAGCGGTGATCGCCACGGCTCATGACATGGGACGGGAGCACAGGATCATCAAGGCTGTCGGGCCGACATCCGTGCCGGTGCCTCCGGCACTCGGGCTGTGCCAGGACGAGAGCGTGAACGACGCGCCCTTCTACGTGATGGCTTTTGTCGAGGGCCACGTATTGATGGAAGCTGCTGGCGCGGCACGAATCCTCGATGAGCCCGCACGGAACCGGCTCGGGGAGCATGTGATCGAGGTGCTGACCGATCTTCATGCCGTGGATCCCGACGCGATCGGTCTGGGTGACCTCGGGCGGAAGGAGAGCTATCTGGCACGCCAGATCAAGCGCTGGCGGACGCAATGGGAGAAGACCAAGACGCGCGAGCTGGCGTCGATGGAAGAGGTGGCGGGCGCCCTCGAGTCGCATATGCCCGAGCAGATCGGTGCATCGATCGTTCATGGTGACTATCGGCTGGGCAACATGCTCTCTCTCGCCGAGGGAAGGGTTGCAGCCGTGCTCGACTGGGAGCTCTGCACGCTCGGCGATCCCCTCGCCGATGTCGGTTACATCATGAACAACTGGACGGAACCTGGCGAGAAGGGTCCGACCGCCGGCGGTGCCGCCATCTCGCCTACCGCGTGCGGGGGCTTCCCGACCCGCGCGGAATTCCTGACGCGCTACACCGAGCGTACCGGCCGCGATGTCTCCAAGGTGAGCTATTACCGCGCGTTCCAATACTGGCGGCTGGCCGCAATCGTGGAGGGCGTACTGGCCCGCTACCTGAAGGGGGTGATGGGCTCCAGCGCCGACACCGGCGCCTTCCAGGCCCAGGTGGATGCCTTGGCCGAAGCTGCAGTGGAGATGATCCGGGAGCTCGATTGATGGTGGGTAGAGTGTGGGTAGGGTTGTTCATTCTCGCGTTGCCGGTTGCGGGTTTGTCCTTCGAGCGAACCGAGACTCGCGAGGTCTGCACGCAACATGATCGTCTGCGCCGACCCTATTTCGGCGATTCTCATGTGCATACCGCCTACTCGTTCGATGCCAGCACCCAGGATACGCGCAACACACCGCGCGACGCCTACCGATTCGCCAGGGGCGAGCCCTTGGGCATCCAGCCCTACGACGAGAACGATCAGCCTACACGCACGATCCAGCTCGACCGTCCTCTCGACTGGAGTGCGATCACTGACCACGCCGAACTCTTTGGTTCGGTGCGAGTTTGCATGACGCCGGAGTTGGATGGCTATTGGCACCCGATCTGTATCGCCCATCGCCACCTTCCATCGGTTTCGTTCAAGCTCCTCGCGGGTCGCACGATGGTGTTGAAGAGCCGATGGGGCTTGTGTGGGGACGAAGGTGCTCGGTGCGCCGAGCAGCGTGGGGTCGTCTGGCAAGAGGTCCAGGATGCGGCGGACGAGGCCTATGACCGCTCGGCGGCTTGTCGCTTCACGAGCTTCGTCGGATACGAATGGACAGGAACGGTCGGTGAGGGTCAGAACCTTCATCGCAATGTGATCTTCCGGAACGAGAAGGTCCCCACCATGCCAGTCAGCTGGGTGGACACACCGTCCGCGGTCGATCTCTGGGATCGCTTGCAAGCCGAATGTGTGGACGGCAAGCCCGGCTGCGATGCGATCACAATCCCGCACAACTCCAACCTTTCGGGCGGCTTGATGTTCCAATCCGCCGGTGTCCGATCGCCCGGCGACGATGGCATGGCGATTGGTGTCGCCGAAGCGCAACGGCGTTCGCGCTGGGAGCCGTTGGTGGAGATGATGCAGCACAAGGGCGATTCGGAGTGTGACACCGCCGCGGGTTGGTCTGATGATGAGGCTTGTGGCTTCGAGAAGCTTCCCTACGACAGGTTCGGCGCGAAATTCTCGGCCTTCGTATCCGAGGAACTTCCAGGGGCCGGTAGTTTCGTGCGCGATGCATTGAAACAGGGTTTGCTCGTCGCGAGCAAGCACGGTGCCAATCCTTTCAAGTTCGGCGTCGTCGCGAGCACGGATACCCATATCGCGGCACCGGGGATGACGGCTGAGAAGGGCCATCCCGGACACGGCGGTGCCGGATTGGGAGCGGGAGAAGGCGTGCCGATCGGCTTTCCCGACGACTTCGAGTTCAATCCGGGGGGCCTGGCCGTGTTGTGGGCCGAGGAGAACAGCCGCGACTCCCTGTTTTCCGCGATGCAGCGCCGAGAGGCCTACGCGACCAGCGGTACCCGTCCGATCGTGCGCTTCTTTGGCGGTTGGGACTACCCAACCGACTTGTGCGAGCAACCGGATTTCGTCGCGCGCGGCTATGCGGAGGGCGTTGCGATGGGCTCCGATCTCGCCGAGCGACCCGAGGGCTCGGGAGCGCCGCACCTGGCCGTCTGGGCCATGAAGGATGGAAGCGTCCACGGCACGGCGCTTCAGCGCATCCAGATCGTGAAAGGCTGGCTCGAGGGTGACGAGGTGAAGGAGCAGGTCATGCTCGTGGCCGGCGGCGATGGCAGCGCAGACGTGGATCTCGCAACCTGTGAACCGACCGGCTCTGGTGGAGCCACGACGCTCTGCAGTGTCTGGACCGATCCCGAATTCGACCCGACTCAGCCGGCCTTCTACTACGCCCGCGTGATGGAGAACCCCACCTGCCGCTGGAGCCAATACGTCTGCAATGCGGCAAAGGTCGATTGCACCGAACCCGAAGCTATCCCCGATGGCCTGGTGGCCTGCTGCTCCGAGGCACACCGCCCCAGAATCCAGGAACGCGCCTGGACCTCACCCATCTGGTACACACCTGGTCGCCAAGCAGTCCATTGAACGAACAGCCCGTCATTTTCGTCAAGCTTCCGTTAAGCAAGGGGCCAGGCACTTTTGTTAAGTTGGAATTTCCCATGGGGAAATTCCAACTTAACAAAAGTG
>JAAELW010000529.1 GCA_024226235.1 bacterium
TGGTGAAGGCGCTGCATGATGCGGTACAGTTCGAATCCGATCTCGAGAAGCTGATCCTGGGCTTCCGAGACGGTCACAGCTTTCGACATGCGAACCTCCTCTCGGTTGCCAGCTCAGTGCGTGGTATCGTTCCGGGCCGTGAAACCAGGAATCCTGATGATCCGGGCAGGCCAGGAGCAGACGCGATGGTAGATCCGGGCGAACACGCCGAGCTCGTGCAGGGCTTCCTGCTGCTCGCCGGTTGTGCCGACGGTCCCCGAATAGGCGCGGGCGACAGCGGCTTTTGCCAGCAGCAGGCCGAGGTCGGTGGAGCGCTCGAGCAGACACAGGTCGCAGATCGGCTCATCGTCCATGTAGCCGACCGGACCGGCGCCGGTCTCTTGCTTGCCGCAGGCGGCGCACGGGGCGCCGGGGTCCTCGGCGACTCGGATGCTGTAGAGGCGTTCCTCGGGGGCCGATCGAGACAGGCCCTCGGGGAGCGGTGTCGGATCGGCTTCGGGCGGTTGCGGGGTGGTCCCGGCGAGCGTTCGTCGGGGATTCGCGCTAGACTGTGCGGGGTCGAGCATTGGGGGTTCTCCTTTGCTTGGCCGGGCTCCCGTGGAGAAGACA
>JAAELW010000530.1 GCA_024226235.1 bacterium
CTGTCCAGCCGTCTTTCGGGCAGCGGGTTCGATAACGATAACGCGGGACGAAACTTTCAGGTATCGTATCGGTCTGGATCGATGAGGACTTGGCCATGACGAAATTTAGCGGGCCCGACATTTCAGACGAGACCGGGGAGTTAGAGGAGGAGTTGCGGCTGTTGCTCGGAATCGCGGCCCGCAAGGTTCTCGATGGCGTCGACGATGTGGCGTTTCTCGACTGGGCGAGGGATGTCATCCCGCATCTGGCGCCTACCATGCTGATGGATTGTCCTCCGCAAGAACTCGATCGCGAGGCCTTCTGGATCGGCGTGTCGATCTGGAACGCCGCGCCGTTGCCCGCGAATCACTACCAGCCCTCGCCCTTGCCGAAACCCCGTCGCAACGACGCCTGCCCCTGCGGCTCTGGCATGAAATACAAGCGCTGTTGCCAGCGGCTGCGACCGGTTCCGGATTTTCCGCCGCTCATGTTCTGGCCCGGGATTGCCGAGGTCTGCCCCAAAACCGAGATCGACAGGATGATTACCGATCCCCGGTTTCCGCTCGACGGCATCGGCCTGATGGCGGAGTGCTTCTTCGACAGCGGTGATTACCCCCAGGTCATCAGGATGCTGGAGCCCCCGCTCGCCGGCGGCGCCGAACGCATCAGGATCGAACACGCCCACTGGATCGATATGCTGTGCGACGCCTACGACGAGCAGTATCGAACCCCGCGCAAAAAGCTCGCGCTGCTCGATGCGATGACGAAACATCGCCTGAAATTCATCCAGGGGGAAGCCTGGCAGCGGCTGTGCACGATTCGCATCGACGAAGACGATTTCAGCGGCGCCCGCGAGGCGTTCGCCGCCGCGATGCGCGCGGAGCCGGACAGCCCGTCGTTGTCGATACTCGAACTGACGCTACTCGGCACCCTCGGCGAAATCGACCAGGCCAGGCGGCGGGCCCGTTTCTGGCTGCAGAAGTGGGAAAGGCACGAGGACGAACTGCCGGAATTGATCGCGACCCTGCGCCGGGCGGTCTCGGACCCGATGTCCGCCCTGCAGCTGTCCATTGCCCAGGCAACCGGCGACGATCGCATCGAGCGGCTGGAGCAGTGGCTCTCCGCCAGTCTCGAGCGGCCCGCCATCGGTTGGGGCACGGAAGCCTGCGGTAAGCTCGATGTGTACGCGGACGACAGCGAAAAACCGGCCTGGACCGACCGCGAGGCAGTAACGTTGATGCCGCCGCCGGCACTCGACGCGGCCCTGCGGGCCTGGCACGCGGCCGCCGAAATCGGCAAACCCTTCGCTATCAGCCTCGACCCGATGGACTACGATAGCCTGTGGGACGACGCCGACGAAGACGCCTGGCTGACGGCGCTGGAATTGCACCCGGAGGCCATCAACCACCTGGACATCCTCGACGACCTGGTCCTGCTGCTGCGCGAGCACCCGCTGGCCGGGTCGGTATACGGGATCGACGACATGATCCCGCCGCTGCTGCTGCGCGCCCGCCGGATCGTGGAGGCAAGTCCGATCGGGGAAGGCCGGATTCTGCCCTGGGGTTTCATGGAAAACCGGCCGGGATTGCGCCTGCTGACACAACTGGTGCTGTACTACCAGGAAGACGGCGCGCTATCGGAAGCGGTCGAACTGATCCAGTGGCTGCTCGAGCTGAACCCCGAGGATAACCAGGGTTTACGTGCCATCTTGATCAACCACTACCTGCAGGCCGGGAACTACGCCGACGCGCTGGAATTGGCGCAACCCTATTCGCGGGATATTCTGGTCGATGTCACCTATGGCCGCGTCCTCGCGCTTTTCGCCCTGGGACGAAG
>JAAELW010000531.1 GCA_024226235.1 bacterium
GAACTGGTGGTTTTACGCGCGAAAAAACGCGGAAATCCCCTGTTGAGGAGCTAGGCGGAGATCATGAGGGTCCGCGTCATCATCATCGTCCTCATCCTGGGCATCGGCATCGTGTCGATCTCGCTGCTTTTCGCTCTGGCCCGGGTGAATCTCTTCGGCAACAACGAGGGGTATCGCCCGGAGCAACCGGTCGCATACTCGCACCGCGTTCACGCCGGAGAGCTGGCCATTCCCTGTTTGTACTGCCACCCGGGCGCCGAACGCAGTCGCCACGCAGGGGTCCCCTCTGCGAGCATGTGCATGAACTGCCATCGCTACGTGACGGCGCCTCTTGGCGCGGTTCGGGAAGAGGAGCGCCTCGCCGAGGAGCAGGGCCGGGATCCGCGGCCGCTGGTCTCACCCGAGTTACAAAAACTCTACGACGCGCTGGCACTCGACGAGCAGCTGGTCCCGGATCCGCAGCGCACCGAGCAGGCCATCGAGTGGGCCAGGGTGCATCGGCTACCGGACTTTGCCTACTTCGACCATCGGCCTCACGTTGCCGCAGGGGTCGCCTGCCAGAACTGC
>JAAELW010000532.1 GCA_024226235.1 bacterium
ACCCCCTGAATCGGCTCGGCGATGAAGCCCGCCACACTGCCGGAGGTGGTGAACTTGATGAGCTCACGGATGTCTTCGGCGCTCTGCTCCGCGATCTCCTCCGGAGTGCCATTGAACGGGCTGCGGTAGGGGTCGGGACAGACGGCATGGTGGATCTTGCCGACGCCCGGAAGCGGGAACTTCCAGGTGCTGTGCGAGGTGAGAGCCATCGGGACCGAGGTTCCACCGTGGTAGGCGTTGCGCAGTGCGACCACGTCCTCGTTGCCGGTGTAGAGGCGAGCCATGGCAATCGCCAGCTCGTTGGCCTCGCTGCCTGAGCTCGTGAAGTAGGTAACCTCCAGTCCCTCGGGCATTCTGGCCGCCAGCTTCTTGCCCAGCTCGGCGAGGTTGGGGTGAGCGTAGATCGTGCTTGCGTGCTGGAGTCGATCGACCTGCGCTTTGACGCGCTCGTTGACCTTCGGGTGGCAGTGGCCGCACGAAACGGTGGTGATACCCGCCAGCAAGT
>JAAELW010000533.1 GCA_024226235.1 bacterium
AGCGAAAGCTTCCCACCCGCCGCACAAACCGCCTCGATCTCGCGCTGCGTGAACCCACCCTTCGACTTCTCATACCCGTCCGGCGTCGCCCCGCCGTGCACCTCCTGGCCGATCCCGAACAACAGCTGCCGGTAGGACTCCTGCGCCTTCGCCCAGCTGAGTTTTCTCGACGCTCCGCGTGCCGCCGTCACCACCTCCGCCAAGCCCGATCGGGCCAGGCGCATCCCCCCGACCGCCGCCGCGTAGCTGCACCAGCGGTAGTCCTCCGGCTTCTCCGCGATCCCCGCACGCACGGGGTTGAGATCGATGTAGGCCGCGACCGCCCGCAGCGCCTCACCGTAGTGGACGAGAGTGCATTTGAAACGCCCCTCCCACAACGTGCCCCGACGATCATGGGAGTAGTTAAAAGCGATCGTCATGCGCTGCTTCAACTCCTTCATGAACACCGAGAGATCAAACAGCCGATCGCGCACCCGCTCAGCAATCTCGGTGACGCCACCCGCATGGCCATTGCGCCGGAACATCTCGACATCTCCGAGCGTCAATCGCGTAGACATCTCATCCTTAAAAACTGCCAGTCTCCCGATGTAATCATCCTCGCCCCAACC
>JAAELW010000534.1 GCA_024226235.1 bacterium
ATCGAGGATCGCGCGGGGGACCTGGCCGGTGGCGGATGCGAGGCCTGGGATCGCCACTACGGGGTCTCGCTGGCGGTGAAGAACGACGGCCGAGTCACGGGGCTCGACGTCAAGCTGCTCGACGACATGGGGGCCACGGGTGAGGCCTTCGGCGCCATCAACACGGCGAAGCCGCTGGCTTCGTTCACCGGGCCCTATGCAATCCCGGTTGCACGCTACGACCTGACGATCGTTGCTACCAACAAGCTGCCCCAGGGTCCGTACCGTGGAATGGGGCCGCCGCCGCATAACTGCGTGCTGGAACAGATGATGGACATCGCGGCACGCGAACTCGACATCGACCCGGCGGAGATCCGGCGCACGAACTTCATTCCGAAGGATGCCTTCCCCTACACGATCGCCAGTGGCAACGAGTACGACAGCGGCGACTACGAGGCCGTGCTCGACAAGGCACTCGCACTCGCGGACTACGGGAAACTCCGCGAACAGCGGGACCAGGCCCGGGCAGAGGGTCGTTGCGTCGGCATCAGCGTCGTAAGCGCGATCGAGCCCGGTGTCTTCGACTGGAACGCATACGCGATCGTGGGAATGCAGGGGACCGGCGTGCCGGAGGGCGCCACCGTCAGTATCGACATCATGGGGAAGATCAGCGTGCGGGTGGGCTTCGCGCTGGAGGGGCAGGGCCAGTACACCCTGGCCACCCAACTCGTGGCGGACTACTTCAACGTGGGGTTCGAGGACATCACGATCGTCCCCCTGGATACGCATTCGGCGCCCCCGGCATTCGGACCGGGTGGAAGCCGTCTGGGTGTTGCACTCACGGGTGCGGTGCTAGGCGCCTGCGAGAAGCTCAGGCTGAAGCTCGCCAAGGTGGCAGCCGGGCTCTTCCAGATGGACCCGGAGCAGGTCGATCTCGTGGACGGGATGCTCGTCGCAAAGGGGGTGCCTGGCGTCGAGATGCCGATGGCTCAAGTCGCGGGCACCATGCTGGGGCGAAGTGACCTCCTGCCTCCCGACATGGACCCGCGCCCCGAGGCAACCCATGTCTGGACGGCGCCCGGCCGCACGGAGGCGGACGAAGAGGGCAGGGCGAAGAGCTACCTCACCGCCGCCCAGGCGGTGCACATCGTGATGCTGGAGGTGGATCCCGACACGGGCCTCGTAGAGATCCTCGAGTACTGCGTCGTCGACGATTGCGGCACGCGCCTCAATCCCGTCACGGTGGAAGGGCAGACCGAGGGCAGCATCGCCCAGGGCATCGGCGCAGCGCTCCTCGAGGAATATGTCTACGACGACCAGGGGCAGATCCTCACCTCGAGCTTCATGGACTACCTGCTCCCGACCGTCTACGAGGTGCCGGCTACGAAGAAGGATATCGTCGTGACGCCTTCGCCCTTCACGCCGCTCGGTGCCAAGGGTTGCGGCGAGGGCGCCATGCACACGACGCCGGCCGCCATCCTTTCCGCCATCAACGATGCCCTGGCACCGATGGGCGCACGGGCAACCGAGGTGCCGGCGAGCCCGAACCGGCTATGGACGCTGATCCGCGCCGCGCAGCAACCGGCTGCGGGCGAATGAACCCGCAAAAAGGAGGACCACATGGCGAGCAATGACTATTTCGTGGCCTTGTCCGAGTGCCATTTCATGAACCCGGTGACCATGGCCGAGATCAGCTACTACCCGGATACCCAGCGCTGGTGGGGAAGTGTCGATGGCGTGATGCGCGCCTGGTCGGGCCGCGATCTAACGGGGGAGTGGCCCCATCCCATTGCGAGCGAGCTGATCAAGTACATGGACGAGGCGGGTGTAGACGTCTGCTTCGCTCTGCGCGAAGGGATGATGGACATCAGCGGACACACGGTCGCCATGTCCACCAACGCGTTCATGATGCAGCAGATCGAGCCCTATCCGGATCGCATGTATCTCGAAGCCATGGTGGGCCCGATCATCCGTCGTGGTCTCGATAACGCCATCTGGGAACTCGAGTACCTGGTCAAGGAAGGCGGCGCCAAGCTCTGCAAGGTGTACCAGCCCGAAGACGACGGGCCTCTCGACGACCGGCGGATGTGGCCCTTCTACGAGAAGGCCTGTGAGCTGGACATCGCGTTGACCATGCACACGGGCATGTCATACGTCGTGCCACAGCCCAACGTCCATACCCACCCCAGCACCCTCGATCGAGTGCTGCTCGACTTTCCCGAACTCAAGATCATCGCCTACCACATGGGTTGGCCGCACACCGAAGAGTTGATCGGGCTCGCCGGCAAGCATCAGAACCTGTTCCTGAGCATGTCGGGCATCGCGGGCTGGTACGAGCGCTCGCGCCATCGCGGTTACCACGCGATTGGCACGGCCCTTCAATGGGTGGACCCGAGCAAGATCGTGATGGGCCTCGACCTGCCGTTCGACGACACCAAGCGGGTGGTCGACTGGGCTCGCAATCTGCAGATCCCCGAGGAGTTGCAGAAGAACTACGGCTACCCGGAGATCACCGATGAGATGCGGGCAGGCTTCCTCGGTCTGAACCTGGCCCGGCTGGCGAAGATCGAACCCACCAAGCGCGTGAAGTGAGCGGAGGATAGGGCGCAGTGGATGAGGCATGCATCGTCGGGATCGGGGAGACCGCCTATGTGCGGAAGCCCGGCTCGGGGCTGAGCGCGCTGGGGATCCAGCTGCAGGCCGCGGTGCGCGCCATCGAGGACGCGGGGCTCGAG
This sequence comes from bacterium, assembly GCA_024226235.1. Lineage (GTDB taxonomy): Bacteria > Myxococcota_A > UBA9160 > UBA9160 > UBA6930. The sequence continues at coordinate 2,715 of JAAELW010000534.1, forward strand.
GGCAGCCAGATCGACGGGATCATGCCTTTCCCGAACCTGGGCCATGCCGAGAGCTTCGCCGCCAATCTCGGTTGCGAGAACCTTCGCTTCCAATCCATCGTCTGGATGGGCGGCGCCGCCCCCGTGGCTTCGCTTCGGGTGGCCGGCGCCGCGGTTCAGCAAGGGCTCGCCGACTACGTGCTGATCCCAGCCGGGTGGAACGGCTACTCAGGGTCGCGGGCGCGCCAGACGGTCGCCGAGGATGTTTCGTCCCTCCCCGGCGGGGCGATCGCGCGCGATTTCTATCTGCCCTTCGGCTTCACGGCTCCGCCCCAGTGGTACTCGGTCATGGCCCGCCGGCACATGCACGAGTTCGGGACACGGCCCGAACAGCTCGGGTGCATCGCCGTGGCGATGCGCAAGCACGCCCAGCGGAATCCCAACGCAGTGATGAAGGGTCGCGCCATGACCCTCGAGGACTACATGGCCTCGCCGATGCTGGCGGATCCCTATCGCTTGTTCGACTGCTGTCTCGAGACCGACGGGGCAGCGGCTGTCGTGGTGACCACACCGGAGCGCGCCCGCGATCTCGGCAAGGAACCGGTCTTCATCATGGGCGCCGCATCCGGACAGCCGCGCCCCGCAGATGAGATCACCAACCGGAAGGACATCTTCCAAACGGGCCTCAGCCTCGCCGCTCCCGAAGCCTTCGGACGCGCCGGGGTCTCACCCGGCGATGTGGACTTTGCACAGATCTACGATTGCTTCACCTTCGAGGTGCTGCAGCAGTTGGAGGAGGCCGGCTTCTGCAAGCGCGGCGAGGGCGGGGCCTTCGTCGAGGGCGGGCGCATCGAGCTGGGAGGAGAACTTCCGGTCAACACCCACGGCGGGCTCCTCTCGGAGGCGCACGTCCTGGGCATGAACCACATCGTCGAAGCCGTTCGACAGCTGCGCGGCGATGCAGGCGAGCGCCAGGTCGCGGATGCCGAGATCGGCGTCGTGACGGGTTGGGGCGATTTCGGCGACGGCAGCATCGCGATCCTGCGCCGCGCGTGAGTAGGGAGAGTCCATGAACCAGGTCGAGACAGGAATCCCCAAGCCGCTGCCCGTGCTCGAGGGTCTCGCCGGAGAGTTCTATGGCTACTGCAAGAACGGCGAACTCCGCTTTCAGCGCTGCCGCGATTGCCGGAGCTGGCGCCACGTGCCCAGAGAGATGTGCGCCGAGTGCGGCTCGTGGGAATGGGAATGGGAGCGTTCCTCCGGGCGGGGAAGGGTGTTCACATGGACTGTCGTTGCCCGCGCGCTCCACCCGGCCTTCCAGGAGGCGTGTCCGTACGCGCCGGTCGTGATCGAGATGGAGGAGGGCGTCCGGATCCTGAGCCAGGTCACGGATTGCTCACCCGACGAGCTGGAGATTGACATGGCTGTCGAGGTGGTCTTCGAAGATGCGAACGAGGATGTCACGCTGCCGAAATTCCGGCGCGGTACCTCCTGATCCAGAGCGGGCTGCACGTTTCCGCAACACCGAGGGAGTCAAACCATTGGAACTACCGTCCACCCTTTCCTACGAGCGCAAGGACCATATTGCGGTCATCACCATCGACCGCCCCGATGCGCTCAACTCACTCACCGCGGAGATGCTCACCGGCATCGAGGACGCCATGCGGGAATTCCAGAACGATCCCGACCTCTGGGTGGCCGTCTTTACTGCGAGCGGTGACAAGGCCTTCTCTTCGGGGCTCGACCTGAAGGAGGCCGCACCCATGCTGACCGGTGGAGACACCCTCGGCTTCGATGATACGACCAAGCGCCAGTTCTCCGACGTCTTCAAGCCGATCATCTGTGCGGTCAACGGATTCTGTATCGCGGGCGGGCTGGAGATGCTTCTGGGGACGGACCTTCGGATCGCTGCCGAGCACGCCACCTTCGGCCTCGGAGAAGTGCGTTGGGGTCTCGTGCCGCTGGGCGGCACCCACATCCGGCTTCCACGCCAGATTCCCTGGGCCATCTCGATGCAGCTGCTGTTGACGGGCAAGCCCATCAGCGCCCAACGCGCGTACGAAGTAGGACTGATCAACGAGGTCGTGCCCCCCGACGAGCTCATGCCCACGGCGATGAAGTGGGCGGAGAATCTCTGCAAGAACGGCCCGCTCGCCATGAGCACGGCCAAGGAGATTGCCGTCCGCGGCTTGGAGCTCGAGTCGGGCTTCGTACTCGAGAAGGCGTTGGGCGCACGGGTGCTGGGTTCCGAGGACGCCAAGGAAGGGCCTGCAGCTTTCGCCGAGAAGCGGAAGCCCCAGTTCAAGGGACGCTGAGCCGATCGTGAGGGACATGGGACGCGCTGCAGCGATCCGGCCGCTGCGGGAGGTTCCGGGTTGGGATGACGAGGCCGACGTCATCGTCGTGGGGCTCGGGGCCGCAGGCGCCTGCGCGGCGCTCGAGGCCAGGAGTGCCGGTGCGGACACGCTTGCACTCGAGCGTGCCAGCGGCGGGGGAGGCACTTCGGCGCTCTCCACCGGTCAGATCTATCTCGGTGGCGGCACGCCGATTCAACAGAAGTGCGGCTTCGAGGATTCGCCGGACGAGATGTACCGGTACCTGATGGCCTCTTGTGGGCCCGGCGTCGATGAGCCGAAGATCCGGTTGTTCTGTGACCACAGCGTCGAACACTTCAGCTGGCTCGTGGCCCAGGGGATTCCTTTCAAGGAGTCCTACTACGGAGATGGGTCCTACACGCCCACCGACGATTGCTTGAGCTACTCGGGAAGCGAGCTGGCGCATCCCTACCTTGATATCGCCAGGCCCGCGCCCCGGGGTCATACCGTGCAGCAGGAGTCCATCGAGTCCGGGGGCATGTTGATGCGGCGACTGCTCCAAAAGGTGGAGAACTCCGGCACCCGGATCCTGCTGGACACGCTATGCGAGACGCTGGTGTTGGATGAGGATCGCAGGGTCGTGGGTGTGGTGGCTCGTATCGCCGGAAGCCCGCGCTACTACCGTGCCCGTCGCGGTGTGATCCTCGCTGCAGGTGGCTTCATCAACAACCGTGAGATGGTCGAGCGCTATGCGCCACTCCTCCTCAAATGCACGCTGCGACTGGCCAGCGATGGCGATGACGGGCGCGGAATCCGCATGGGCATGGGCGCGGGGGCGGACACCATTCGGATGGAGACGGCCAGCATTGTGCTGCCCTTCACGGTGCCCAAGGCCCTGATCCAGGGAGTCATGGTGAACCGTCAGGGTCAGCGATTCATCAATGAGGATGCCTATCAGACGGTCGTGGGCGAGGCGGCACTGCGCGGCCAGGATGGACAGGTCTACCTGATCGTCGATGACGCCATCTACGAGCCGCCCTTTCCGCCGACGGAAGTCGCTGCCGTGGGCGATACATTCGAAGAACTCGAGCGGGAGCTGGGCTTCGCCCAGGGAAGCCTCCAAAGCACTCTCGAACTCTACAACCGGGGTGCCCAGCGAGGGGAGGATCCGATCTTTCACAAGGCATCGTCCCACCTGGCACCCCTGATCCATCCGCCTTTTGCGGCTCTCGACTACACCACAGAGACGGCGATCTGGGCCGTGTTCACGTTGGGAGGTCTGCGAACCTCACCCGATGGGGCCGTCCTCACCCCGGACGGCGAGCTGGTCGAGGGGCTCTTCGCCGCGGGACGGACCACATCGGGCCTGGCGGCCCAGGGCTACAGCAGCGGGCTCTCGCTTGCGGACGGAACCTTCTTTGGCCGCCGCGCCGGTCGCAAGGCTGCAGCGTCCATCAGTAGATGATCTTCTGCAGGACCAGGCTGCGGTAGCGCTCTTCCGGAAGGCCGAGCAGCTCCTTGAACACGTAATCGTTGTCTCTTCCCATCGCGGGTCCGGGATTCACGCGCGCAGGTGTGCGGCTCATCTTCACGTACCCCCCGTAGATCGTCTCGTCGAAGCCGAGTGGGTGCCGGACCGGGATGAAGGTCTCGCGCGCGCGATAGTGGGGATCCTCGAGCAGGTCGGCCACGTCGAGAACCGGTGTTGCGGCGACACCCTCTTGCTGGAGTCGCACGGCCAGCTCGCGATCGTCGAAGTCGCGGGTCCAGGCTGCCAGCTTCTCGTGGATCCCGTCCACGTGCAGGGTTCGCCCCGTGCTCAGGTCGAGTTCCGGAGCGGTTGCCCAATCCGGTCGTCCCATTGCGCGGACGAGGCCATGCCACTCTTCGTCCTCGACTACGGCGATGCTGATCCAGCGATCTTCACCCGCACAGCGGAATACGCCGTGGGGTGCGCCCGCTCCGAGCGGGTGTCGGTTGCCCAGGGTCGTGGCGACCCGGCCGTTGAATTCGTAATCCATGAATGCCGGACCGACCATCTGCATCACGGCTTCCTGCTGCGAGTAGTCCACGTGCTGGCCGCTGCCCTTCTGGTCGCGGTGTTGAAGTGCGGTGAGGACTGCGAACGCGCCCATGATGCCGTTGTAGGGATCCGCGAATGCATTTTCCACCGGCACCGGTGGGCCGCCGAGATAGCCCGTGAGGCTGTCGAGTCCGGTCGTGCTGGTCAGGCTCAGTCCGTAGGTCCGGATGTTTTCGAGGGGGCCATACAAGCCGGCTGCCGGCATCGAGAGCATCACGATGTCGGGTTTGACCGCTCGTAGATCGTCGTAGCCGAGGCCGAAACCGCTCATGACGCCGGGTCCGAAATTTTCGATCACCACGTCCGACTCCGCGATCAGCTGCCGGGCGAGATGCCGGGCCTCCTCGTGCTTGAGATCGAGGGTCACGCTGCCGTTGCCTGCCCAACAGGCGTGGTTCGAGAGACTCCGGTTCGGATCGCGAATGCCCTCGGCAAAAGGCGGCAGACCCCGGGTGAGGTCGACGCGGGTACGGGATTCGATCTTGTAGACCTCGGCACCCAGGAAACCCAGGGTCTGGCCCACGACCGGGCCCGCCCACACCCAGCCGAAATTCGCGACGCGGATTCCGTCGAGCGGAAGTGAGCTACGACCGTCGCCCGACGATCCCCTTGCCGGTCGGATGTCGGCCGTTGGCCTGGCCTTCCCTGTGCCGAGGTTGGCGCGCACTTCGGCGTCGTGTTGACCTAGCAGAGGTGCTGCACGCTCGGGTCCGCCGGGACATTCCGGCAACTTGAACGGGGCCCCGAGGCTCTGGAATCGTCCCAGTTCGGCGTGCTCCAGTTCGACCCGATACCCACGCTCCGTCAGGTGCGGCTGCATCGCGGCTTCGGCCACGTCGAAGACCGCGGTGACGGGGCATCCTTCCTCCTGGCATCGATCCATGATCTCCTGCTTGCCGTGCTTCCTGGTCCATTCTTCGATCAACGGGTAGATCGCGTCGGAATTCTGGGCACGCACGTACATGTCCTGGAACATTTCGAGCTGCATCCAGTCGGGATTCCCCATCACACGAGCCAACCCATTCCATTGGCCCGGCTCGAGCGCCAGCATCCAGACGTGGCCGTCCTTGCACGGGACGATCGTGGCGGGTGCGCCCAGGGGCATCCCCACGCCGGTTCGGCGGCCATAGACTCCGTCCTGGGCGTAGCCGCCGATGTTCTGGCCACCGACGAAGGTGGCGGCGATCGCTTCGGCACAGGAAACATCGAGCTGTTGGCCACTCCCGACCCGCTTCCGGCCGAAAAGAGCCGCAAGCCCCCAGGCCGCGGCCGTGACCGCACCGAAGAAGTCGGCCGCGAAGGTGCCGTGCTCGAGAGGCGCCTCGTCGGGGTAGCCGCAATAGCGGCTGCCGGTGCCCGAGAGGTGGAAGGCGTTCAGGTCGTAGCCCTTCCATTCGCAATACGGGCCTGTCTGACCGAAGGGCGTGATCGAGATCATCACCAGCCCCGGGTTCGAGTCCGAGAGTGCGCGGTAGTCCAGGCCCCACTCCCGCATCTGGGTCGGCGCATGGTTCTCGATCAGGACGTCCGCTTCGGCTACCAGCCGCCGCAGCAGGTCGCGCTCGTCGGGGCGGGTGAGTTCGAGGGTGACGCCACGTTTGTTGGTGTTGAGGAAGTGGTAGAGACCGCTCTTCTCCAGGTGCGGCACGTCGCCGGGAAAGGGTCCCCAGCGTCGCGCGACGTCGCCGCTGGGAGGTTCGACCTTCACGACGTCGGCCCCGTAGTCCGCGAAGAGCTTCGCGCAGTAGGGCGCGGATACCCTCTGGCCAAGCTCGATGACCCGGATCCCTTCGAGGGCTCCGCTACTCATCGCGTCCCTCCCCGGCTCAGGAGATCTCGCCCGTGATCTCCTCGAACGCAACGAGCGCTTCCTCGACCATGTCGAAGACGATCTGGCGGGCGGGCTTCATCGCAGTGACGAAGCCGACGCCCTGGCCGGCAGCTTCGGTCATCAGGTCTTCCCGCCGGTTGTCGTTGGCGCCTTGGATGTATTCGGAGCTCAGGAGCATCTGGTAGGGCGCCGGGAGCACGGGCGGTGCCTCGGGCTTCGACCACTCCTCGGTCCACGGGCACTTCAGCGTGCGCATGGTCATTCCGGAGATGCAGCGGGAGAAGGAGGTGTCGTCGGCCGTCGCTGCAAGCAGCTTCTCCTTGACGATCATGTCCACGTCGGACTCTCGAGAAGCCAGCCACAGGGTTCCCGTCCAGACCCCGGCTGCTCCCAGGCACAGGGCGGCTGCCAGGTGTCGGCCGGTCGTGATTCCGCCCGCGGCGATCACCGGAATGTCGCCCGCAATGGAGACGACCTCCGGAACGATCGAAAAGGTCCCCATGGCTCCGGTATGGCCGGCTGCGTCGTAGCCCTGTGCAATCACCGCATCGACACCGGCTTCGATCTGTCGCTTCGCCTGCCGGGTCTTGCCGATCAGGCCGAAGATCTTGATGCCGCGTTCGTGGGCTGCATCGAGCATGAATGCGGGGCTGCCCAGGCCCGAGCAGATCACCGGCACGCGTTCGTCGAGCAGCACATCGAGCTGGCTCCGGGCCATCTCCTGGTTCAGGCCACCCCACTGGTGGAGTGCGATCGGCCCCTTGGGATCGGGAACGTCGTACTTCTGTTTGATCTGCTGAGCGAATGCCCGCTGCTCCTCCGGGATCTGCTGCTCCAGCTCCTCCAGGGTCCCCGATGAAGGGACCGAAGCGGGCAGCACGAGATCGACTCCGAAGGGCTTGCCGTCCACCCGGTCGCGGATCCACTTGATGTCGGCCGAGATCTCGTCGGGCGTATGCATCGCTTCGCCGAGCACTGCAAAGGCACCTGAATTGATCACGGAAACCGCGACATCCTTGCAGTGGGTGAAGGAGATGATGGGAAATTCGACTTCCAGCATATCGCAGAGTTTCGTTCGCAACGGATCCTTGGGCATCGGGGGCTTCTCCTGATTGTCGTTCGCTAGTTCTTGAGGACTGCGGCAGTGGCATTGCCACCCAGACCGAGGGTCTGTCCGAGTCCGATCTTCGCACCGGGGACCTGCCGCGGCCCCGCCTGTTCTCGCAACTGCCAGGTCAGCTCGCAGATCTGGAACACGCCCATCGCGGTCGTGGCCTCTCCGAAGCAGAGGAATCCGCCGCTCGGGTTGATCGGCAGCTTGCCCGTCGGGAGCGTCTCTCCCTTTTCGACCAGACGCTCGGCCTCGCCCGGCTGGCACAGACCCCAGTCCTCGGGGAAGGCCAGCTCGTAGAACACGGTGTTGTCCTGCAGTTCCACCAGGTCGAGTTCCGTGGGGGCGACCCCTGCTTTTTCAAGCGCGTTGCCCACAGCGATGCTCGCCTCGCTGTGGCAGGTCGGTCCGGTCTGGGGGACCACGGTGCCGAGCCCGCGCGGGAGGCCGTCGTCGAAGCGCGCCGTTGCGACGCTGCTCGACGCCACCCAGACGGGTCGAGTGGTCCGCTTCCGGGCGATGTCTGCAGAGCAGATCAGTACGGCCGCCGCACCGTCGCTCACCGGGCAGATTTCGTAGAGGTGGAGCGGGTAGCTCACCATCGCGGAGTTGAGTACGTCTTCGATACTGAACTCCTGTCGGAAGCGGGCATTCGTATTGTGCTTGCCGATCTGGTGGGCCTTGACGGCGATCCTGGCCAGATCCTCGTGGCTGGTTCCAAAGTCCTGCATGCGTCTGCGGCAGAGCGCGGCCCAGAATGCGGGGCCGGGCATCCCCACGCACAGCTGACGCAAGTGTTCCGGATCGGTTTCCTCTTCAAGGCCGGATGTCTGGATGAAGCCCTTGGGCATCTTCTCGCCACCGACGACCAGGACGCAATCGTGCGCTCCGCTGGCGACCAGGGTCCAGCCGATGTTGAATGCATTGCCACCCGCCGCACATCCCGCCGAGAGGTTGTAGACAGGGATGCCGGTCGATCCCATGTCCTCGACGACGTCGTTGCCATTCAGGCCCCAGCCCTTGCCGCCCGAAAAGCGCGAGCTGGCTGCCGCGACTGCTTCTACCTCACGCCACTCGATGCCGGCGTCTTGAAGCGCTGCTTCGGTCGCCACGCGGCACATCTGGGTGACGGACCGGTCGGCGAACTTGCCCCAGGGGTGCATGCCCACGCCCAGTACGGCTACGTCTCTCATTGCGAATAATCTCCCGGGCCGCGCATCGTCATTTCGCCGTCGACTGCAGTGGCTTGAACTTCCATGTCGTGACTTCGCGGCCGTCTTCGTCGCGGTAGATGGGCTCGATCGTGAGCTCCACCTCCGCATCCAGCTGCAGTGAATCCAGGTCGTCGACGCTCATGCGCGCCACCACGCGCAAACCCTCGTCGAGATCGACGACACCCACGGCATAGGGTGTGTAGGGCTCCTCGTAGCGGGCGGGCAGCGGCGGCGGATAGTTCTGGATCGCACAACTCCACAGACTGCCTCTGGGGCCGAAGTCGGCGTCCTCCATCTGGCTCTCCCCGCACTCGGGATTGTGGCAGGAAAGGGATCTGGGGAAATACGGCGTGCTGCAGGTCCGACAGCGCGAACCCAACAAGCGCGGACCTGCCGCGGTCTCGGCGAACAACCCCTCGGTCACGGGGATTCTTTCGTGCATCGTCATCGCCTCACCTCGGTGCCGCCCTTCATTGTTTTGCCGCCTGAATCAACTCCGGAAGGATCTCCAGGCAATCGCCCACGATGCCGAAGCGGGCATAGCGAAAGATCGCCGCATCCGGATCCTTGTTGATCGCGACGATCGTCTTCGCGGCCGAGCATCCGGCCATGTGCTGGCTGGCGCCCGAAATCCCGGCGGCCAGATACAACGCCGGTCGGGTGATCTTGCCGGTGAGGCCTACCTGCTGTGAGGAATCGACCCATCCTTCGTCCACGAGGGGACGGGATGCGCCAGCCAGACCGCCGAGCGCCTCGGCGAGCCGCTCGATCAGTCCGTAGTTTTCGGGCCCGCCCAAGCCGCGTCCACCGGACACGATGACGTCGGCGTCCTCCAGGCGTGGCCCCTCCGTCCGGGCCTCCTCGACCACGCGGATGCGATCCTCGACCCCTCCCAGGTCGGACGAGATCGATCGACACCCGGGCTGCGTGGGGCCTCCCTCGGCGGGCTCGGCTTGCAGTGCGTTGGCTGCGAGCGCGAACACGTAGCACGCTGCTCCCGACAACTCATAGACCACCTGCGTATCTCCGCCGTACGCGGAGGCTGTCGCCTGGAGCCCTCCGTCATCGCCGGCCACGATGTCGACACCATTCATCAATACACCGGCTTCCAGCCGCCCGGCCAAGCGTGGAGCCACCAACCGGGTTTCCACGCTCTGGCTGAAGACCACCAGCATCGGGGACTCCTGCCGGCAGTAGCCGGCGAGGGCGTTCAGGTAGACGTCCGCCGAGAATGCCTCGAGTGCGGCGTCCTCGATCTGATCCACGCCGTCTGCACCGAAACGTCCGGCTGTCTCCATGCCGGTTTCCGGGAGCGTTCCGAGTACCAACCAATGGAGTCTGGTTCCGAGTGCGTTGGCCACCTTGCGTCCCAGAGTGAGTGCTTCTTCCGCACCCACGGGGAATTCTCCCTGGCTCTCGCTCCAGGTACAGACCACTACCGGTTTTGCTTCCGTCACGTTCTTCTCTTCCTCGCGTTGCTGGCGTTTCGCTTCGGGCGGACGCGTCTCAGCTGATCACGCTCTCCTGCCGCAGGCGCGCGATCAGCGCGGAGGCCAGTTCGGCCGGCGTCTCGCCGTCCACGAACTCGCAGTTTCCCGACACGGTGGGGACGAATTGGCGGAGCGCCACGACCCGCGGTCTGAGCTTCTCGGCGGACAGGGACAGACTCTCTGCCGTGACGATCTCGGGTTTCATCCGACGCGCCGCGATCTTCTTGGCCGCCGTCGGGTAGCGCGGCTCTCCGAGCTCGTTGCTCACCGTGACGACGGCCGGGCACGATACCTCGACCACTTCGTCTCCATCGGGTGTGACCCGGGTGATGCGAAGCGCGGTTTCGCCGGCCGCCTGCATGAGTTCGACCGCGCGCGCATTGGTCACCAACGGAATCCCGAGGGCTTCACAGATCAGTGCGGGGACCACGCCCTGGTCGTCATCCGAGGCCTGCCTTCCGCACAGGATGATGTCTGCACCGCCGCTGGTACTCAGGTAGCTGGACAGCAGCGTGGCGACGACGTGGTAGTCGGGCGAGGGTTCTTCCATCATGACGGCGGCGATCTCGTCCGCTCCCAGCGCCGCTGCATGCTTCAGGATGGTCGCGGGATCGGAGCCGACCGAGACCACACCGATGCGGCACTCTGCACCGGCGTCGCGCAGCCGCAGCGCGGCCTCCAGCGCCTGCTCATCGAAGCCGTTCATCAGGCGCGGGATCGTGGTCTGGGTCAGCGACTTCCCGTCCTCACCGATCTCGAGACGCCCGGCGAGCGCGTAGTTGTTGACCGCGTCGGGGTCCAGCACTTCTTTCACGCAGACGACGATTCGCATCTCACTTCTTCTCCTGTGGGGGCGACACGGTGTTCGACAGGGTCCTGCCTTCGGCATCGATCAGGAACAGGCTCTCGGATTCGCACCACACCGCGTCCGTCGGATACCCCGGCGGCTTCTGCGATAGATCGGTCAGCAGATACCAGCGCCAGGGCGGGTCGCCGTGGTCGACGTACTCGCCGGTGAGGCTTCCGGTGAACTCCTCCCGGCCCGCAAAGCGGGTGCCGGGGATCGCTCCGCCGCCGTCGCATTCCGCGCGTTTCCCCGATAGCGACCGGTCGACGCCATGACGTGCGGGCCTCGCCACTGGTTTCTTCCTCTCCATTCGCACTGGGCACTCCTGCCCTGCGCTAGTAGCCTTTGAATTCTGCCTTGCGCTTCTCCAGGAAGGCATTCGTGCCCTCCCGGGCGTCGGCTGTGTGCGCGGACATGGTCGCGGCCACGGCTTCGTAATCGATCATTTCGTCCAGTGTCGAGTTCAGCGACTTGTGGATGAACCTGCGCGCGAGGTCGACGGCGACGCTCGGCCCCCTGGCGAGCTCCTTCGCGTATTCCATGGCCTTCGGGAGGGCTTCTCCCTTCTCGACGAGTTCGTCGATCAGGCCCTCGCGATGCGCCTCCTCGGCCTTCAGGGTCCGCCCCGTCTCGACCATCATCAGCGCCGTCGACAGCCGGGTGATGCGGGGCAGGAAGTACGTGATTCCGCAGTCAGGCGCGAAACCGAGCCGCACCATCGCTGCGCACCAGCGCGTCGTGTTGTCGGCGATGCGGCGATCACAAGCGAGCGCGAAGGCGAGCCCGGCACCCATCACCGGTCCGGAGAGGGCCGCGATCACCGGCTTGTCCACGTCGACGATCATGCGCGTGAACTCTCCGAGGGGGCCGGCCGGGGTCTTGCGCTGATATCGCTCCAACGGCAGATCCGAGAGCCCCGGCAATCCGCGTTCCTCCGAGCCACCGCTGATCCACTCGGCGTCGCCGCCCGAACAGAAAGCCCTGCCCGCACCCGTCAGCACCACGACCCGCACCTCGTCGCGATGGCGGAGCTCGCGGAAGAGCTGGACGAGATCCTTGCCCAGCTCCCAATTGACTGCGTTCAAGCGCTCTGGACGGTTCAGCGTGACGACGCCGACGCCGTCTTCGACCTCGAAGAGGAGGTGGTCTTCGGATGCCATGGTGATCTGCCTTTTCTGTTGCGCATTCGCGCCGTCTACGGACGCTGTAGCGTCGCGATCGTTTCTTTCAGCCAGTCTTCGTCCCGCCGCAGTTCGGGCGCGAGATCCAACAGGACGGTCGAGAACAGGCCGGAGCAGCGTTCGCGTATTCGCGTGACCAGCTCGTCGCGGGTACCGATGATGGCCCACTCGTCGAGCATTTCGTCGCTGATCTGGTTCGGCATTTCCTTCCAGCCGCCCGCGCGGGACAACCGGTGGAGTTCCTGACCGACGCCCTCCCAGCCGTGGAACTCGAGCACGGCGTGATAGGTGCGGGTGGAGGCGTAGAACGCGATGTGCTGCTTGAGTGCCTGCTTGGCGGCCCGCACGCCCTCTTCGTCGTGGGCGATTGCGAGGAAGGGCGCACCGATCAGGTCGATCTCGGACGGGTGGCGCCCGGCCTTCTTGGCGCCCTCTTCGATTGCGGGCAGGACCACTTCTCGGGCATAGCGGAAGGTCGCGATGGGGTGGAGACGCAGGCCATCGCCCAGTTCGCCCGCCAGACGCGCCATGTAGGGATTGACGGCGGCCAGGTGGATCGGGATGTCCGGATGTTCGATCGGGCCCGGATTGAAGAAGGGATTCATCAGGGTGAATCGGTAGTGTTCGCCGACGAAGTCGGGCTTGCCGCCGTTCTGGAAGACCTCGAACATCGCCTTCACGCATAGCAGGTACTCGCGCAGACGCGGGCCGGGAGAGCCCGTCCAATCCGACGCATAGCGTCGTTCGACGTGGCCCTTCACTTGCGTGCCGAGCCCAAGTTGAAAGCGACCTCCGGAGAGATGCTGCAGGTCCCAGGCGAGCTGCGCCGTCACCATCGGGCTGCGCGGGAAGGCGATCGCCACGTTGGTGCCGAGCTCGATGCGTCGTGTGTGTTCGGCTGCGACCACCAGCGGCAGGAAAGGGTCGTGGCCGGCTTCCGGTGCGGTCAAGCCGTCGAATCCGAGCTCTTCGCATTTGCGGGCCGCGGTCGCGATGCCGCGGATGTCGGTCGTTCCCTGCCCATCACCGGCGTATTGGTCGGTTTCGGGGCCCAGGATCACGGTCTGGATTCGGAACGCCATCGTCAATCGTTCGTCGCGTCGGTTGCCGCGACGTAACCGAAGGTCGTCGCCGGCCCGATCGTGGCGCCCGCACCGGGATAGCTGCGTCCCATGACGGACGAGGAGCAATTGCCGATCGCGTAGAGATTCGGGATCACGTCTCCCGCCTCGGAGAGCACCCGTGCGCGAGCGTCGACCTTGAGCCCTCCCTTCGTTCCGAGTTCTCCAGGGAAGGCCTCGATTGCGTAGAACGGAGGGGTGTCGATCGGCCCGATGCACGGGTTCGGCTCGACGTTCGCATCGCCGTAGTAGCGATCGTAGGTGGTATCGCCGCGCTGGAACTCGGGATCCTTGCCCGTGATGGCGTACTCGTTGTTCCGCGCGACGGATTCCTTCAGCCCGTGGGCGTCCACGCCGAGCTGTGCCGCGAGATCTTCGAGTGAGCTCGCCCTCTTGATGTAGCCCCGCTCGAACAGGCGTCGCGCCATCCAGTCGGGCTGTGCGGACCCCTGCAGCAGCGGTCCGCACGGGTAGTTCTTCCGGTAAGTTGCGTCGAAGACGAAATACGCCGGAACGCACGGTGATTCGGGACTGTCTTCCCGGTACATCGAGTTCACGATGTCGATATAGGGCGCGGCTTCGTTCGTGAACCGACGACCTGCCTTGTCGACGAGGATGCTTCCGGGAAGCGATTTTTCGATTACCAGGAAGCGCGCCAGGTCTTCTCCCGGCACGACGGTGGTCGGTCCCCACCACGCATCGTCCATCAGGTCGATTCCGGCACCGGCCTTCATCCCCATCTCGATGACCTCACCCGTATTGTGCGGATTGCCGCAGCTCCACTCCTTCCGGGTCGGATTGGGCAGGTACTTCTCGCGCATGGTCTGGTTTCCCTCGAAACCGCCCGCGCCGAGGATCACAGCGCGCGTCGCTCCGATGCGGATCTGTCGTCCGTCCTTCTCTGCCGCGACGCCAGTGACGCGCCCCCCTTCGACGATCAGCTCCTGTGCCGGGGTGCTGAGCCAGAGGGGGACCTTCCGATCCATCAGCGACAGCCGAAGCATGCCGATCAGGGCATTGCCGCCGGACGGGTTCCGGTCGCGCGGCGACCGCATGCGCCAGCCGATGTCGAGCAGGTACTTGAGCCAGAGCTTGAGGAAGAGCACCATTCCGCCGGGCTGTCCGGTCATCGTCATGCGCGCCTCGACGGCCGTCATTCCGAGACGCCCCATCACCTGCATCTGCGGGTTCTGACTGCGCATCGAGAGGAAATCGTCGCCGAGCTGCCGGGCGTCGAAGTGCACCGGTTCGATCGAGCGCCCGCCGGGCTTGCTGCCTTCGACCCGGGGGTAGTAGTCCGAGTACTCGGGTAGGGACACGAACTCAGCGTGCGTGGAATCGGCCAGATACTCGAGCGCTTCGGGGCTCTTCTCCAGAAAGGCTCGCAGCCGATCGTCCGATACGTCGCCGGCGGTGGTGCCCTTGAGGTAGCTCCAGGCTTCCTCCGGGGTGTCCGGCACACCGACACCTGCCATCAGGTGGTTGTTGGGGATCCACAGCAGGCAGGACGACATCGCGGAAGAGCCACCGTAGCGGTCGGTCTTCTCGATCAGGAGCGTGTTCGCACCCCGGTCGTGGGCCCGCAGGGCCGCCGTCATGGCGCCGGCTCCGGAGCCGACGACCAGGACGTCGACGGTGTGATCAAAGTTGTTCGGGCTGGCTTCCATCATGATTGCACTCGTTCCATGTCGTTATTGGAGCGCTGGGCCGGGTGAGCGGATCACCCGGGGTCGCTCTCGTGTTCGTCGTGTGGGGCTCGGATTCCCAGCAGGTGGCGAGCGACCCCGACCAATTCGTCCCTGTACTGGGCAAACCGATCTGCCGGGGATTCGGGCTCTTCCGTGCTTGTCAGGTGCGCCCCGCTCGTCAACCAGATCGCGGACCCGGAGAGGATGTTCGCCACGTGGATCGGGTTGATCGGGCGGAACTCGCCATTGCGCTGCCCTTCCTCGATCGCGTTGAGAAAGGCCGTGAACATCGGAGTGGCCAGACGTTCGACTTCGGGCCGAAGTGCGTTCTCTGCCGATGCGACCTCTCGGATGAAGAGCCGGCCCAAGGTGGGGCGCTCGGTCGCGTAGTCGAACCAGGCCTGGATCACGCGCTCGATCCGTTCGGTGTTCGAGCCCGGCACGGTCACCGACGCCTCGATCCGCTCTCCCAGGGGAGTGAACGCAGCTACGAGGACGGATTCGTAGAGTGCCTTCTTGTCGCTGAAGTGATAGATCACGGCAGCCCGGGTGATCCCGACCCGCTCGGCGATGTCCGCCAACCGCGCCGTTGCGAATCCGCAAGCGGCGAATTCGGACTCCGCTGCAGCTAGGATCAACCCCCGGGTCTCTTCTGTGACCTTTGCGGTTCGGCGCGGAGCAGCCGAGGGACTGACTCTCATGCTAGTAGCTTACTCTTGAGTTAGAATACGTCAAGGCTGGCTAGAAACGTACGGGCTCTCGACGGCCCACGGAGGAGTCATGTCGATCGGGCCCCCTGGCGCGCTGACCGGGCGGCGAGTGCTGGAACTCGCGGACGAGAAGGGCGCCTATTGCGGCAAGCTGCTGGCGGATCTCGGGGCCGACGTGATCAAGCTGGAGCGCCCCGGCGGGGACCGCAGTCGCCGCACGCCACCCAGGATCCGGACCGGCTCGGGCCCGGAAGAGAGTCTCTCCTTCCTCTACATGAACACCAGCAAACGCGGTGTCACCTTGGACCTGCAGAGGGAGGAGGGCCGAGCGCTCTTCGAGAAGCTCGCGAGCGGCGCGGATCTCGTGGTCGAGACCCTCGCGCCGGGCACGCTCGAGGGCCTGGGCCTGGGCTACCAGAGCCTGCGCCAGTCGAATGCCCGTCTCGTCGTCACTTCGATCACCGGCTTCGGACAGACGGGTCCACACCGGGATTTCCTGTCTTCGGATCTCGTGGCCAGTGCGCAGGGTGGCGCGATGCATGTCACAGGGGAAGAGGAGGATCCTCCGGTGCGACTCGCCGGTGGTCAGGCCCACATTGCGGCCTCCAGTGTTGCGGCGGTCAGCAGCCTGGCCGCCCTGCTCGCCAGCTCGCGACGCGGCGAGGGGCAGCACGTCGACATCTCCGTGCAGGAGGTGGTCGCCTCGGTCTCGCATATTTGTGGTGTCGGGAAATGGCTCGACGATGGCATCGTTCCGAAGCGCCAGGGGACGGGTTTGTTTGCTTCGGTTCCGTCGGGTGCCTACCCGTGCCGGGACGGAAGCGTGTACCTGATGGTCAATCGGCCGGCGCACTGGAAGGCCCTGGCAGAGTGGGTTCACGAAGTGACCGGAACCCAGGAGATCCTCGATGCGATGTTCGAGGGGCCGTCTTCGAATCGGCTGCCCTACCGCGAGTTCCTGGATCTGTTCATCTTGGACCTGATGTCGCGGCTCAGCGTGGAGGAGGCCTACCGGGAGGGGCAGCGCCGGCATATTGCGGTCACGCCCGTGCAGACCGCGGCGACGGTGGCGGCGGATCCCCATCTCGCCGCGCGAGGGTTCTTCCAGGAGGTCGATCATCCGACGTCGGGTCGCCTCACCTACCCAGGGGCACCGTATCGGCACTCCGAGACGCCGTGGCGTATCTACCGCCCAGCTCCTGCAGTCGGGCAACACAATCGGGAGGTCTACTGCGATGAGCTGGGCATCTCCGACGCCACGTTGCGAGCGCTCGGGACAGGAGGGGTCGTTTGATGCCCGAAGCCGATCGATCGACGAACGAGCCCGCTCAGGCGCTGGCGGGTCTGCGTGTGCTCGAGTTCTCGTCTGCGATGGCAGGGCCTTGGATCGGCCGATTCCTGGCCTGGTGCGGTGCCGAGGTGATCCGGGTGGAATCCAGGAGCCGCCCCGACGTGGTGCGGCTCTACGTCCCGCCGCGGAACCCGGAGCTCGGCACCCAACCGCAGCTCTCACCCTGGTTCACCGACTGGAATGCGGGCAAGCAGTTCGTGACGCTGGATCTCCGTCAGCCCCTCGCTGTGGATATCGCCAAGCGTCTGGTTGCCCGAAGTGACATCGTGGTCGAGAACTACAGCGCGGGCGTGATGGAGAAGCTCGGGCTGGGCTATCAGGAGCTCGAGCGGGTGAACCCCGATCTGATCATGCTCAGCTCGTCCGGCTATGGTGGTACGGGTCCGTGCAGTCGCTATGTGACCTGGGGGCCTAACATTGAGGCCCTGTCGGGAATGAGCCGACTGTCGGGCTTTCCGTCCCGCGACTGCACGCTGACCCAGTACGCGTATCCCGACGCGATCAGTGCACTGCACGGGATGGTCGCCGTTCTGGCTGCCCTCGACCATCGGAGCCGCGGAGGCGGAGGGCAGTCGATCGACCTCTCGCAGTACGAGGCGACCGTTGCGGGGATCGGTCATGTGATGATGGAACATTTCGCGTTGGGCCAGGAGCCCGCGAGGCTCGGCAATCGCTCACTGCACGCTGCGCCGCACGGCTGCTATCCGTGTCGCGGGGAGGATCGCTGGTGTGCGGTCTGCGTCGAGACCGATGCTCAATGGCAGAGTTTCTGCAGCGTCCTCGACAGGCCGGAATGGCAGCGCGAGCCGAGGTTCGCATCGCTGGCTGCCCGACTGGATCACGCCGAGGAGCTGGATCGCGAGATCGCCGAGTGCACCCGCGATCGCGATGACGACGAGCTGATGAACGCTCTGCAGGAGGCCGGCATCGCCGCGGGTGGAGTCCAGAACGTGGAGGATCTGGCAAGGCATGACGCGCACCTCGCTGCCCGTGGCTTCTTCGAGCAGGTGGAGCACCTGGTGAAGGGAGTGGTGACCGCAACTGGCGTCCCACTCGGGCTGACCGGTACACCGGGGCGCAGCGGGCGAGCCGGTGCGGCGTTGGGTCAAGACAACGACTATGTGTTCGAGACGTTGCTCGACATGTCGGGGGAGGAGATCGAATGCGCCGTCGAGGCGGGCGCGATCGAGTCTGATGGAGAATTCTGAGCCGGTGCGACAGCGCGCCGGTGGTTCATTCCCGTCCTCGTTACAGCCGGGTTAACCCATCGACGCCCTTTCGATTCGAACTCCCATCGAGCCGAACACCCGGGCAGCCGATAGATCGGATGGGGCGGAAAGGTCGGGCTGACCGAGCGCCTCGTCCCGCACCGCGGGTCGGTCGGATCGGCAGTGTTCGGGTCAAGCGGTGGGTATGAACTCCAACAGGGGCTCGACGTCCCATAGGGTGCAACATGTCAGATACAGCGGGGACTTTGGTGCGACCAGCCTACACTGATACACCTCCAATGGGCGCCGAGGAGCGGACTTCCCGATGAGCGACCGTGATTCCGTGTTTGCCGAGCCATCCCAGGCGGAGCCTGTAGCGCCCGGTGACTACGGCTACGTGAAGCCGGAGCACGCCGAATTTCCTCCTATCCTCGTGATTGCGGTCACCAACGTCTGCAATATGGCGTGCATCCACTGCGCCCATCCGATCATCAAGAAGGATTCCGGCTACCGGGGAACCTTCATGAAACCGGAAGTCCACCGGGCCATCGTCGAGCAGACTCGCGATTTCAAGGACAAGCTCTGGATGTTCCGATACGCGGCAGACGGTGAGTCGATGCTGCACCCGAACTTCCTCGACTTCGTCGAAGAGACCAAGGCGTCGGGAATCGGACCGGTCGATCTCACGACCAACGGAATGACGCTCGACGACGAGAGCATTCACCGTTTGCTCCGGGCTCCCATTGACGTGATCGATATCAGCCTCGACGCCCACAGCAGGGAGAGTTACGAGAAGGTTCGGATTCGCGGCAACTTCGACACGGTGGTGGCCAACCTCGAGCGCTTGATCGAACTTCGCGACCAGCTGAATTCACCGACGAAGATCATGACCAGCATCATCCGGCAGAAGGAAGCACTGACCGAAGTACAGGCCTTCGAGGAGTTCTGGGGGCAACGTGTCGACGAAGTCATCGTGCGGGGCCTCAATAGCGACCTCGGGATCGTAGATGTCAGTGAGACCTACTTCGACGACGACCTGGAGCGCTGGCCGTGCCACCAGTTCTGGAAGCGCGTTACTGTGAACCATGACGGTGATGTGCGCTTCTGTGTCGAGGATTGGCGCAACACGGAGCTGATCGGAAACGTGCTGGAGACGACGATCCAGGAAATTTGGCACAGCCCGATCTATGAGCAACTTCGCGAGCTGCATGCCAGCGGGCGCTGGAACGACATCAGAATGTGTTCGAAGTGTCAGGATTGGCAGCACATGCGCTGGGATCACGGCTTTGAAAAGGCCATCAACCGAGTGATGGGTGTCGAGTGAGAGTCCAAGAACTCTCATCGATCCAGCAAATGTCAGCCGCTGCATCTCTTCGAGTCGAGCCGAGGGCCTGGAGTTGATCGGTGTCGCCGTCGTCGGGTGTGGTTACTGGGGACCGAACGTCGTCCGCAATTTCAGCCAGCTTCCCGAGTGTGAACTGCGCGCGCTGTGCGATCTCGACCGAGACCGGCTCAGCTCTCTAGGTCGTCTCTATCCGGGCTGTCGACTCGAGCAGGACTTCGAGCGCCTGCTGCGATCTCCGGACATCGACGCCATCGCGGTCTGCACCCCGGTGGCCAGCCACTTCGCAATCGCTAGCGCTGCGCTGGCCGCCGGGAAGCACGTACTGGTCGAGAAGCCGCTAGCCGACACGGTGGAGCACTGCGAGAAACTGATCGATCTCGCGGCACAGAATGGTCTCATACTCCAGGTCGATCACACCTTCGTCTACAGCGAGCCGGTACGAGCGATTCGGTCGATGCTGAGGTCCGGCCACATCGGTGACCTCCTCTACTTCGACTCCGTACGAATAAACCTGGGGCTGTTTCGCCCGGATGTGAATGTCATCTGGGACTTGGCGGTTCATGACGTCTCGATCATCAACTGCTTGATTCCCCAGAAACCTCTCTGGGTTTCGTGCATCGGGATCGCCCACTACGGGAGGTTCGAGAGTCAAGCCTACATGACAATCCGCTACGAGAACTCACTACTCGCCCATATACACGTCAACTGGTTGGCTCCGGTCAAACTGCGCACGACGGTCATCGGGGGATCGAAGCGAATGATCGTCTACGAAGACCTGTCGCCCAGTGAGAAACTGCGCATCTACGAGAAGGGAGTCACGACAAGTGAGGACCCAGACATCCGAAAGCGTGCGCTCGTGGACTACCGACTGGGCAACATGACGGCACCCCACCTGGAGAAGACCGAGCCGCTACGCGAGGTCTGCCGCGAGTTCCTTCGAGCCGTCGATGGTGGTCCCGCGCCTCTCACTCCCGGCGAAGCGGGACTCGCGGTGGTGCGGATTCTCGAAGCGGCCCAGCGCTCCGTCCGCAACAGCAGCGACCGCGTGCTGTTGGGAGATTGAGCACTGCAATGGGATTGGTCGGTCTGAATGTCGCTGAGCTTCCCGCTGGGGATCCCGCCGCCGATGCCTTGCTCGATCGCTTTCTCGCGGACTGCCCGACCAGCTTCGCCCAACAGACCCCGGGTTGGCGGAATGTGATTACGGGGGTCGACCGGGACGAACCACGCTTTCTTGCCTGTCGACAGGGCGGCGAGTTGGTCGGTGTTCTTCCGGCCTACCGCTACTCGGGACCGCTGGGTGCCATCCTCACGTCGGTTCCGCAAGCGGGGCCGCTGGGCGGCGTGGCGTGCCACCCGAACGCGGAGGTGGAGGCGGTGTACGGAGCGCTGCTCAAGGGCTTCATCGCCCTCGCGAAGAGTACCAGCTGCGAGCTCGCAACCGTCATCACAAATCCCTTTTGGCCCGATCGCGACTTGTGCACCCGCCATCTGAGGCCCGACTTCGTCCTCGAGAACTCGTGCCAGGTTCTGGAACTCGATCGCCTGGACGCGGGTCTCGGGTTCGAGGATGAGCGGCCTGCTCTGAGGCGCAATCTCCGGAAGGCCCTTGCTGGTGATCTCTACATCGATGAAGAACAGACGACATCCAACGTCGAATCCTGGTACGCCATCCATGCACAGCGGCATCGTGAGATCGGCGCTCAGCCGTTGCCAAGGGAACTGATCTTCGGAGCCCTCGCCCATATGGTTTCGCGTGACAAGGGGCGATTCTTCTTCGTGCGCGAGAAAGCCAGTAACGAGATGGTGGCTGGCGGACTCTACATCCACCACGGCAGAGTGATCGACGCCGTCATGCCGTCGATGCGAAGTGATCGTTCTCGGCTCGCGCCCAACTACCTGCTGACCCGTCACTCGATGGCATGGGCACGAGAACGCGGCCTCCGCTTCTACAACTGGCAGGGTTCTCCTCCGCAGGGCGGTGTCCACCGTTTCAAGGCCCAATGGGGCAGCCGCGACGCAGGCTACTGCTTCCTGACACGTGTGACCGGAAACGCGGCCCCCTTCCTCGACAGCAGCGTCGAGCGGATCATCGAGGGCTACCCGTGGCACTACGTGCTTCCCTTCGATCGTATCGGGAGGGGGAACGCGCCTCCGGGTGTGGTGAGTTCTCGCACAGCGGTGTGGCAAGCCCGTGAGACTTCGGGCCGATGACGGAGGGTGGCACCGCATCCCTGCGAGGGCGCGTATCCGATGAGCTCAAACGGGCAGTCGTCGAGCACTATGAAGAGAAGCTCGCCCGCTACGGACCGACGGCCCAGGGCATGGACTGGAAGGATGAGGCGTCTCAAGAGCTGCGCTTCGACATCCTGTGCGGGGTCTGCGACCTCGAAGGCAAGACCGTCCACGAGGTCGGTTGCGGCGCTGGGCATCTCCAGAACTTCATGAACATGCGGGGCATCCGACCCTCGGCCTATTCCGGCAGCGATCTGTCGCAGGCCATGGTAGATGCAGCCCGGGCGCGCCACCCGGGCTCGTCCTTCGAGCAACGGGATATCCTCGTCGAACCCGTCGACCAGACCTACGATGTAGTTCTCTGCTCGGGCCTCTTTCACGTAAAGCTCGATCGAAGCGACGAGGAGTGGAGCGTCTTCATTCGAGAATGTGTCCGCCGCATGTACGACATGTGCCGAGTCGCCGTCGCCTTCAACCTGATGAGCGACCAGGTCGACTATCGCTCGGCGGAACTCCACTACCCCAACACCGCGGAGGTGCTCGATTTCTGCCGGAGCGAGCTCAGTCGTTTCGTCACGCTTCGCCACGACTACCCGCTGTATGAGTCCACTCTCTACGTCTACAAAAGTGCGCAGTGAGTGCGTCCAACGCGGTTCGAGGCGCGAGCTTGTCGGTGATCCTCCCCGGCTTCAACGAGGAGGCGAACGTCGAGACCGCCGTTCGACGAACTCTCGAGTGCCTGGAGCATGCGTGCCATGAGTTCGAGATCATCGTGATCGACGACGGCAGCAGCGATCGCACCTGCGAGATTGCCGAACGGCTGGTCCAGGAAGATGGGCGAATCATAGTGCTCCGCAACGAGCGAAATCTGAACTACGGGGTTTCGCTGAAACGGGGGATTCGCGCGGCCCGCTGCGAATGGGTACTCCACAACGGAATGGATCTTCCACTGGCGCCCGAGGATCTGCCGCACTTTGTCCGACACTTCGACGATGCGGACGTCATCGTCGCCAGTCGCACGAGCCTCACCGCCCATTCCCCGTGGCGACGCCTCACTTCCCGGACGAACAACTGGCTGCTTCGTACGCTCTTCTCCCCTCGCACACGAGATCTGAACTTCACGCAGTTCTACCGTCGTTCCTTTCTGGAACGCGTCCCGCTCCGCTCCACCAGCCCCGCCTTCGTGACTCCAGAGTTGATCCTGCGGGCGGAGCGGCTGGGCCTGCGGGTTCGAGAGGTTCCGATCGAATTTCGGGACCGGAAAGCCGGGAAGGCCCACTTCGGCAAGCCCAAGGACATACTGTGGACCTTGCGGGACATGGTGTCGCTGCGACTTCGGACCTGGCTCACTGGATGGGGGGAGTGACCTTGCAAGAAGTCCCCAAGCCCCCGGCGGGCTGGATTCCCCTGGCGAAGCCCTTCTTCGACGAAACCGAAGAGCGCGAAGTCCTGGCGACACTTCGTTCGGGCTGGGTCGCCCAGGGGCCGCGTGTGGCCGACTTCGAAGCTGCGATCGCGGAATACGTGGGAGCGCGAGAGGCGGTGGCGGTCAGTTCCGGCACCGCTGCGCTCTTTCTGCTCCTGCATAGTCTCGGGATCGGGCCGGGCGACGAGGTCGTCGTTCCGTCGCTCTCCTTCATCGCATCCGCCAATGCCGTGGTCCACTGCGGAGCCACGCCGGTGTTCGTCGATGTCGACTCGCGAAGCTACAACATCGATCCGGAGCAAGTAGCCCGGGCGCTGACATCACGCACTCGAGCGGTGATGGTCGTCCATCAGCTCGGACTACCCGCTGATCTCGACGCGATCCATGCGATCGCGCAGAGGCAGGGGATTGCGGTGGTGGAAGATGCCGCTTGTGCTCTGGGCTCGCGATACAAGAACAAGCCGATTGGCGGCCAAGGGACACCGGCCTGCTTCAGCTTCCACCCCCGCAAGGTGATCTCTACAGGCGAAGGGGGGATGATCACCACCGATGATCCGCAACTCGCCGTGCGGTTGCGGCGACTGCGGCATCAGGGGATGACGGTATCCGATCTAGAGCGTCAGCGTCATGCACGGCTCATCGTCGAGGAGTATCCCGAAGTCGGCTACAACTTCCGGCTCTCCGATCTGCATGCATCACTCGGACTTGCGCAGTTGCCCAAGCTCGCTGAGTTCCTGCGACGGCGCCGAAGCATTGCAGTCGCGTACGACGAAGCCTTCTCACAGCTTTCCGGCATCGAGACCCCCTTCGTTCCGGACTTCGCCACTCCCAACTACCAGTCCTACGCGGTTCGGCTCGTAGGTGTCGAGCGGAGCGGGCGAGATCAGGTGATCAATGCACTCGGCGAGCGGGGCATTGCTGTGCGGCCGGGCGTGATGGCAGCGCACCGCGAGTCCTGCTACGCCACCGCGCGACGGGTTGGTGAGCTTCCGAATACTGAGGCTGCGACCGACCAGACCGCCGTGCTCCCGGTCTTCCCGGGTCTGGACGACGACGAGTTGCGCTACGTCATCGAGCAGTTCAGTGATGTCGTGCCCCGCGTGCTCGCCCAGCAATAGGTCGCTGGGCAACGCGCGATCGAGCCGTCACGTGGATCTGTGCGACAGATTCACCAGAGCGCACAAGCGCAGCTCGGTCAGTGACAATGTCCAACCTTCGAGCTTGACGGTTCGACCTTCTCGAAAATCGAGTCGGTGTCGCTTCAGCAGCCCCGGCAGGAGCCTGCGCTCGACGACCGATGATTCGAGTCCCCTCGATGAGGTAGGGAGACCGAGAGAGTGAAGGAGTCGGGTACCGTCGGCCTCTTCTGGGCGCAGGCGGATGAACTCCGCCCCAACCGCCGCCGCGCTCACTGGGCGGGTGTAGAGCGCAATGCCGGAGTGAGGCGCAGGACTCTGTCCGGCCGCTCGAGCGAGCGCACTGGGAAGACCAGCCACTCCGGACCAAGCCAGGAGATGGAGGAAGGTGCGGCGACTGAAACCTCCGTCGTCGGTCATGTGAGAAGATCCTTCAGCCGCTCGGCCAACCGGAACGCAAGCGCCAGAATCGTGAATGTCGGGTTCGCGGTGCCGTAAGTAGGGAACACCGAACTCCCCGCGATATGGAGATTTGTGCTGCCGTGCATTCTGCAATCTGCATCGACGACACCCTTCCCCGGATCGGAGTGCATTCGCGTCGTTCCCATGTGATGGAAGGAGCCTCTCGGGTCCACGGAGCGGAAGCCGTCTTCTGGGAAGAGGTCGTTGATGCGACCGAACCCGGAGGCGCCTACCTCTACCGCCAGCTGGTCCAATGTGCGGTGGAGACTTGCTGAGTCGAAGTCGCTGAGCCGCCAATCGAGAGCGACCTTGCGCTGACCAAAGATATCCCGCTCACTGCCCAATCGAACCCGACTGTCCGGATTCGGGACTGGCTCGACGATCGCGTGAAGATTGAGGCTGGGTGCGTGCTTCCCCCCAGCAAGACCGAGGCGGCCGGCGGACATCGCGTCTGTGTCCGCCACGACCCTTGCGATGTCGAGATCGAGGCCGGAGGCCCTTTTCGGACGTGCCGGAATCATCTGAATACGGCAGTTGGCCAGCTTTCCCGCCGCTAGCGTCCCTCGCGCCAGACGAAGGGCGGCGTAGGACTGCGCCGCGGGGCCTCTCTTCCAGTAGAACTCGGTCCTGTGCTTCCCACCGGGAACCAGTTGACCCACTCCCGCTTCGAGGTGGTTGGCGAAGAACCGACCCACCAGACCTCCATCCCTTCCCAGTCCTTCCTGGGACGAGAGCAGCAGCAGCCTTGCGTTCTCGATGCCACCCATCGCCAGAACATAGTGGCGGGCCCTCGCACTCAGCCGACGTCCGTTGAGCGTTCCGATCGTGAGCTTGGTGATCCGCTTGCCCGACTCGCTGGTGTGCAGCCGAAGCACGTTCGCGAAGAGGTAGGTTCGGATGCTGCGAGACGCTCGAATCCGATAGCGGAGCGTCCTTCCGAGGCGGCGATGCTTCTTGGTGACGATTTGGATGACCTGCGTGAGAACACGGTCTTCGGGGAAAACCCAAGGCTGGTGTCTGATCGCCTGGGCCCGAGCCCTCAGGTCGAAGGCGGTCACCGGTAGATGCAGAAACTCGCGAGCCCGGGCGTAGTAGGGCGCGAGATCTGAGAGCCCGATGGGCCAGCCGCTGTGAGGAATCCAGGCTCTGGAGTCGAAGTCGATCGGTTCCAGAGGGCGCACGTGGGCGGACCAATGGTTGGTCGTCCCACCGAAATAGCGCAGTCGGGACTGGTGCAATTCTGCGTCCGGTTGGCCCACCATCTGACCCGTGTAGAGCGACTGGGTCTTCGGGTCTGGATTGAGACCCCCGCTTTCCAGCAATGCAATCCGGAGCCCGCTGTCAGCGAGCTGGCTCGCGATTGCCAACCCCGCGGCACCGGCTCCGACGATACAGAGATCGGATTCGATCGCATCGTGGCCTGAGAGGGTTCGCGCGTCGATCAACGCCATACGGGTCTGATCCCTAGCACGCCCGGGCGCAATCTGCCCGGCTGGGGGCGGTCTGCTCGCCTGCTGTCGAGGCATCTCGATCGGATCCAGGGTGGCTACAATCCATCCCACCCGCCTCGAGGCATAAGGAAAGAAGATCGGATTGGAAATCACGGGCTGCAGAATTCTAGTGACCGGAGCGGGTGGCTTCATCGGCAGCCACCTATCCGATCGCCTCGCCGCCAACAACGAACTCGTCCTCGTCGACGACTTCTCCGTTGGTTGCCGAGAGAACCTCGCGGCGATCGCGGAGCTTCCTGGCGTGAATGTGATCCAGGCAGATATCCGCGACGGAGAGAAGATGCTGGAGCTCTGTCGGGGTATCGATGTGGTGTTTCATCTCGCGACGTCGTGCTTGAGAACTTCTCTGGGGGCTCCCACTCTCAGTCACGACACCAATGCAGGCGGGACGCTCAATCTGTGTTTGGGGGCGCGCGAGGGGGGCGTTGGACGCTTCGTCTACTGTTCATCTTCGGAGGTCTACGGGACGGCAGAGATCGCCCCGATGTCGGAGCAACACCCGCTCCGGCCCACTACCGTGTACGGAGCCAGCAAGCTGGCGGGGGAGCTCTATGCGCTGTCATTCTGGCGGACCTATGGGCTCCCCGTTTCCGTCGTTCGGCCCTTCAACACCTACGGACCGCGCGAGCCATGGGAGGGGGCTCGAGCCGAGGTAATCCCGCGTTTCCTCCTGCAACTCCAGGCAGCCGAACCCCCGCTCATCTTTGGCGACGGAACCCAGACCCGCGACTTCACCTACGTCGACGACACGGTGACGGGCCTGATCGGCGCGGCGGGCTGCGACGATCTCGTGGGTGATGTGGTAAATGTGGCTCGCGGCCACGAGGTTTCGATCACTCGCATCGCCGAGCTCCTGGCCCAGAGCCTGGGCGTCCCCGAGATTGCTCCCGTGTACGGCCAAGCGAGACCCGGCGATGTGGCTCGTCACTTCGGAGACGTCGAGAAGGCTCGTAGGCTCTTCGACTATCAAGCTGACATCGATCTCGAGATGGGCCTGGCTCGCACGATCGAGTGGTTCCGCGAGCATCCCAGCGCGAGTGGCGGCAACTCGGGTGCATCCGCTCCAAACTGGTAGAGTGCCCGCACTCACAGCTCGCTGTTTCAGCTTTCCAGTAGAGCGCGGCCTCAGCGGATGTAGCCGAGGCTCTTCAACGCGGCTTCGTCTTTGGATTCCGTATGGGCCGCAGGTCCAACGCCGCGGGGCCTGCGCTGCGCTCGAGCACGTTCCACGAGTCTCGACTTATAGCGCAGGAGATTCTCGGCCATGAGCTGGTGTGACGGGTCGTTTGGATCGAAGAGATCGGTGGTCTCACCGGGGTCTGCCTCCAGATCGTAGGCCTGGAAGCCCCAGTGGCCGCCCAGATCTCGATACTTGAAGACTCTCTGGCCCCTCTTGACCGAGGCCCAGATGAGACCGATATCGGGTGTGGGGAAGAAGACCTTCCGTTGTCCCCAGAGTGCTTGCCCCTCGGCCCGCATGCGCCTGTGGACGACCCGCGGAATGGCGGCCAAGTGAGAATAGGCCAGCAGATCCGGCGGTGGCTGCTGCCCTGTCAGCACTGGGGTCAGGTCGAGACCCTCCACGCTATCGCTCTCTGGAACGGGCAGGCCCGAGAGTCCCAATAGAGTCGGGAAAACGTCGATCGAGCGAGTCACAGCCGCGTACGGCCCGGGTGCGACTCCCGCTCCTGGAGCGCTGATCAGCAGCGGGACCTCCAAGACCTCGGGCGCTAGTGAGCTGCTGTGAGTCCACTTGAAGAGCGCGTTGTCGCGAAACATGATTTCGCCATGATCCGCGGTGAAGGCGATCAGACTCTCGTCGCGGATTCCGTGGTTGTCCAGTGTCTTCAGAAGCTCGCCGAACATCTGGTCCAGGTGTGCAATATTGGTCTTGTACAGCAGCTCGACTGTTTCGATGAAACCTGGAGTCGCAGAGGGGGGAATCCCGCGTCGCTTGAGTGTCTCTTCGAAGTTGTAGGCGAAGGCGATGTGATCGTCCCGGTACACGCGTATCCACCGCGCGAGTTCGTCAGCTGTCGACTCCGGTCGTTCCTCTGGGTGGAGTGCCAGATACGGTGCGAGGTAGTCCTGAGAGTAGGGTCCGTGGGTGACCGTGAAGGTGGTCGTCACGAAGGCGCGCCGCTCGGGGTCCGAGCGAAGCCCCTCCAGCAATTTCTGGAACTGGATGTCCTGGGCGACGAGCCCCCTCTTGAACGAGCGATGAGGAGGGACGCCCTGGTCATAGTTCAGCCGATTCGAAGTCATTCCGTGGCCGTTCCAGAAATAGGTTTCGTAACCCCGCTCTGCATAGGCCTCCGCGATGAGATCGACCGCGTCACCCACCGCTGCCGGATGTTGAAACACACCATGGCGGTCGGCGTGTCCACCGCTGAACAAGGCCGCATAGGCGATACCGGAGGAGCCTGCTTCCGTGCGATGGTTCCCGAAGATCACGGCACTCTCCGCAAACCGCGCGAGGTTGGGAGTCAGCCATTCTTCGGCGCCGTATGGTGCCAGGAAGGCCTTGCTGACGGTGCATGGGGCGTAGAGGATCACCAACCTCGGGGATTGGGGGTCCGAGGGTTGCTTGGTGCAGGCCGCCAACAGGCTGAGGAGCAGAGCCAGGATCACTGGTGGTATTCGTCGCACAGTTGGCGTTCTCGAGTTGGCGGGGCTGGCTGTGCGCGAGAAGCGTGCGAGCTTCTCTACCTCGGCAGACGGCCGTGAGCTCGGGCGTGGTGAATCTGCTGCTTTCGAGAACAGCGCGGTACTCCGCATACGAGACAGCCCCCGCTTGCTCGAGCCCATTGGATTCATCCCTCGGCCCCTGAATGAGTCACTTGATAGCGCCGAACACCTCCGCGCCCAAGCAAGGAGTGCGGGGGCCCACAGGCCCCGAGTCTGGGGGCTCGAGAAGGCGGCTTCGTCGGCTATTCCTTCGACGACGCCGCGCTCTCGGGCTCGCTGAGCCACAAACTGGATTGCCAACCGGATGACTGAGTAGGATAGTGGAGTGAATATCAAGAATCGCCTCGGGCTTTCGCTGCCAGGCGGTGCTCGCGGCCCCCTCGTCCTCTGCTGGATGCTCTGCGGCATCTGGTGGATCGCCTCGCTCTGGCAGACAGCGGGGGTGCAGCCGCTAATGCCCGATCCGAGCCACATTGCGGGTCTGGCGCGAAACCTCGTGCGAGGGTTCGGCTACACCATCGAGTGGATTCCGTTCCACCTCGGCTTTCACGACTCCATCCGCCACGTGCCCGAGTGGCATGGATTGGCCCGACCCGTCGTTCTCGCGGGTCTGTTCTGGATATTCGACATCGGGGATGACCTGATCCGAGTGCCGGGCTTCACCTACATCGCCCTCACGGGAGTGGTGACATTCGCCTTTGCACGGAGGCTGTTCGGGCCCGGCGCGGGCTTGCTCGCATGCCTTCTCACATTGAGCAACCGTTCGCTCTCCTTCTGGTCCTGGGCTGGAACGGACGACACCGGGTTTGTGTTCTTCTTCATGTGCACGGTCTACTTCTGCTATCTGGGCTTGACGCACAGCCAGCGTTTCATTCCATTGGCGGGCTGCGCGGCCGCGTTGGCCCTTCTCGAGAAACAGACAGCTCTCTATCTGCCGGGGCTCTTCGTGGTCGTTCTGATCCTCGGACGGGGGCGCGGTGCGGGCCTCCGTTGGGCACTTTGGCTCTTCTGCCCTCTGTTGCTCGCCCTGGCGGCGTACATGGTTCGCAACGAAGCGGCATACGGCGGCCTGACGTTCCGCTTGGGCGTGCTCAACTGGCTCTTCAAGCTGGAAGGGCCCCGTGCCATCTACGCGTTGATGGATCCGGCGCCAAGTCTGTACGCCATCCTGGCATCCGTTGGGCCCGCAAAGGTCGTATCGGTACAGTTCGACCAGCTGAAGGCTTTGTTCGACACCGTCTTCCTGCCATCACCGCACTGGAGCGGAAGAGGACTCCAGCTACTCGCGGTTGGGGTGCCTAGCCTGGGCTTCCACTTCCGGCGTCATCCACAGTTCGTCTGGCTCTGCCTCTTGAGCATCCTCGGCGGAGTCGTGTTCATCTGTGGACTGTATTCCGTGGAGAGCCGCTACTTCTTGATGTTCGTTCCGCTCGTGTCCGTGTCGCTGGCAGGAGTCATCAGCCGTGCCTGGCAGGGGATCGACTCCGGGAAGGTGAGGCAGTGCCTGCGAGTGGCAGCGGCGGTAGCCGCGACCGCCATCCCGGTCTACACCGGCGCCGTCAACTGGTCTGTCGATGACATACGGGAACCCGACCACCGAAGCAGATGTCCGGCGGTCCTTGGCTGGATCGAACGTCACGTGCCACCTGGAGAACCCCTCCTGACATCCAATCCGTGGTGGGTTTCCTGGGCGACCGATCGTCCCGCCGTAATGATTCCCACGGGAGGTGCCGCACAAATCGAACGGGTGGCGCGACACTACGGAGCCCGGTTCGAATTCGACCTGGATATGAGCGGACTCAACGCGAGACGAGCCATGCTGGGCTTTCGCAGTGAGGCGCTAATATTAGGGAAGCGGTGCAAGGTCTACCGGCTGCATTTTCCCGAGCACTAGCGGGTTGCAAAAACCCCGCTGCTGCGGCCCGCTGGGGTTGCCCTGTGGAATAGTGAGCACCAGTTGCCCGCAGCCTAACATTGAGGCCCTGTCGGGAATGAGCCGACTGTCGGACTTTCCGTCCCGCGACTGCACGCTGACCCAGTACGCGTATCCCGACGCGATCAGCGCACTGCACGGGATGGTCGCCGTGCTGGCTGCCCTCGATCATCGGAGCCGGGAAGGCGGAGGGCAGTCCATCGACCTCTCGCAGCGCGAGGCGACCGTTGCGGGGATCGGTCATGCGATGATGGAACATTTCGCGCTGGGTCAAGACAACGACTATGTGTTCGAGACGTTGCTCGACATGTCGGGAGAGGAGATCGAACGCGCCGTCGAGGCGGGCGCGATCGAGTCTGATGGAGAATTCTGAGCCGGTGCGACAGCGCGCCGGTGGTTCATTCCCGTCCCCGTCACAGCTGGGTTAAACCCTCGTCGCCGCAAAGCCGA
This sequence comes from bacterium, assembly GCA_024226235.1. Classification (GTDB taxonomy): domain Bacteria; phylum Myxococcota_A; class UBA9160; order UBA9160; family UBA6930. The sequence goes on from JAAELW010000534.1 coordinate 34,030, forward strand.
TGAAAACGGGGAGTCGCGATCTGGAGATCCACGGGGAAATGGCGAGCTTCGTTGGCAATGCGGGTCTGGTCGCCTTCCTGTGTATCAGTCTGATCGTGGGGCTGCGGCTTCTCCTGCTGTGGCGCAAGACCCGGGCGTTGCCCGAGCTGCTGATCGGGGTGGGTTTTGTCGTGGGGGGTGCGTTCGGTTTCATTCCGGAGCATCTGGCCGTCAGCGGGCTGATCCCGGCTCCCTGGGATGGCCCCGTCAATGCGGTCGCCGAGGTTGCGATCCGCTCTACTGCGGTGCTGTGCGCGGTCTTCACCTGGCGGGTGTTCAGGCCGGAGCAGGGCTGGGCACGCCATCTCACACGGGGCATCGTGGCCTTGCTGGCACTCGCCTATCTGGTCCATCCGGGGCCATGGGTGACCGCCCAGACGCCGCTCGCCTGGTATGCGTCGATCGCCACCGCGATCGTCCGCTCCGGAGC
>JAAELW010000535.1 GCA_024226235.1 bacterium
GGAGCTTCCATGGACTACGCGCTGATCACGCTGACCGCGCTCTTCGTGTCGGGACTCACCCTCTTCTCGGGATTCGGGCTCGGCACGCTACTCATGCCGGCATTCGCCGTGTTCTTCCCGGTGCCCGTGGCCATCGCGGCCACTGCCGTGGTGCACCTCGCCAACAACCTGTTCAAACTCGGATTGGTCGGAAGACAGGCGGACTGGCGCGTGGTGGCCCGCTTCAGCGTGCCCGCCGCAGTCGCAGCGCTGCTCGGTGCCTCGGCCCTGATCGGCTTCGCCGGGCTCGAAACGCTCGCGAGCTACGAAGTGTCCGGCCGGACTTTCGAGGTCACGCCGGTGAAGCTCGTGATCGGCTCGCTCATCGCGGGCTTCGCAACCCTCGAGCTCTGGCCCGCATTCGCAGCACTGGCCGTTGCGCCGAAGTACCTCCCGCTGGGTGGACTGCTCTCGGGATTCTTCGGAGGCCTTTCGGGAAACCAGGGCGCATTTCGTTCCGCCTTCCTCATCAAGTCGGGGCTCGGCAAAGAGGCCTTCATCGCCACGGGCGTCGTTTCCGCCGTGATCGTCGACTGCGTGAGACTCACGGTCTACGGCGCGTCCTACTTCAAGGCGAGCTTCCAGTCCGTGCCGCAAGAGATCGCGGGGCTGGTAATCAGCGCAAGCCTGGCGGCGTTCCTGGGCGCATTCCTCGGCTCACGCCTGCTGCAGAAGATCACACTGCGTGCGGTCCAGATCATCGTGGCACTGTGCATGATCGGTGTGGGGGTTGGGCTTGCCGCGGGGTTGATCTGAGCGGGTGGATCGAAGCCGCTACTCGCCCTTGACCATCTCCGCGTAAGGCGCGATGAACGGCGACAGGCTCTCGTTGTCGATCTCCACGTTGACGATCGACGGCTTGCCGTTGGCCGCTGCACGCTCGATTGCCGGCAGGATGCCCTCTGGATCCCTCACCTGCTCGCCGTGGCCGTCCCACATGGCCACCATCTTCTCATAGGCCCGCATGGGGTGCAGGTCCGTGTTACAGGTGCCGTTGCGCTCGATCTCTTCGGGCCGGACGTGCTTCTCCACCAAGCTGATCATGCCCCAGCTCGAGTCGTTCGAGATCACGCAGACCACGGGGATCCCGAGCCTCGCCATCGTCTCCATCTCCATCGAGTAGAACCCAAAGCTGCCGTCGCCCGTGTACCACAGGACGGGCTTGCGATTGGCCGCCCAGGCCCCGACCACCAGGCCCGGTCCGGTCCCGATCGTGCCATTGGCCCCGGTCGCATGGAGTTGGCCCGCGCGGTAGGCCGTCGCGGCACCCCCCATCCACACCGAAGCCTCGCCGCCGTCGATCACCAGCGACCAGTCCCGGCCCTGCTGCTCGAGGAACTTCGCCGCCTCACCCGCACAGCGCCCAGGATGGATCGGTGTCTTCGCGTCCCTGTAGGCATCGCGAAGGTCGGCCGTGGTGGTCTTGCTCGCAGGACCGATCCACGAGTCGTCGAGCTTCGGCTCACGCCTTTGCTTGACGGCCGCGAGCAGTTGACGGGCCGTGGGACCCGCACCGCCAACGATCTCGAGGTCGGCGCGAAGGTTGAAGCCGATTTGCCGCTGGTCCGTGTGGACCTGAATGATCTTGGTCTGCTCGGGGATGAACCGGCCGGACCCCAGCCGGAAGTCGAAGCGACAGCCCAGCGCCAACACGACGTCCGCACCCCCGATCGCGTTCGTCTGAAGCAAGCGGTTTTGCGACTCGTCACCGAAGAGCCCGCGGCATCCGTAGCCCGCTGTGCCCACCGGCATCTTCAGGAAGTCCGACAGCTGCGCCACCGAGCCGGCGTCCTCGCCGATGGTCGCGCGAGCACCGTCGTCGAAGAGCATGGCGGGGCGCTCCGCCTTGGCCAGCAGATCCGCGGCGCGTTCGACGAGGACGGGGTCTCCGGCCGGCACGGCCGCACACGTACCCGGTGGGCGCAGCGACACACTGTCCGCGTCGAGTTTTTGGAACAGGAGATCCGTGGGGATCTCCAGATAGACCGGACCCGGACTCGCGTCCGTCGCATGGCGAAACGCCATGGATACGTACTCCGGGATTCGCCGGGCCAGAGTGACCTTTCGCGCCCACTTCGAAAC
>JAAELW010000536.1 GCA_024226235.1 bacterium
AATAAGTGAATTCTGAACTCCGGCCCCGCTTCTTCACTCTGCCGGCGGTTTGCGTGGGGGCTCTGGGGTGCGTACTTTCCGCGTCGCGTGGGCGCGTAGCTCAGTTGGCAGAGCAGCGGACTCTTAATCCGCCGGTCGTAGGTTCGAGCCCTACCGCGCTCACCACAAACTCCTCATAACTGCTCGGCTTCTCCCTTGGTCAATGACCGGGAGCTTGCCGCGAGACGAAGTCGGACCCCTGCTGACCGGGGTCCGACCTGCTTGGTCCTGCGGTTGTACCATCCATTCTCTTTCCGTGAGGCAATCCCTGTGAAGTTCGCGCTGCCCCTCCTCTTGCCGCTGTTCATCGCAGCCGCCTGCACGACGACACTTGGCAAGGGGAGTCCTCCGACGAGCCTCTCCCAGGCCGTCGAGATCTACACAGCGCAAGGTGGCACCAAGGCGATGGCCCTGGCCGTCGATCCCGGCACGGGGCGCCGCACCTGGGGCGCCGCCGCAGCACTGCTGCAATCCACTGCCAAGAAGCGCGCACTCGAAACCTGCGGGAGGAACGTGGCCCGCCTGCGGCTGAACGCGACCTGCCAGCTGCTCGCCGTCGGCAACGAGCCCGCCCAGGAAACCGAAGCCGCCTGCTTCGCCGGCACCCTCCACGAAGCCCGCTGCAGTGCCCAGCGAACATTCGCCCCCGGCCGCAAGAACACCCCATAGAGCCGGCGGGGGGCCGGCCGCAAGAACACCCCATAGAGCCGGCGGGGGGCCGGCCGCAAGAACACCCCGTAGAACCGGCGGGGAGAATCAGGCCCGTCCGAATCCGCCACCGCCGGGTGTCTCCACGATCAACCGGTCACGTGCACGCAGATTCACGCAGACGTGGCCGCCGAGTTCTTCGAGGCTCCCGTCCGAGCGCTGCACCGCGTTGCGTCCAGGCCTACCGGGCTCACCCCCCAGGAGCCCGTAGGGTGCGAGAACCCTTCGCTCGGTGAGCAGCGAGACGACCACGGGCTCGGTGAACTCGAGCTCCCGGACGAGCCCCTCTCCGCCCGACCAGCGGCCAGACCCGCCGGAACCGTGGCGCAGCGCAAAGCGCCGCAGGCGCACCGGATACCGCGTCTCGAGAACTTCCGGGTCGGTGATGCGCGTGTTCGTCATGTGGACGTGCACGCCCGAGGCGCCATCGAAGCCGCGCCCCGCACCCGCCCCTCCGCCCAGAGTCTCGTAGTAGCCGAAACGCTCGTTACCGAACGCGAGGTTGTTCATCGTGCCCTGACTGGCCGCCACCTGGCCAATGGCTCCGAGCAGTACGTCCACCACCCGCTGGGAGGTCTCGACGTTGCCCCCCACCACGGCCCGACCCGCCGGCGGATCGAGCAGGCATCCGACAGGAATCCGGAGGTCGACCGGGTCCAGGCAGCCGCCGTTCAATGGAATCCGCTCGGCGACCAGACAACGCAATGCGTAGAGCACAGCGGACTCGACCACGGCCCTGGGCGCGTTCAGATTTCCATCCACGGCGGCCCCGGTACCTTCGAAGTCGATCGTGAGCTTTTCTCCACGAACATCGAGAGTGACACATACCGGTGTTCCATCGTCGAGCGCATCTTCGAACCGATGCTCGCCATCCGGCAGTCGACCGATCTCATGGGCCACCTTGGCACCCGCCGCGGCCTGGAGCTGGCCCATCGTGATGAGCACCGGCTCGATGCCCAGCTCCGCCACCATGCGCTGCAACAAGGCCTCACCGGCTCGGTTGGCGGCGACCTTGGCCTCCAGATCGGCCAGGTTGTCGTCCGGATTTCGGGCCGGGTAGCGCGCCTCGGCGAGACAGCGGCGCACGCGCCGCTCATCAAAATGTCCGCCCCGAACCAACGGGAACGGCCGGAGCAGGACGCCTTCTTCTTCGAGGCTGCGAGAGTCTGCGGGCATCGAGCCGGGCGTCTTGCCACCCAGATCAGCGTGGTGTCCGCGGCTCGCGACGAAGAACCGCAACGATTCGCCGATGAATACCGGCGACACGACGGTCACATCCGGGAGATGAGATCCACCTGCAGTCGGATCATTCGTCACCAGCGCGTCCCCGGGCGCGAGCTCCGGAATCGCGGATGCGACGGCCCGAACGGTCGCACCCATCGCCCCCAGGTGGACAGGGATGTGGGGCGCGTTGGCGACCAGTCCGCCCTGGGCATCGAACACCGCACAGGAATAGTCGAGGCGCTCCTTGATGTTGGTCGAGACCGAAGTGTTGCGAAGCACTGCACCCATTTGCTCCGCGATGGACATGAAGCGGTGGCCGAATACCTCGAGGCGCACCGGATCGGCGACGGACAGATCCTCGCGACGCCGGGCGGATGCCTCATTCCCGGTCTCCGTCAGACACAGGATGCCACCCTCCCCCAGCTCGGCGCGAAACCCCGGCTCCAATACGATGGTTCCGGTCCCCTCCATCAACACGGCGGGACCCTCCAGAACCGCACCACCTGGCAGCGTGTCGCGATCGAACACAGGCGCCTGCATCCAGCCGGCACCGGAGAACCACACCTGCTCCTCACTCAGGGGTTCGAGGTTTCCGCTCTTCGGTGGCACCTCGAATGCCACCGCTGGGGAGAGTTCCCCGACCGAGGCGCGCACGCGAGCTGTCACGACCTCCACGCTGCGCCCGGGCCGCGCATAGCCGAAGCGGAGCTTGTGCAGGACGGTGAACGCCGCGGCCCAGCTCGTACTCCCCTCGGGCATCGGCACCGGCAGCGGGGTCTCGGTTCCCTGGTAGCGCAACTCGAGCAGGCGTTCGAATCGAATGGCATCGGGCTCTGCACCTTCCTCCTCCAGGCTGCGGCGTGCCTCTCCCTCGAGCAGATCGAGCAGTGCCTCGCACGCGACGGGAGCAGCCCCCGTCTCCGGGTCGAGCGGCACCCTCCCTGCGTCGCGCTGGCGGTCACAGGCCAGCTCCGCGACTCCGATCCCATAGGCCGAGAGCACACCCGCCAGCGGGTGCAACAGGATCCGCTCGATCCCGAGGCGCCGGGCCACCGAGCAGACGTGCTGACCGGCGGCTCCACCGAAGCCCACCAGCGCGAAATCTCGGGGATCGACACCGCGAACCACCGAAACCTCCGCAATCGCCTGGGCCATCGCGGCATTGGCGATCTCCAGAAAGCCCGCAGCGATCTCCAACGGCGTGCGTTCGTGACCGGCGGCAGCGAATTCCGCCCGCAGCGTCTCGAACGCCGCTTCGACGGGTGCGCGATGAAGCGGGAGCGGGAAACGATCGGAACGGAGCCGCCCGAGAAAGAAGTTCACATCGGTCATCGCCAGCTCTCGAGCGGTCGGGTTCCCATAACAGAGCGGGCCGGGCATCGCGCTGGCACTTTCGGGACCGACCGTCTGCCGGAACCCGTCGAAGCGACACAACGAGCCGCCGCCGGCCGCGACGGTATGCACCCGGAGCATCGGGGCACGCACGCGAATGCCCGCCACGACAGTCTCGAACGCGCGGTCGAGATCCGGGCCGTCGATCAGCGAAACATCGGTGGAGGTCCCGCCCATGTCGAAGCCAATGGCACGGGTAAACCCCGCGGCGCGGGCCACTTCCCTTGCACCCACCACTCCACCCGCCGGACCACTCAGCAGCGCAGCGGGCCCGCGGAAATGCGCTGCATCGGTCAGCCCTCCCGACGACTGCATGAAGCGCAGCTGGGAGCCTGGAAGCGCCTTGCCCAATGCAGCGACATGGGCTCGAAGCAGCGGGGTCAGGTACGCATCGGCACACGTCGTCTCACCGCGAGCCAGCATCCCCTGCTCGGGAGCGATCTCAGCCGAAGCCACCGAGTAGGGGAAGCCCGCTTGCTGGGCCCAGCCGACCACCCGCTCCTCCAACGTCGGATCCCGGTACGCATGCAAGCCGAGCACGGCCACCGAAGCGAGACCGCGCGCCCTCGCCGCCGCCAGAGCTTCCCGGACCCCGGGCTCATCGGGCGCTGCGGCAATCGTTCCGTCTGGCTCCAGACGCAGATCGATCTCCAGGACTTCCCGCGCCAACGGCGGTGTCTTGCGGATCTCGAGATCGAAGAGCGCCGGACGCTGCTGGGTCCCGATCGCCAGCAGATCGCCGAGCCCCCGGGTCGTCACCAGAAGTGTCGGCGCCCCCCGTCGCTCGAGCAGCGCATTGGTGGCCACCGTCGTCCCGAGCTTGACCGTGCAAGCGGGCAACGGCTCTCCGGACCGCCATGCAGCGGCTCGCTCGAGCACGGCCTGGATCCCTTCGAGGGGAGCGGTATCCGATGAAAGGAGCTTGTGGACGAGTAGCCTGCCCTCGGGAGACCGGCCGATGCAATCGGTGAAGGTTCCACCGCGATCGATCCAGAAGCACCAGCGGTTCGCGTCGAACAAGACGGGGCGTTCAGCCGGCCCCGAAGAGCGCGGCGCGGAGATCGATCGCGAGGCTGCGGCCGTCGAGACGCAGATGGCGGCGGTTGAAGCCGTCCCGGGTGATCGACAGGGTCAAGTTCTCGGAGGCGATATCGCTGGGCACGCCGAAGCCAAAGACACCACCCGGACCGGTAGTACCGGCGACCAGTTCGCGCGGCTCGTGGCCCGGTTCGTGAACCGCGATCACCACACGCGCACCCGGGACCGGCGGCTGCTCGCCAGAAGGCAGTGCATCGTTCTCGAACACGAAGACGCGTCCGGTGCGGCCGTCCGGTGCGCGCTCGGCGGTCACCGCCAGATCGTGGAGCCAGATCATCGGCTCGGCCACGGTGGCGGCCATCCCGATCTTCTCGACATGCCGGGCCGGATTGGCATTCAGGCTCACGTCCTGGGGCGCCATGCCGTGATCCGCAGTGACGACGAACAGGAACTCGTCGCTGAGCCCTGCTTCTTCGATTGCGTCGAGCACGCGACCGATTCGAAGATCTGTTTCGTCGAGCGCGTCGCGCAGGCCCTGGGAATGCGGACCGTAGTCGTGACCCACCCCGTCCGTCAGGACCATTTCGTGGAATACGCAGGAGGGTGCCGGTCGGTCGTCACGGCTGAAGAGTTCGAGCACCTGGGCCACGCCGCGCGTATCGAGCACGGACTCGTCGTCGATCCCGGCATAGCCGTCCGTGGCCCAGCGCGGATTGCGATCGACCATGCACTGCTCGGTAAGCGGACGCAGACGCTTGCGATCGCCCAGGTTCCGATCCTCCAACGCAGCGTGCTTCGCAGAGCGTCCGAACGGCGCGTAGATGGCCGCGGTCATGCACGAAGGGCCGCGCACCCGGTGAAAAGCTTCGAACAGGCTCTCGACATCCGGGGACGAAAAGCCTTCGGTCTTCACCTGCTGGCCCTGCGGCGACACGCTCTCGCGCTTCTCACGCAGGTAGTAGGTGGGGTTCACGACATCGTGGTGGCCACACCAGCTGCCGGTGCCGATCGTGGTATGGCTGGGCCAGGTGATCGAAGGAAAGTTCACGATCTGGCCAGAGGCCAGCACGGCTGCGCGCTCGCGCAGCCGTCGCAGGTTCGGAAGCGCCGCCGGGGCGTTGGCCAGACGATCCTCCAACTCGGTGTGGTGGGTTCCATCGAGAAGGAAGATGTAGAGCCGTTTCGGGGGGATGGGCGTTTCTTCGAGGATTTCCTCGAGGATCCGACCGTCCTGCCGACGAAGCAGGAGATCGTCGCGAAGCTGGCCGGCGGCATCGCGGCCCGTGGTGAGGGGAAAGTCGAGTGCAGCCAGGCAGGTCGGCGCGATGTCGACCGAACGAGCCGGCAGCTCGTGGATTCCTGCCCGCACCCCGGCGCCGGCCAGCCACAGGGGCCCGCGGGATTGCCGCACATCGAGCGCGCCGTGCGTTGCCAGCTGACGGCCCTGGCACCAATCCCGCGGCGAAATCGCGAGGTCCGGTGCATTGGGCGAGTCGAACAACTGCGCGACCCGCTCATGACCAAACGGATAGCTCTGCTGCTCCGGCGCAATGAAGCGCCGATCCGGGTCCTCGGCATCGAACCCAGAAGCGCGGGCAGCCCGCTTCTCTTCTTCGAGTGTGCGGAGCGCGGCTGGATCCTGCACGGCCAGCGGATTCTCACCGACGACTTCGAGCACTTCGAACCCGAGACTTCCATCCTCCCGAACGAGCCGCTGGAAACGCAGCATCCCGCGTGCCGACCACACTTCGTAGGCACCCGACTCCTCGCCCTGCCCTGCTCGCCAGGTGAGCACCAGGTCCATCTGGTCGGCCACCTCGACGTCAGTCAACAACGCCAGGATGGCGCGATTGCCACTCTCCTCCTGTTCCGCGTCGAGGCCCTGGCCCCCCAGCCTCTCGGGCCCGTGGATCGTCATCAGCCAAGCGTATCACTCTTCCGCTTGGGAGGTCCGGAAGCAGCCTGTCAGATCAAGTCGAAACGCGGTGGGTTCGGTCCGACCGCGTAATCCCATCCCCAAGAACCATCGGGTTCCACCATTCAGGCCCAGCTCATGGAAACCGAAGAGAGGCGAGACCCATTTCCCGGAGAATCCGATGAAACCGACAGCCGATGGAACTCTAGATCTGCCTGTGTTCGATCGGGCGGAAACCCTCGCGGGGCTTGCGGACGATCTGGAACTCGTCGCGGAGTTGGCCGAATTGCTGCTTGCCGACCTTCCCGGGATGCTCGCCGCAACGGAGCAAGCCGCAAACGAAGGCGATGCGGAAGGCCTGCAGCGCGCTGCACATACCCTGAAGGGGGCGGTCAGCAACTTCCATGCGGAGCCCGCGCAGGCGGCCGCATTGCGCCTCGAGCAGATGGGCCGTTCGAAGGATCTCTCGGAGGTCGAACCCGCCCGTGAGGCACTGCGCCGCGAGATCGACCGACTCCGCCCGGAGATCGAGAAGCTCCTCCAGACCTGAAGGCCCCGACCCACGCGGCCGGGCTCACCCGCGCGCCGCAGCGAGCTCCTCGCAGGGCATGATCACCCGCGCGCCGCAGCGAGCTCCTCACAGCGCATGGTCACCCGAATCCCCAGCCGTTCCCCGAGGCTCGACAGCGGAACCACGAAATCCACGATACCGAGATCGATGACATGGCTTGGCATCGGCGCAGCGACGGCTGAATCGGGATCCTGTGCGAGTACGATCCCACCACTGGCCGAAATCGCAGCAGCCCCCGCGCTCCCATCGCAGCCCAGCCCAGTCGCCACCACGGCGACACTGTAGTTCCCAAACGCCTCGGCAATCGAGCGGAACAGAGGGTCGGCAGCGGGTCGGACGAAGTTCTCAGGCGGCTCATCCAGAAGGTCCAGCCTCCTCGTGATGCGATCCACCACCATGTGCCGGTCTCCTGCCGCCAGATAGGCGGTCCCGGGCTCGGCCGCGATTCCGCTCTCGGCCAGTCGAACGTTCATCTGTGAGATCTCGTCGAGTCGCTTGGCGCACATCTCGAACATCCACGAGGGTCCGTGAAGCACGACAAAGAACGCCGCCTCCGGAATCACGGGAAGCGCCTTGAACAGCTGCTCCATCGCATCGGGTCCGCCGGTGCTCGCGGCAATCCCCACTCCGACGAAGGGAGGCAGCGTCAAGAGCGACCGGGTCTGGACAATCGGAGCACGATCCGGCTTCTGGTGTCGCCGCGCCATGCTGGCCACGAGACAGGCCTTCAGCTCCTCCGCTTCACACGGCTTCGGAAGGTAGGCATCCGCACCGGCTGCAAGTGCGTGGCTCCTGCCCTCCTCCGAATCGATCGACGTCACCATCAACAGGATCGGGGTATTTCCGGGCCGATCCCGAATGCTCCGGAGCAGCTCGATTCCATCGACCCGAGGCATCATCCAATCCGTGATGACGACGTCGAATTCGTCTTCGTCGTAGAGCGCAAGCGCTTCCTGACCGTCCGCAGCCAGCACCACCTCGTACTGCGCTGCGTCCAGCATGGCCTTCATCCGCCGCGCGGTGGTCCGATCATCCTCCGCAACCAACACCTTCATCGTCTCTCCCAGCACTAAAAACCCGACACTCCGCCTATCGACCAACTTGGAGTCGAGTTGACCTTCGGATCCACTTCAGTCCCGGATTTTCGGGTTCGCATCGGTCCCTTCCGCGAACCCATCAAAACCCACCAATCCGACGCTGGGTAGAACTCCCGATCGCACTAGGAGCTTTCTACTCGAGGGCACGCAACCCGACATTCAACAGATCCGTGCGCGATGCGACTCAGGCCATTCGCGGAACAACCCGAATCAGCAGACTCGGTGTCGAGACGAGTCCACGTCTGGTGGGCCTGATCCGCAAGATGGGCCCCGAAGTCATCCAGAGCTCGAACGGACGAAGAGCGTGGGAATTCCTGGACGACAACCCCGACGTCGCGCTGGTCATCTCGGACGTGGTGATGCCCGAAATGGGCGGCAGGGATTTCATCACGATGGTACGCGCCGACCCCCGCTTCGAATCTCTCCCGCTACTCATCATCTCCGCCTATGTGGGCGTTCTCGGAGTGGCCGGGCTCCTCGACCGGGGTGCGTCTGCCTTCTTGCGCAAGCCGGTCGACCTGGCCGAACTCACCGAAATCATCGAGCGCCATCTCAGCCCAATCCCACCGTCGGCCTGAGAGCTAAGCCGCAGGAGACCGCTTCACTCGCCTCGCCAGGCGCGACAGCTCTGAACGGAGTATCGCGTCACCGAACCACCACGCAGCAGGCAGCGCCACGGCCACGAAGACACTTCCTCGCACGATCAGATCGAGAGCCGCTCCGATCGTCCCGTGCAGCAGGTTAGGGACCTGGATCGCGATCACAGCTCCGAGAAGGCTGGCCGCAGCCGCACGCAGCAAGCCGCCCGAAAGCGCCCGCAGCGGTGGTGAGCCGTGCAGGACGCGAGCCATCGCGAGCGTAGCAACGGCATTTGCCGTCACCGCGAGTGCGGACGCCAGAGCGAGCCCATTCACACCGAAGGCTGGCCCGAGTTCCAAGTAGAGCGGGATCGCCAACCCCGCGACCACGGTGCCCAGCAACATCGGCCGCCACATATCGCCACGAGCGTAGAATGGCCGGACCGCCAGCATCTGGAGCACCCAGCCCGGAACTGCAGCACAGAAGATGCACAGCGCTCCAGCCACGGGCACCGCATCCGAAGCCGAAAAGGCACCCCGCACGTAGAGCAGGGTCACCACGGGCTCGGCCACCACGGCAAGACCAGCCGCCACCAGACACGCCAGGCTTCCACTCGCCTGGAGCATGCGCAACACGAGGCGATCGAGGTCGCCATCGCGTCCCTCGGTATGGAGCTGCGCGAGGGTCGGCAGAGCGGCCGTGGCCACCGCTTGTCCGACCAACGCGACGGGCACCTGCATCAAACGTCGCGCATAGACAAGCGTCGCGATCGTCCCGGCCGTGAGCAGGCCGCCGAACCAGCGGTCGTACCATTCGTCCACCGTGAGCAGGCTGATCCCCATCATCAAAGGCGCGGCCGACGCCAGATAGCGCAGGAAGTCCGGATCCCACGGCGCGAAGCGCAGACGCACCCGAAGCTGACGCGCTGCATCCCAGAGAGCGAACCCGAACGGACCGACCGCGGCACCGATCAATGCGCCCCATGCGAAACCCTCGACACCGATCGTCGGGGCGGCGAACAACCCCCCGACGATGATCGACAGGTTGTAGACCAGCGGAGCCGCCGCCTGCGCGGCGAACCGGCCCTCGGCCATCAGGGCTGCGCGCAACACGCCTCCGATCACGAAGAAGATCTGAGCGGGCAGCACGATGCGGGTCAGCCGGACGGTGAGGTCGTGTTGCTGGGCATCGAAGCGGGGGAACTGGAATGAAATCAGCTGATCGGCGTAGGCCCAGAGCAGTGCCGTCGCGCCAAGGGTCGTGACCGCGACCGTGCCGAGCACGGTCGCCAGCAGCCGCTCCGCACCGGCTTCCCCCTGGTCCTGTTTCACCCGTTTGTAGAGTGGAATGAACGCAATCGAGAGCGCGGCACCGGCCAGGAAGTAATTGAGCAGATCAGGCAGCTGGAAGCCGGCCTGGTAGGCGTCGGCCGCGGGACCGCGACCGACCCGCAGCGCGAGCACGGCCTCGCGAACGAAACCGAGCAGGCGGGAGAGCAGAATGCTCCCCGCCAGCAGGGCCGCGACACCCGCCACCCGCTCCGGTCTCACCCCCTCGGCCGCCATCCGGAGAGCATCCAGGGCAGACCGCGTTCGCGCCAGACCCGGGCGATTCGGAGGACGACCGCAACGCGATCGGACCCGAATGGACGCGGCGAGAGCCGCGGAATCCCCAGGTGGTCATTCCCCCGATTCGCAGTCGGGCATTGCCTCCAATTCGGCGCCCCGAGGAGGTCATCCGCGCGTATTCGCCTCAAGCCGATGGTCACACTGACCGCCAGAAAGCCTGAGGGTTTGCGGGCCGTTCATGATGGTGGCCTCCACCCCCCGAGGTCGCCAGATGCACGATGCGCTGATTCCCATCCTCGTCTTCCTGGGTGTCTACGTCGCAATCACCTTCGAACTCGTCAACAAGGCGGTTGCGGCGCTCACCGGCGTGGCCATCCTGATGCTGCTGCATCTGGTGAGCGAACACGAAGCCGTCGAGCTGGTCGATTTCGAGACGATCACGCTGCTGACGGGAATGATGATCATCGTGAGCGCTCTACGGATCTCGGGGCTGTTCACGCTGGTATCCGTTCGCATCGCCGAGTTCACCGGCGGAAGCCCGGTCAAGATCCTGGTCCTGTTCTCGATCGTCACGGCGGTCATGAGCGCCTTCCTCGACAACGTGACGACGGTGCTGATCATCATCCCGATCATCATCGAACTCACGAAGGGTCTCGGGCTCGACCCCAAGAAATTCGTGATCAGCCAGGCGCTGATCTCGAATATCGGCGGGGCCGCGACACTGATCGGCGATCCGCCCAACATCATCATCGGGTCGAAGGTCGGATTGTCCTTCAACCAGTTCCTCTCGAACCTCATTCTTCCCGTGGTCCTGGTCTTCGTCTTTGCCCTCGGATATCTGTGGATCTCCAACCGGAACGTCTTCCGACCCATCCACGGCAACCTGACCAAGCTCTTCGCCGTGCAGCTTCTCCTCCAGAAAATCCGCTTCCAGATGGAGAACACGCACATGGATCGCAAGCTCCTCTGGCAGGGGCTCGTGTGTCTGGGGTTGGCGATCGCACTCTTCATGACGCAGACCATCACCGGCTTCGCGCCTGGAATGGTCGCGCTGTCGATGGCCATGTTCCTGCTCTTCGTGTCCGGAATCGACATCGAAAAGGTCCTGGAAGAAGTGGAGTGGCCCACACTGATGTTCTTCTCCGGCCTGTTCATCCTCGTCGGAGTGCTCGAGGAGCGCGGTGTCATCGAGTGGGTCGCGAACAACGTCTTCATGCAGATCGGCGACGACCCCTACGTCGTCACGATGGTGGTCCTCTGGGTGGGCGGCATCGCGTCGGGATTCCTGGACAACATCCCGTTCACCATCACGATGATCCCGATCGTTCAATTGATCATGGAGAACAATCCAATTCCCAACAACATCCTCTGGTGGGCCCTCGCCCTCGGAGCCTGCCTGGGAGGCAACATGACGATGATCGGATCATCGGCGAACATCGTCGCGATCGGTCTGGCACACCGCCACGGCGCTCACGTGAGCTTCCTGGATTTCATGAAGGTCGGAAGCGTCATCACTTTGGGTTCTCTCGTGATCGCGTCGCTCTACCTGGCCGCGGTCCTCCGGTTCTCGCTATGACGAACCGTGACCAGCAGATCCTCGATGGCCTGTTCCGGGATCTGGTAGACGTCTACACACCCTCAGAATGCAGCCTGATCGCCCTGAATGGATTCATGCAGGCGCTTCGCGGCCTGCGAAGCTCGGCGGATCGCATCGAGAAGGACGTGAGCGACTTGATCCAGGCCGTCATCGACAGCCAGCCCCGGCTGTATCCGCTCGACAACCTGCTGGCGGACCTTCGGGACGAGATCGAGAAAGAGGAGTGCTTCAAGCTGGAGCCTCTCGAAAAGGTGGTGTCTTCGATCTGCGAGCTCACCGAAGCCCAGATCGACCATCTGAAGGCTTCGACGAACCTGCTGTTGGAGAAAGGGGTCGCCTATATCGAAGACGGAGATCGCATCATCGTGCATTCGACCCACGGCGTGGTGCTGCGCATCCTTCCGATGGCAAAGCAGCTGGGCCGGGAGTTCGAGGTGCTCGTGCTTCGTCAGGACAAATTGAAGACACGGCAGATCGTCAAGGCAATGGAGGAAGCGGGGCTCCCGTACACCGTCTGCCCCGAATACGATCTCACTTACTGCATTCAGCAGGCAAACAAGTTCTTCATCGGAGCCCAGGCCATCACATCCGACAACAAGGCCGTCTGCGATGCCGGAACGGCTTCGATCGTCGGCGCGGCCCACCTCGCAGAGCTGCCCACCCTGCTGTTCGCGAGCACCCTGAAGCTGACGCCTCGCGACTCCTCCGATCAGAACATCCACGTGAAGAGCGAGATCGTGGAGCAGAACGGCACGTCCTATCGCCAGCTCACCCACTCCCACGACATCGTCGACCTGGACCTGATCGACCACCTGGTGACTGAGCAGGGCGAGATCAGCCCGGATCAGTTTCCGGGGCTCCGGAGGCGGGAGCTCTAGGGTTGAACTCGCGCCAGAGCCCACCGTTCCAGGCCTCGACTTCGACGTAGTCACCGTCTCTTCGGCGAATCGCCGAGCGCTGCAGCGGAACCTTGCCGTGCGGCGTATCGAGTACGTAGAGCGGAATGGCATACCCGCTGGTGCGTCCGCGCAGCGCCTCGAAGAGCTCCAGACCGCGCTCGATCGGCACCCGGAAATGAGCCGTGCCTTCGATCAGCTGGGCCTGGTAGCAGTAGTAGGGGCGCACGCGAATGCGCACGAGCCCCTCGCCTAGCGCTTTCAGCGTCGCGACATCGTCGTTGATGCCCGCCAGCAACACGCTCTGATTGCCGATCGGGATTCCAGCCCGGCTGAGCCGGTCGCATGCCAGCGCGGCTTCCGGCGTGAGCTCACGGGGATGATTGAAGTGGGTATTCAGCCAGATCGGATGATGGCGTTCGAGCATCCGCACGAGGGCATCGGTGATGCGGAACGGCAGGGTCACCGGCAGACGCGTCCCCAGCCGGATGATCTCGACATGGGAGATCGCGCGCAGCTCTCGGATCAGCCATTCGAGGCGGTCGTCGGCGAGCACGAGGGGATCGCCGCCCGTCAGCAGCACGTCGCGGATCTCCGGCGTGTGACGGATCCAATCGATCGCCGCGCCGAGTTCGCGTCGCTTCATCGTCCAGGACTCGGTACCGACCATCCGTTTGCGCAGGCAGTAGCGGCAATACAGCGCGCATTCGTTGTTCACGCAGAAGGCCACCCGATCCGGGTATACGCGCAGCAGGTTCTTGACCGGCGAATGGGCGACCTCATCCAACGGGTCGGCCAGGCCGACGGGATCGTGGAGCTCGGCCGGGCGCGGCACGACCTGACGGCGCACAGGGCAATCCGGATCGTCCGGATCCATCAGCGAGGCATAGTAGGGAGTGATGACGAAGCGGAAGCGATCGCCCAGCGCGGAGATCGCAGAAGCCTCGTCCCGGCTCGGCGGAAAGACCTTCGCCAGTGCTTCTGCGGTGCGGATGCGATTGCGCATCTGCCAGCTCCAGTCGCACCACTGTTCGCGGGTGGCCCCGAAGTGCTCCCACGGCGCGTCACTCACGACAGCGCCAGCCGGTCGAGGCCGTCGCGAAAGACGTCGGCCAGCAGCTCCGCCACGGGGCGACCCTCCAGCTCGGCCAGCACGCCGAACGAGCCATCGGGCGCGAAGGTCGGAAGTGGGTTGATCTCGAGAAAGCGCGGCTCGCCGGCTCCGTCGAGCCGGAAATCCGCACGGGCAAAATCCCGGCAGCGGAGTGCGTCGAACGCAGTCAGCGCATTCGACGCAAGAACCGCTTCGAGGGCCGGGTCGAGTTCGCCTGGAGTCTGGTGACGCCAGCCGCCCTTCGGGGCGGGCACCGAGGCCCGATCGAGGGCGTGCAGGCCGATCCCGGTCTCCGCCTCCAGGGCACGCTGAAGGACTGGCAACGCACGGGCCGGCGCGTGGCCGACGAGCGTCACCGTGTACTCGGCCCCGGGAAGGAAGGGTTCGACGAGTGCGGGCTGATCGTAGAGGCGAGCCACCCGATCGACCGCGGCTCGCAGCCCGGCAGCATCTCGCACCTTCGAAGCGGCCGTAATGCCCTTCGCCGTCCCCTCCCATCGCGGTTTCACGAACAGAGGATAAGGCCCCGGAAGTTCAACGCTTTCCACTTCCGACCCCGAAGCCATCGAGAGCTGGGCGACGACCGGCACCCCGGCGGCAGCCACGACATCCTTCGTCCAGGCCTTGTCCAGGGAGAGTGACAGGCTGAGGGCGTCGGACCCGAGACACGGAACTCCCGCCATCTCCAGCAACACCGGAGCCCAGGCTTCCCGGTTCCTGCCGCCCTCCCCCTCGGCGATGTTCAGCGCCGCATCGACTACCGGGGGATGGGCCAGCAGATCCCGCGGCCCGCCGAGCCGCACCGGCTCCGCTCCGGCCAGGCGCAGTGCCTCCTCCAGCAGCGTGATCGTCTCTTCGGGCTCGTACTCGGCATCGGCGTCGGGTGCCAGGCCCCGACCCATGGGTTCGCCGAGCTTCTCGAACACGATGCCCACGCGAAGTGCCGCCACGATTCCGGCAGGGTGACGGAGGTCCGAGACCCCTGCCATCTCGGGCTCACGAGCGACTACTCTATGAGCCACCATGAATCTCCTGGACCGCATCGAACGCGTGGGCAACGCCCTGCCCGACCCTGCCACCCTGTTCGTGATCGGCGCCTTGCTGGTGATGGGCGCCTCTCAGCTTGCGGTCACGCTGGATTGGCAGGTCGAGAAGACCGTCACCCAGGACGTGACCGTGCCGGTGCTCGACGAAACGGGTGCACCCGTCGTCGACCCGGTCAGCGGTCAGCCTCTGCGCATCGCCGCGCTCGACCCGGCGACGGGTGCCGTGCGGCGAGAGAAAGTGAGCCTGCCCGTGCACCCGCGCAGCTTGCTGGATGCAGATGGCCTGTACTGGGCCATCTCCCACCTGGTCGACAACTTCAAGAACTTCCCACCGCTGGCGATCGTGCTCGTTGGCATGCTCGGCATCGGGCTGGCAGACAAGACCGGCCTCATCGGAGCGCTGCTCAAGGCGGTGCTGGTGGCGGTGCCACCGCGCCTTCTCACACCCACGGTCTTCTTCGTCGGCGTGCTCTCCTCGATCGGATTGGACGCCGGCTATGTGGTGTTGCCACCGGTGGCCGCGGCGCTGTTCGCCGCGGTGGGCCGCTCACCGCTGGTCGGGCTGGCCGCGGTGTTCGCCGGGGTGTCGGCCGGCTTCAGCGCCAACCTGGTGGTCACCAGCCTCGACGTGATCCTGGCCGGCTTCTCCACCTCGGGCGCCCAGTTCCTGGACGCCGGCTACCAGGTGCCCGCGACGGCCAACCTGACATTCCTGCGCGCCTCCACCGTGTTGCTGGTCGGTGTCGGCTGGGCCACGACCGCCTGGTGGGTCGAACCCCGCTTCGCTCGCAAGCACGCCGAGGACGGCGGAGCCACGGAGGCCGATCCGGAAGCGCTGCACCTGGTCGACACCGAGCGCCGGGGCCTGCGTGCCGGAGGGCTCACCCTGGCCCTGGTTCTCGGCGTGATGATGCTCGCCACCTGGATTCCAGGAGGCCCCCTCCACGGAGCCGACGGACGTTTCCCGCGCTGGGTGGCCGCAATCGTGCCGCTGATCTTCCTGGCGTTCCTGCTTCCGGGTTTGGCGTACGGCTTCCGCACCGGCACCGTAAAGAACGACCGGGATGTCGCGAAGATGCTCGGCGAGGTGATGGCGGGCATGGGCCCATACATCGTGCTGGCATTCTTCGCGGCCCAGTTCGTCGAGTTCTTCCGCTACTCGGGCCTTGGCGAGATGTCCGCGATCGCCGGCGGCGGGTTGCTGGCACGGGCGGATCTTCCCGCACCGCTGCTGATGATCACCTTCGTCGCGGTCGTCGCATTGTCGAACCTGTTCATCGGCTCGATGTCGGCGAAGTACGCGTTCTTCGCGCCGGTCTTCGTGCCGATGTTCATGGCTGTCGGCATCAGCCCGGAGCTGACCCAGGCGGCCTATCGGGTGGGAGATTCGATCACCAACGTGATCACCCCGTTGAACCCCTACATGGTGATCATTCTCGTCTTCATGCAGCGCTACGTACCCCGAGCCGGCATTGGCACCCTGGTGGCCCTGATGATCCCCTACGCCGTCAGCTTCTTCCTGGCCTGGTCCCTGCTGCTGGTCGGCTGGATGCTGCTCGGCATCCCGCTGGGGCCCGGCGGTCCTCTCGAGTACCTCCGGTAGGAAACCGACCCCGTTTCTTGACTCCGGACCGGTTTCTTACCTGTACCCTGATCCGCCGAGGAGGCTCTCTTGAACGCCGCTTTGCTTGCGCTCTGTGTATTTGGGCTGTTCGCTGTGGGCTACCGGTTCTACTCGAAGTTCCTGGCTGTGCGGATCTTCGCGTTGGCGGATGACGAACCTGTTCCGGCACGCACCTTCGAAGACGGAGTGGACTACGTGCCCACCCGCAAGGATGTGCTCTGGGGACACCATTTCACATCGATCGCAGGCGCCGCACCGATCGTCGGACCGGCCATCGCGGTGATCTGGGGCTGGCTACCCGCGTTGCTGTGGGTGGCGCTCGGCACGGTGATGATGGGCGCCGTCCACGACTTCTCCGCCTTGGTCATCAGTATTCGGCACCGGGGCAGCTCGATCGGCGAAATCGCGGGTCTGGTGATCAGCCCACGGGTGCGCACCCTCTTCCTGCTGATCGTCTCGTTCCTGATCTGGATCGTGCTGGCGGTCTTTGCGTTCATCATCGGCACGCTCTTCACGCAGTATCCGGGTGCGATCTTCCCGATCAACGTCCAGATCATCGTGGCCATGTTGCTCGGCTGGCTGGTCTACAGACGGGGCGTCGATATCCTGCCGCCTTCGCTGGTCGCCTTCGGGCTGCTGCTCACTGCGGTCTTCTTCGGCAACAGCTTCGCCGAAGCATTTCCCGTAGTGAAATCCATCACCGTCACCGGCTGGGTGTGGATCCTGCTGATCTACTCCTTCGTCGCCTCGGTACTGCCCGTCTGGCTGTTGCTCCAGCCCCGGGACTACCTGAACGCCCACCAGCTCATCACGGGCCTGGCACTGCTCACCCTCGGCCTGGTCGTGCTCCAGCCCGCGGTCGTCGCCCCAATGATCAATCCGAACCCGGAGGGTGCACCACCGATGATCCCCTTCCTGTTCATCACCATCGCCTGTGGCGCGATCTCGGGCTTCCACGGGTTGGTTTCCTCCGGCACGACCTCGAAACAGATCGGCTGTGCGAGCGATGCCCGCGCGATCGGGTACGGAGGCATGTTGGGTGAGGGCGCACTGGGAATGCTCGCAGTCCTGGCCTCGACCGCGGGATTCGTCACGTTCCAGGACTGGTCGGCACACTACGGCAGCTGGGGAGCAGCCAACGGTCTGGGCGCCAAGCTGGCAGCCTTCGTGGACGGCGGTGCGCGCTTCGTCGCCTCGCTGGGCATCCCGACCGAGACCGCAGCGACCTTCATCGCAGTGATGGTGATCGCCTTCGCCGCGACTTCCCTCGACACGGGAGCCCGCATCCAGCGCCTGGTGATCGGCGAGCTCGCGGAGGCCTACGGCTGGAAGGCCCTCACCAACCGCTTCGCCGCCGGAGCCGTCGGAATCAGCGCGGCCCTGCTGTTGGCCGTCACCCAGGCCGGAGGCAAGGGAGGACTGATCCTCTGGCCGCTGTTCGGCACGACCAACCAGCTGGTGGCGGGCGTGACGCTGCTCGTCGTCTCCGTCTGGCTGCGCAAGCAGGGAAAGCCCGTCGTCTACACTCTGGTTCCGATGCTGTTGGTCGGACTCGCCACCCTGGTCGCGATGACGGGCGAGGTGATCAGCTACTACCAGGCCTTCTCCGAGCGCTGGCTCCTGGCCGTCTCCGGTAGCATCATCCTGATTCTCGATGTCTGGGTTCTGCTCGAGGGGCTGAAGGTGCTGCTCTCGAGTCGACCCGCGGGCAAAGCGCCCGAGCCCACGTGATCTGACCCGACAACCCCATGGATTCGGAGGTCTCCCCCGATGGACGTACGCAACCTCACAGGCAAGACAGCCCTCGTCACCGGCGCCGCCAGTGGAATCGGCAAGCAGAGCGCGCTCGCATTTGGTCGCCGCGGCGCTGACCTGGTGATCTGCGATATCGATGAAGCGGGACTCGCCGATACCGAGAAGGAACTGCGCGGCATCGGGCGCCAGGTGCAGAGCAGCCGGGTCGACGTGGCGGATCGCGACGCCATGCAAGCGTTCGCAGCCGACATCCACCAGCAGATCGGAAGTGTCGATCTACTGATGAACAATGCGGGTGTCGCACTGGGTGGCCGGTTTCTGGAGACCAGCCTCGAAGACTGGGATTGGATCCTCGGCATCAACCTGCGCGGCGTGATCCACGGCTGTCACTTCTTCGTACCGAAGATGAAGGAGGCCGGCCGCGGTGGACACGTGGTGAATGTCTCCTCCGCCGCGGGGTACCTGCCGGGCAGCGTCCTCAATGCCTATGTCACCACCAAGTACGCGGTGCTCGGGCTCTCGGAAGCGCTGAGCACCGAACTCGCGCCCCACGGGATCGGCGTGACCGCGCTCTGCCCGGGAATCATCGACACACCGATCACCCGCAATGCCCGCCTGCGGGGCGCTCTGGACACCGATGAAATGCGCGACCAGATGGTCTCGCAGTACGGAAAGCGGGGGTATGGGCCTGAGCGCGTGGCAGAAAACCTGCTGAAGGCGATCCAGAGCAACCGCACGGTGGCGCCGATCAGCCCGGAGGCGTGGATCGGCTACGGACTCAAGCGGCTCGCACCTGGGCTGGTGCGCTGGCTCGGTGCACGGGGAGAGCGAAACGCATTGAAGAACAGCGGATCGTGAACGATCTGCTGCTGCTGCCGCGCCCGCGCGAGATCGAACACCACGACGCGACCGGGGCCCCGGCGAATGCCAGTGTCTCCGAAACCCGGGAGCCCGGGTTGCCGCCCCAGGGATATCGACTGCGTACTGTCGGCGACCGAATCTCGCTGGCCTACGCGGACCCGGCGGGACGACGCTACGCCCGCTCCACCCTGGCACAACTGAAGCGCGGCTGCGGCGAGCTGCTTCCGGCGTTGGAGATTCGCGATTGGCCGGATTTTCCGGTGCGCGGCACCATGCTCGACATCTCCCGGGATCGCGTACCCACCCGCGGAACCCTGGCGCGCCTGGTCGAGGTGCTCGACCTGCTGCGCATCAATCACCTGCAGCTCTACACCGAGCACACCTTCGCCTATTCCGGCCACGAAGCCGTCTGGGGGGAGGCCTCGCCGATGACGGCCGAGGACGTGGAGTGGCTCGACGGCCTGTGTGCAGAGCGCGGGATCGAGCTGGTGGCGAATCAGAACACGTTCGGCCACATGGCTCGTTGGCTCCGCCATCCAGCCTATCGGGATCGCGCGGAGACTCCCGAGGGCTTCGACACGAAGTTCGGCACTCACCTGGCCGCAGCCGTGCTCGCGCCCACCGAAGACAACGCCGACTTTGCGCTCGGGCTGTGTCGCGAGCTTCTCGCCCACCATCGCAGCCACCGGATCAACATCGGCTGCGACGAGACCTTCGAGCTCGGCAAGGGCCTGAGCGCGGGCGAAGTCGAGACCCGCGGCAAGCCGCGCGTCTATCTGGATCATCTGCTGCGGCTGATTCGAGGGCTTCACGCCGACGGCCGCGAGGTGCTCTTCTGGGGTGACATCCTGCGCGACCATCCGAAGCTTGCGGCCGAACTGCCAAAGAAGAACGTGGTGGCCTTGGCCTGGCACTACGAAGCGCCGAGCGACCCGAGCGCGCTCCCGGATTCGCTCTTCGAGATCCTCTCGGACTTCGGAATCACCCGCGATTCACTGCGCGGCTTCGAATCCCATGTCCAGAGCTTCGAGGAGGCGGGCGTGCCGTTCTGGGTGTGCCCGGGCACGTCGACATGGAACACGCTGATCGGGCGCCTCCGCAATGCCCAGGGCAACCTGCTCGACGCGGCCGAGGTCGGCCTCTCCCGAGGTGCGAGCGGCTACCTGATCACCGATTGGGGCGACAACGGCCACATGCAGCCCCTGTCGGTGAGCTGGCCCCCGCTGGTCTACGGTGCCTCTGTCGCCTGGTGTATCGAAGCGAACCGCGACCTCGACCTCGCGACAGCCCTCGACACCCATGTATTCGAGGACGAAGCCTGCGTGCTCGGCGCGCTGCTGGTCCAGATCGGCAACCTGTACGACACGACCGGCAAGACGGCCATGAACGGCAGCCCGCTCTTCACCGATCTGCTCGTCGGCGAGAGCCTGCTCGGTTCGATGGGCGAAGCGGATCCGAGCCAGACCGCGCGCACGATCGAGCTTCTGGAAGAGGCCATCACCGAGCTCGTGCAGGCCCGGCCCGCCGCATCCGATGGCGAAGTCACGCGTCTGGAGATCGGCGCTGCACTGCGCCTGGCCCGTCACGGTGCATGGCGCATCGCGCGCGAAGCCGGCTTCTCGCGCCCGACCGACCCGGAGCTGGCCGCCGACCTCGCCGATGCGATCGAGCAGCAACGCGAAGCATGGCTCGCCCGCTCCCGCCCTGGCGGGCTGGCGGATAGCCTGGGGCGGCTCGAACGGACGCTGGACACCTACTGACGCCAGTAGACCTCTTCCCTCGATCTCGGAAACACCGATGACGGGCAGTCGTGCGCCCCGCTCTCGAGCCTAGGCGCGTCGGAACTTCGAGAGCGTCGGAGGCGGGGCCGAGACCAGGGTCCTTCGCAGATGTTCGGCAAGCCGCTCGCGGGTCTGGTGTCGGCCGATCGGCACCAGGTGGCTGCCCGGCGTCCAGTGGATGGACGGGCGATCCCAATGCTCCCACAACGCATGGGCCTGCGACGGCGGGCAGATGCGATCGGCGCGAGCCGCGAGAATCAAGCTCGCATCCCTTTCGACACGCGGCGAGTGCACCAGCGGCGAATGCGGCGCCCAGACTTCCCGCATCAGGTCGACGCTGATGCCACTGGCCTCCAGCGCGCGGCGCTCCATAGGGCGTTGATCCCGTTCGATCAGGTCATGAAGGGCGACCAGCGGAATCGATGGAACCGCGCAAGCGAGATCACTATCGAGGGAGGCCCAGAGAGCCGCGAGGTAGCCTCCCAGGCTCATGCCATAGACACCCACCAGCGGCGCGCCCTGCTGGCGAAGCCAGCCGGACAGGCGCCGCAGCTCCCAGATCGCCTGGCCGAAGGCCGCGTTCGTCTGGAGCGGGTGACCGTCCAGGAAGCCCGCACCCGAGCGACGCCCGAACGCACGGGGACCGTGCAGTGGAAGGGTCGGGATGGCCACATCCAGGCCGAGCTCCCGATGCAGCAGAGGCAGGTCGAAGGCCCGTGCGTCCCAGGCGATCCGGCCCATGCCGTATCCGTGCAGGCAGATCACGGTCGGCCGAGGACGGTCGCTGTGACGCCACAGGTGGACGTGAGACGTGCGATTCGGCTCGATCGCGAGGTAACGGTCCCGGACTTCCGGATCGCGCGGCTCGTACTCGCTCTCGAAGCGGAGCCATTCCGCGCGTGGCGCCCCCCAGACCCGTGTCTGGACGAGCGAGACCTTTTCCAGAGCCGGGGGCCGGCGATGGGCGCCGGACGGATCGTCGAGAAAACCAGCCGCGCGATGGCGCAGGGCCGCCGCGTGCAGATCGTCCGCTAGCTCGGCTGGCGGAGGCCTGGGCGAAGCCAGCGCGGTGATCGCCCACAACAGGCGCAGCCCCTCGTCGATCGCGACGGCTGCCTGAGTGCGAAGCGAGAGTGGATCCGGAAGTTCGATCCCATCGGGCGGCACATCCTGGTAGAGGGATGCCTGGGCGCCCGTGCTGAGCACGACCAGGCCGAGCAAGCTCGCGAGCAGCCCGGACACCGGGGCTCCACTGACGACCCACACTGCACCCAGCGCAATGGCCGCGCCTCCTGCGGCAATGATCCATGGGGGAAGCCAGCGCCCGGCTCCGCCAGCGAGCTGAACAGCGAGCAGGCCGAGAGCAAGCGCGAGTGCGCAGCCGAAGACACCCGCGAGCGGACCCTGCAGCAGACCGATCGTCGCGAGCACACCAGCAGCGGCGATCAGTAGCCAGGCGCGCGCCATCACAGTGGCCCTCCCGCGACCGCCGTCTCGTCGGGCTCCGGCAGGATGAGCGCATCCCAGGCGAGCATCCGCGCTTCGGCATTGGCCAGCGTGATCCCAGGAACGACGGCACGCAACACACCCATATGCGTGACCACGGCCAGCAGCCCTTCGCCCAGGCTTGCGCGGGCGCACTCGAGCGCCGCGATGGCGCGGCCGCGAACCTCGCGCCGGCACTCGCCGCCGCCAGGACGCACATCCCAGTCACCGGCCCGCACACGTGCGATTTCCTCCGGGTAGCGCTCCACCAGCTCTGCATGAGGCTGCGCGCTCCACGCGCCGACATCCATCTCGCGCAGACCGGGCTCGAGCCGGAGGGAGAGATCCAGTGCCCCAGCGAGGATCTCCGCGGTCTCCCGCGCCCGCGAGAGATCGCTGCAGACCAGAGCCGCGATCGATTCGCTCCGAAGTTCCTCGGCCAAGGCCCGGGCCTGCTCGCGCCCCCGCTGCGAGAGCGGTGCATCGGCCTGACCCTGCCACAGGCCGGCCGCATTCATCGTCGATTCAGCGTGGCGGATTGCCAGGAAACGGGACATGCGGGTCACAACGTAGCGGCTCAGCGCCCGGAGGCGTGCTCGCGCAAGCGTGCCGACCTCTCCAAGATCTCCGGATGCGCTTCCAGCCAGGCTGCCAGATCCGGGTAGTGACGCGCGCGTGCGCCTCCCAGCAACCAGCGGCGTCCAGCCTGGTCGAGGCCGCGCTGGACCAGCAAGCGCGACCCGATGCGCTCGACCTGGGCGCCTCCGAACGGCAGAGTCGAGGCGCGCTCGCGCAGCCGCGGCTCCAACGCACGGGCGGCCTCGGGCCGATCGAGGAGCAACAGCCAGGCGAGGACCTCCCCTTCAGGACACGCGAGCAGCCATGCCCTGTCCGCTCGCCAGGCTTCGGCCTCGGGGGGTGGAGCCACATCCGCCGGGAACCAGGTGCGGAGACCGATCTCGCCGAAGCTTTTCGTCGCGAGTGTCCGGCATGCCTCGTCCGGTGCGAACTGCTCCACCCGCGCCTCGATCTCGTTTCTTCCCGTCTGTGCGCGCTCGGGATGCAGTAGCGCCGCACTGCTGAGCGGAGGCTCGGCCAACATTCGCGTCAGACCGGCCGGGCCCTCGGCCGCCCACACCTGGCGCACCCATCGGTAGCCAAGAGGATACGGACGGAAAAGGGTCGCACGAAGCCATGCCGAGCTCTCGGGGAGCGCCGCCTCCACGTCCAGCTCGAAACGACGCACATAGGTATCGACGTCCGGAGGCTCCTGCCCGCGTATCCGCTCCGCATCGCGATGCTCCGTCCAGAGCGCATCGCCCTCGAGCACCGCCGCCAACGCAAACGCCACGTCGTCGAATCCATCGAGAGCCAGACCCAGCTCGGGCAACGGCGACACGTCGGCCTGAAACGCATGGGCCAGTTCGTGCACCAGGACCTCCTCCACCATCGGGTCGGCCAACACATCGTTGCCGAGGCGCTCACCCCGGGCGACCAAGTAGAGTCGACCATCGATCGCCGCGAAGAAGCCGGCCACCGACTCCGCCTGCAGATCGAGCAGGCCTTCCCATGGGTCGGCGTGCCGTGCGATCCAACCCAGCGACCGCAGCAGAGCCGTCGTAGAGGTGCGTTGCTCCGGCCCGACCAGCCGCCCCATCTCCAGCTCGATCCGTCCACGAACCTCGCCCGGCAAGAGCAGGTGGACTTCCACGACGGGTGCAACCTCGACACCGCGCGCCACCTGGACCCGGTCGAGATAGGGAGCCAAGACCTCGGGCCGAAGCTCCGCGGGTAGAGGGCTGACACAGGCCGCGAGCAACACCAGCCCCGCGAGGCCGGCGCATAGGGTGCGATACCCACCTCTCCGTCCCCTGGACGCCGCCATCGCAGAACCGTGACACATCCCGTGCCGCGTCGCCGGTCCTCCTCGGATTGATTCAGTGCCACCTCGGCCCTTCTGTGTCCACTTCCCTTCCAAGATGCGACGCGGTTTCGACCACCTCCACGCCGAACTCTCCGTTGCAGCGGGCGTAGCGCTGCCTCGCTATGCGCTATGGCTATGCCTGCGCGAGGCTGGACGCAATCCGGAACGCCTGGACCGCGCCGATCTGGTGGAGGCCCTGGAAGGAGAGCTCACCGGATTCCTGGGCGATCACGGCCTGCGACTGGCACCCCGTCGCAGCCGTGGCTTGCAGCGGCGGTTGCGCAGTTTCGATCCGCAGACGCCCACTCCGGAAGAGCTGCTGGCCCGCTGGCTCGACTGAGGCCCGACCCAACCGGACCCAACCGGACCGGACCCGTAGGCAACCGAAAACCGGGGAGGTGCAACCATTCCAGGGGGTTCCAGCCGCTGCTGCAGAAGCGCGACGGGAAGCTGCCGGTGGCGGCTTCGACACCTGAGTCGCACTCGGGGCCACTCCTTCAGCGAAGAGCACTTCCACGAGGAGCAGAAATCGTGATCCAGCCCAGACATCCGGGCACCCCGGTCATCCTGCGCGAAAACCCGCTCTCTGCCAATACGAAGGAGTTCCGGGGCCGCCTGGAACGACTGGGCTTCTGCGTCGCACTGGCCACAGGAAAAGACGAGCTTTGCAGCCAACTCGACCGCCACAACGGCCCCATGGCCCTGCTTCTGAATACGGCGCTGTCTGCCGAAGAAATCGCGGACTCGTTGAGCCTCGCAGCAGACAGCATGCGCCCCAGTCACATCACTCCGCTGGCCGTTGGCGCGACCCCCGGATTGGCCGTGCGGGAGGCACTCGGGCGGGGCGGTGTCACGCTGGCTGCGCTGGAGCCGCTCGACGATGCCACCTTGCGTTTCCAGATCAACCGGGCATTCCTCGCCGAACGCCAGGCCGGCCGAGCGCGCCTCGAAAACCGTGCCCCCTGGAATGTGCCGGTCACATTCCTGAGTGAAGGTCGGCAACGACGCGCCGACCTTTACAACCTCTCCCGCCACGGTGCGTTCCTGGAGACCATCCGGCCTGTCCAACCGGGTGCCCAGATCGAATTCACGCTGCCGCTTCCCCACGGCCCGGCCCAGATCCGCGGTGAAATCGTCCACACAAACTCACCCGGCTACAAACGGCGAACTCGCGCTCCCGTGGGCATCGGCGTGCGCTTCGAGCCGCTCCCGGACGCAAACCAGACAGAACTCGACGAAGCAGTGGCCAGCCGCTGCACCACACTCCTCCTGTAAAGAAACGTTAAGAAACGGGGCCGGAGTTAAGAATTCACTTGTTGCGCCATGGCGGTCGC
>JAAELW010000537.1 GCA_024226235.1 bacterium
CAATTTTCCCGTGGGAAAATTGGGCAACTTAACAAAAGTGCCTGGCCCCTCTCTTAACGGATCACGGGTGGGCTTGCGGTATGTGGCGGGGCTGTCGAGGGAGACGGGGGAGCGGATCGCCGTGGAGCGAGCGAACGGAGCGTTCGCGGGGCTGGCTGATTTTGCGAAGCGGGTGGCGCCGAAGCGGAACGAGATCGACGCGTTGGCCGAGTCCGGGGCTCTGGCGTCGATCGATCCGGCGGCGCCGACGCGGCGCTCCGTGATCTGGCAGGTGGCGGCGGTGGAGCGCGACCCCCAGTCGCTGTTTGCGGGGACGAAGCCACCTGGAAGCGACGCACCTTCCCCCCTCGACGAGCTCACGCCTCTCCAAACCACGCTGGCGGACTACCGCACCACCGGGCTTACCACCGGCCCCCACGTGATGAGCCACCTGCGTGCGGAGCTCGGCACTCGCGGTGTACTCCCGGCCCGGGCCCTTCGCGAGCTGCCGAACGGACGCTTCGTGCGCACGGCGGGGCATGTGATCGTGCGCCAGCGGCCGGGCTCGGCAAAGGGCTTCTGCTTCCTCACCCTCGAGGACGAGACCGGCACTTCCAATGCCGTCCTCACCCCGGACGTCTTCGCCCGACTGCGCACCCCCCTCCACGCCTCACCTCTACTCGAGGTGGCCGGCGTGGTCCAGAACGTCGATGGAGTCATCCACGTGAAGGTGGGGAGCATCCGTCCCCTGGCGATGAAGAACGAGGCTGGCTACGGCTCCCACGACTATCATTAGTGAACGGCGTGCTCGCCGCCCACGCCTCCGCCGAAGATCTCTCCGATACCCTTCCAGAGGCTCACCAGCAGCCCGGCCGAGAACAGGCCCACCAGGAAGCCGAAGCCGATCGTGCCGACCGTGCCCTCGGCCCGCACGAAGCCCGTCGTGAACAGGCACAGAAAGGCCACGTACATGGCCGCCGCCGTCGCCCGCGCGAGCAATGCCTTCGCTCGGCCACCCGGGAGGAAAGAAACGACGCACCAACCCACGACGACCAATGACACGGCGCCCCACCCCACCTGCCACAAGACCCCGGTGTCGATCATCGGTGCCGACCCTTCAGCGGTTCAGATGTTGGCGGATTGCGTCGACCAGCTTGGGCGCCGTGAACCCGAAGTGCTCTTCGAGCGCCTGACAGGAGCCGGACTTGCCGAAGCCCTTCATGCCGTGGACCAGGCCGCGGCGGCCGACCCAGCGGCGCAAGCCTTCGCCGATCCCGGCCTCCACCGCAACCGCCGGCACGGCGTCCGGAATCAGGCCATCCTGGTAGGCATCGTCCTGCTCCGCGAAGAGCTCTGCACAGGGGATGGAGACGACGCGCGCCCGGATGCCCTCCGCACCTAGCATCGAAGCCGCCTCGCTGGCCAGCGCGACCTCCGAACCGGAGGCCAGCACGACCACATCGAGCCCGCCTTCGGGCTCGCGCACAGTGTAGCCACCCTTCCAGACATCCCGCGGCTCGAAGGGCACCTCGCGCTTCAGCGCGGGAACCTTCTGACGCGACAACGCCAGCGCCAGCGGGCCTTCGGCGTGGCGAGCCCGGTAGGCCCACGCCATCGCAACCTCGACACCGTCTGCCGGGCGAAAGACCATCAAACCGGGGATCGACCGCAGCGCATCCACGTGCTCGACGGGTTGGTGGGTTGGACCGTCTTCACCGACGAAGATCGAATCGTGGGTGAGCACGAACGTCGAGGGGATGCCCATCAACGCGGCCAACCGCACCGCGGGGCGCATGTAGTCGCTGAAGACCATGAACGTCCCCGAGAACGGCAGGAACGTGCCATCCAGCGCGATCCCGTTGGTGATCGCGCCCATCGCGTGCTCGCGCACGCCGAAGTGGAGATTGGCTCCGGCAAACGGGTCGTCGCCCTGGCCGACGAAGCCACCACCCTTGATGGTGGTGTTGTTCGAACCCGCGAGATCGGCCGAACCGCCGAGCCAGATCGGCGCGGCCTCGACCAGCCGCTGGATCACCGTTCCGGAGTGGACCCGGGTGGCATTCGTCTCGTCCTCGAAGCCTTCGAGCAGCCGCTGTTCGAAATCCTCGGGGAGCCGGCGTTCGCGAGCAGCCTGCCAGGCGGAGGCACGCTCCGGATGGCTCTCCCGCCAGGCCTCGAGCTGCTGATCGGCCTCGCGCCGGGCGGCCGTCTTCGCATTGGCGCGCTCTTCCATGTACGCGGTCACCTCCGGTGCCACATGGAAGAGCGGCTCCAGCGGAATCCCGAGGTTCTCCTTCGTCAGCCGGTCCTCGCCGTCCTTGAACGGGCCCCCATGCGCCTTGGACAAGCCGGCCCAGTTTGGGCTGCCGTGGCCGATGACGGTGCGGGTGATCAGCAGCGACGGGCGCTCGGGCTCGTCGCGTGCCGCCTCGAATGCCGTATCGAACGCGGCCACGTCGTCGCCGTCAACCTGCTGGACGTGCCAGCCCTGGGCTTCGAAGCGTCCGCGCACGTTCTCGCTGAAGGTGATGTCGGTCGGGCCATCGATCGTGACCTGGTTGTCGTCATACAGGACGGTCAGGTTGCCGAGCCCGAGATGCCCAGCCAGCGAAGACGCCTCGTAGGAGATGCCCTCCATCATGTCGCCGTCGCCGGCCACCGCCACCACGGCGTGCTGCCCTGGCCCCTGGTTTCCGACGCCGAAGCGGGAGCGGGTCGCACGACCGGCGATCGCCATGCCTACCGCGTTGGCAAGACCCTGGCCGAGCGGGCCGGTGGTCACCTCGACGCCGGGCGTGTCTCCATACTCCGGGTGCCCGGGCGTCCTCGAGCCGAGCTTGCGAAAGTTCTTGATCTGCTCCAGCGGCAAATCGAAGCCGTACAGGTGGAGCAGGGAGTAGAGCAGCATCGACGCATGCCCCCCAGAGAGCACGAAACGATCGCGCAGCGGCCACTCCGGATCCTGGGGATCGAAGCGTAGATGCCGATCCCAGAGCTGGAAGACCGGCCGAGCCAGGCCCATGGCCGCGCCCAGGTGGCCGATCCCAGCAGCCGCCACCGCATCGATGGTGAGGCCTCGAATCGTATTCTCGATCTGCTCGCGAAGCGCGGGGGAAAGCTCCGTTGCCATCAATCCTCCGGGTTCCGATGCCCCAATCGGGGGGCTTCGGAGAGACGGCGCGAGAGTAACGGGTTTGCATTTCCGCCGAAACGTGGAGGAAATCGAACATCGTTTGCGTGTTTCTCAGCGCTGCAGAGCTGCCTCGACGAACGACAGGCGATCGGCCCCGAAGAACATCTCGTCCCCCACGAAGAAGGTCGGTGCGCCGAAGACGCCTCGCTCGACGGCCTCATCGGTGGTCGCCCGAAGAGAGGCCTTCGGCTCCGGCTGGCCGGCTGCGGCCACCAGCGCCGTCCCGTCCAGCCCTGCCCCCTCGAGCACTCGCACGATCTCCCCGACCTGCCCCAGATCGACCCGTCCGGCCCAGAACGCCGGATAGACCACTGCATGGAACGCGGGGAAGACGCCCTCGGCCATCGCGGCGTGAGCCGTGCGCATCAACAGCAAGGTGTTGATCGGGAAGGCCGGGTTAGCCTCGAATGCAATGCGGTAGTGCGCGACGAAACGGCGCAGCTCCACGCCACCATAGATGCGTTTGGCCTCGACCGCCTGCATCGCCGGCGACTGGTTGCCCGTGGCCTTGAAGACCCCTCCTAGCAACATGGGGCGATAGACGAGTTCGCTGCCCGTGCGATCCCGAAGTTCCACGAGCTGGGTATCCGCCATGTAGCTATACGGGCTGCCGTAGTCGAAGAAGAACTCGAGTGTTTTCATCATCAGCTCCCTGGCCTTCAGATCGATGAGATCGCGTTAAGATAGGGGCCAGGCACTTTTGTTAAGTTGCCTGATTCCCCCTTGGGG
>JAAELW010000538.1 GCA_024226235.1 bacterium
CCCCCCCCGGACCCGGTCGCTCCCCCAGGCGACCGGGTCCACCCCTTTCCGGAACGAGGCGTTCTTTCCATCTCCACCCTCGCTCCCTGCGTATACTCCGGCACCCATGAGCCAGACAGAGCCGAGCGTCGACGCGGCCCGCCTTCTCGCGCGCGGCCAACCCGTACATACCCGCACCCTGGTCATCGAGATCATCCGCCAGGACGCGCAGACCCTTCGTGCGGAGGGAGAGATCCTCGACCTGCGAAAGTGCGGCTTCGTCCCCGGGGCCGGCGATCTCCAGACAGCGGGCTTCATCCACCAGATGAAGATCACGGCCTGGTTGAACCCCGAAGATCGGATCATCCGCCGGCTCGTCGTGGAGCAACCCAAGGTGGCCTATGAGCCCGACGAAGAGGCCACCCGGGGCGAGTGCTGCCGGGACCCGGCACCCCGACTACAAGCCATGGTGGGCTCGCGCTTCGACACCGGTTTCGGTGCCCGGCTGCGAGAGGTCTTCGCCGGGCCACTCGGCTGCTCCCACCTGCTGACCCTGGGGCAGTTGATGAGTGGGATGATCCCCGGCTGCCTCGACCGGGAGACCGAGATCGCACCTAAAGGCCTTTCAGAACGCAGAGATGGAGAGCTTCTCTTCAAGCGAACACTCACCCTGGACGGGCTCATCGCAGGGGAGGCCCAGATGGACGTCGCCGCCCAGATGACCGACTACGACATGACACCGCGCGGACGGGTCAAGGAGACCTTCGACCGGCTGGCTCGCCAGCACGAAGTCCACGTCCACGCTCGGGTCGACCTGACGGAGAACACGCTGCTGGCGCTCGACGCCTCGGAGCGTCTCCGCAGCTGGGCGACCTTTGGCGAAGAAAGCTGGACCCCCGCGTCCGAGCGCGTCGCGCCTCTCGTGGGTGGCCCTGCTCTTCGGGGCTTCTCCCGGGAGGTGATCCGGCAGATCGGCGACGCACCGGAAGCGGCTCCACTGCGCGACGTGCTTCTGAACCTCGGCCCATGTCTGATCCAGTGCTTCGCGGCCACATCGATCCGCTGGATCGCTCGCCTCAACCGGCAGGATCGCGCGAGGGACGCGGCATCCGAGCCGAGCGATGAGCCCGATCTGACCATGACGGGGGGCCTGCCGGACTCTTGTTACGTCTGGCGAAGCGACGGTGGGATGTCGCAACGCCGCGGCAAGAACCGACTCAGCTAAGCTGGCACTCCCACCTGCGTAGCGCAGGCGGGCAGACTCGACAGGAGCCAAACGATGCCCATGCCCCTCGAAGGAATCCGCGTCCTCGACTGGACGATCTGGCAACAGGGCCCGGTCTGCTCAGCCATGCTGGGAGACATGGGAGCCGAGGTGATCAAGATCGAGCAGCGCGGCAGCGGCGACCCGGGCCGCTACCTGGCCGCTGCCGGCGGCGCCACCGCGAAGGATTGCCCGAACTGGTATTTCGAAGCGAACAACCGCAACAAGAAGAGCATCACCCTCGACCTGAAGAAGCCGGAGGCCGTGGCCGTCGTGCTCGATCTGGCCCGCAAGTCCGACGTCTTCGTACAGAACTTCCGCTGCGGCGTCGCCGACCGCCTCGGCATCGGCTACGACGCTCTCAAGCAGATCAACCCGAAGCTGATCTACGCGAGCGCTACGGGCTACGGGCCTGACGGGCCGGATCGCGCGGAGCCCTCGTTCGATCATCTTGGCCTCGCACGCTCGGGCATCATGAACGCCGCGGGCGAGCCGGATATGCCACCGCTCGGTATCGCTGGCGGCATCGCCGACCAGATGGGAGCCGTGATGATGGCGTATGGCGTGATGGCCGCGCTGATCGCTCGCGAGCGCCACGGCATCGGCCAGGCGGTCGATGCCTCCCACCTCGGTAGCATGATGTGGCTCCAGGGGCTGTCGCTCGGAATGCTGTGCATGGCCGGCTTTCCGGTGCCGCGAACCTTCCGCGGGCAGGCCTTCAACCCGCTCTGGAATCACTACGCATGCGGCGATGGCAAGTGGCTCGCGCTCGCGATGCTCCAGCCCGACCGCTATTGGGGAGATTTCTCGAATGCGATCGACCGGCCCGAGCTGGCCACGGACGACCGCTTCATCGACATCTCTTCCCGCGCGGAGCACGCCACCGAGTGCGTCGCGATCATCGACGAGGCCTTTGCATCGGCACCCCGGGACGAGTGGATCCAGCGCCTGCGAAAGGCTCCCGGAGATTTCATCTTCACGGTGGTGAACTCGGTCGCAGACTTGCTCGACGATCCCCAGGTGAAGGCCAACGGCTACATCACCCAGGTCGATCATCCCCAGCACGGCCCCACCGCAATGCTCGGCATCCCGGTGCGCCTACGCGAAACGCCCGGCAGCATCCGCAGCGTCGCCCCGGAGCTCGGCCAGCATACGGAAGAGGTGTTGATGGACGTCGCTGGCTACGACTGGGACCGCATCGGCGCCCTGCGCGAGAAAGAGATCCTCTAAGGAGTTAAGAAGCGGGGCCGGAGTTAAGAATTCACTTACTGAAAGGGGGCAAAGCCCCCTTTCAGTA
>JAAELW010000539.1 GCA_024226235.1 bacterium
ATTGGCTCCACCGCGAAGCAACGGGGCTGCTAGGCCTGTGGAGCCTGCGCGAGCAGGCGATGCCCGCGGAGAAGCTCGGCGCGGAGGATCGCGCTGCACTCGAAGCGCGTCTGCAGACCGAGATGCGCCGCAACACCTATGACGCCGAGATGGGGACGCTCGTCGTGAGTGAGGATCGGGCGACGGCCATAGCATCTACCGGCCTCCATTACGCGGCCCTGTTCGGCGGCGACCCGGCCCTGCATGACCTGCGCGTCGACTATGCGATGCGCGAAGTCAGCGTTGGCGACACCGAGAAGTTGCGACAACTGAACGCCTTCTTCTTCTGGACCTCGTGGGCCTGCACGACCGAGCGGCCGAACAGCATTACGACCTACACCAACAACTGGCCGCACGAACCGCTGGTGGGCAATCGCCCTTCCAGCGGCAACCTGCTCTGGTCGTTCATCAGCATCGTCGTGCTGCTCATGGGTATCGGTGCATTGGTCGCGTTCCACGCGGCGCGCAAGAAGGAAGAGGACGAAGAGCCCCGGCCGCCTCGGCTCGATCCCCTGGACGGAATCGAACTGACGCCCTCGATGCGCGCCGTCGCCAAGTACTGCGGCGTCGTAATCCTGCTCTTCGTCGTGCAGGTGCTCCTGGGCGCGCTCACCGCACACTACACGGTCGAAGGGCAGGACTTCTTTGGCTTTCCCCTCGGCGAGATCCTTCCGTATTCCGTCACCCGAACCTGGCACTTGCAGACAGCGCTCTTCTGGATCGCCACCGCCTTCCTGGCCGCGGGGCTCTTCCTGGCTCCGGCGATTGGGGGCAGCGAGCCCAGGTTCCAACGGCTGGGCGTGAATGTTCTCTTCGGCGCGCTGCTGCTCGTGGTCGGGGGGTCCCTGGCCGGTGAGTGGCTGGCGGTACAGCAGTTGATCGATCTGGATCTCAGCTTCTGGCTGGGACACCAGGGCTACGAGTACGTCGAACTCGGTCGCGTCTGGCAGATCGGTCTCTTCGTCGGGCTGATCCTCTGGCTCGTGTTGATGCTGCGCGGGATGTGGCCGGCACTCACGAACAAGACCGAACACCGACAGATCACGATGCTGTTCGCCGGATCGGCCGCTGCCATCGGGCTCTTCTACGGCGCGGGTTTCTTCTACGGCGCGCGCACACACCTGACCGTGATGGAGTACTGGCGCTGGTGGGTCGTGCATCTCTGGGTCGAGGGCTTCATGGAGGTCTTCGCAACCGCGGCCATCGCATTCCTCTTCACGAAGCTGGGCCTGGTAAGGCCGCGCAGCGCTTCGCGCGCCGTGCTTCTTTCTACCAGCATCTTCCTGGTGGGCGGTATCCCAGGCACCTTCCATCACCTCTACTTCAGCGGAACTCCGCTCTCTGTCATGGCCATCGGCGCTTGCTTCAGTGCGCTCGAGGTGGTCCCTCTGGTGATGGTCGGCTTCGAAGCGCTCGAGACCCTTCGGATGGAGGACCGCGCCGTCTGGATGGAGCGCTACCGCTGGCCCATCCGCTTCTTCGTGGGCGTCTGTTTCTGGAATCTCATCGGTGCAGGCGTGTTCGGCTTCCTGATCAACCCACCCATCGCGCTCTACTACATGCAGGGGCTCAATACGACTCCGCTCCACGCCCACGCGGCGCTGTTCGGTGTCTACGGACTGCTTGCTCTCGGCCTGGTGCTCGTGGTGGCACGCCGCCTGGAGCCGGTTGGTGAATGGCGAGACGGGCCCTTGGCGTATGCCTTCTGGAGCATGAACGGGGGGCTCGCCCTCATGATCTGTCTCAGCCTGTTGCCGGTCGGGCTCCTGCAAACCCAGGCATCGATCGAGACAGGTCTCTGGTATGCGCGCAGCGCCGAGTTCCTACAGCAGCCGCTACTCCAGAGCTTGCGCTGGATGCGGATGGTGGGCGACACGCTGTTCCTGACTGGGGTGGGAAGCCTGGCCTGGTTCATGCTCGGGTTGCGCATGGGATGGTCATATCGCGGCGACTCGCTCGAACCCGCAAC
>JAAELW010000540.1 GCA_024226235.1 bacterium
ATCACGCCCGAAGCCGGCGAGCTCGTGCTGCTGGTGGGCGAGGAGCTGGCCGGCGAGTTGGAAGAGGCCACGATGGGCGAGAGCAGCCCGGATGATTCGATCCGGCTCGAGGTGCTGGGCGAGATGTTGAACACCCTCGCAGGATCCTGGGCTCGATCGCTGGTGCCGGACGGGGTGCAGATCGCACTCGGCATTCCGAAGATGGGTCGCGGAGACTGGGCGGGTGGTGCGGAGTACGAGCTCGCAGTCTACGAAACCGACGATGAAGATCGGATCGCTCTGGCGCTGCGACGCTAGAGAGACTGGCGAGGGAGCCTGTGATGCAATGCATCTCAAAAAAGAAACTGGATCGGGCTGTTCGGGAGCTCGCGCCGCTATCCGAATCGGCGAGGGAACTGGTACGCCTGACGTCCGATTCGGAATACGCGACCGCGGAAATCGTGAAGGTGGTCGAGCGTGACGCCTCGCTGACGGTTCGGTTGCTTCGCATTGCCAACTCTCCGGTACTCGCTCCGCCGGCTCCGATCGAGAGCGTGCAGCACGCCGCCTCGATATTGGGTGAGCGTACCGTGGTCGCAGCCGCTCTATCGATCGGTGCGAACTGGATGCAGGCACCGCTTTCGGGCTACGGGCCCGAGGCGATGATCTTCGAAAACGGGCTGAAGACGGCCATTGCGGCCCGCTTGGTTGCAATTCGCGTCGGCTGCGAGGAACTCGCGCCTCTCGCCTACACCGGTGGCCTGCTTCACGATATCGGCAAGGTCGTGCTCTCGGAGTTCCTGGAGTCGAGTCTGCAGGACGTGATCCAGGACGTCGCGCTCGGGACTGCGACCGATTGGCTGGCGGCCGAGAAGGAGGAGCTGGGCGTTACCCATTGCGAGGTCGGGGCTCAGGTGGCCGACCAGTTCGGCCTGGGTCCCGCACTGCGGGCCGTGATCGAACATCACCACGTCCCCGGCAACGCCGAGAGCGATCATCGCCCGCTGGTCGAGATCGTTCATGTAGCCGATGCGGTGCGGGCGATGATCGGGGGTGATGGCTCCGCGGATGCCCTCGCTTATCCGATGGACTCGGCCCTGCTCGGCCGCCTCGGGATCGGTCTCTCGGAGCTGTCAGAGATCGTCTGCGACACGCTGGAAGAATCGGGTTCCACGCTCGAGGCGGTCTCTTCCGCCGCCTCTGGATAGTTCGGCGGATTCCCGAGCCTACCGCTGCGCTCGTTTCTTCAGGTAGGCCCGGCGCGCCTCGTTGCACTCCTCGTCGCCCAGCGCGGTGACCAGGCCGTCGGCATCGCTCCAGCTCCGCATCGTGCCCAGCATCTGGTCGGTCACGGCGTTCACATGCTGCTTGGTCGAGAAGAGCGTATGCGACGCCTTCTGGGCAAGCAGGACGGCCAGGGATTCGACCTCGCTCTTCAGGTCGGCGGCGGGCACGACCCGGTTCAGGAAGCCTGCGGCCTTGGCTTCGGCGGCGTCGAAGGGGCGGCAGGTCAGCACCAGCTCCTTCGTCAGAGCCGGTCCGATCTCGCGCACCAGCCGCGGAATGCCGCCCCAGGCCAGCGGAATTCCCAGGTCGACCTCCGGGATCGAGAAGCGGGCGTCTTCGGAGGCGACCCGCAGGTCGCAAGCGGCCGCCAGCACGAGGCCGCCGCCGATGCACCACCCGCGGATCTCGGCGATGCTCACCGCGCGCATGCGTTCGAGCGCGTCCGCCATCTGCCGGCCGACTTCAGCCGCATCGCGAACCGAGCCCTCCGGCGGGCCCGAGAAGGTGCTGAGATCTGCACCGGCCGAGAACGCGCGGCCGGCCCCGCCTACGATCACGACCTTGACCTCACGTTGTTCGTCGAACCAGCGAGCGGCAGCGGCGATCTCCGCGAGGGTCAGGGCGGAGAGCGGGTTCAGCTTGTCTTCCCGGTTCAGGGTCAGGCGGCCGATCGGGCCTTGGGTTTCGGTGAGCAGGGTTTCGAACATGGATCCTCCAGCCCGCCAGGGTATCGCGCTCGTTGTGCTCGGGAAATTCCGGCTGGGAATCAAAAGGCCGAGGGCTTTCGAAGGGTTGCGCTAGGCCCGACCGGCCTGTTAACTAGGAGACACCCCCAAAAGCCTGAGCCAGAAATCACCCGCCCCCCCGGGTATCCACCGGTTTTCTCCATCTGGTGGGCCCCGAGGGGCATAGAGGTTCAGTTGCGCGTCAAGTCGCTGCAAATCACGGGGTTCAAGTCCTTCGTCGACAAAACGGCGTTCTCCTTTCGCCCGGGGATCACCGGAATCGTCGGTCCCAACGGCTGCGGGAAGTCGAATGTCGTCGATGCCATTCGCTGGGCGATGGGCGAGCAATCGCCCCGTCGACTGCGCGGCAAGGGGATGGAAGACATCATCTTCGCGGGCTCCGACGCCCGCTCTCCGGTGGGGCTTGCGGAGGTGGTACTCACCTTCGACAACAGCGACGGGTTGGCGCCGGCCGAGTTCGCATCCTTTTCCGAGATCGCGGTATCGCGTCGGCTGTACCGTTCGGGCGAGAGCGAGTACCTGATCAACAAGACCGCCGTTCGCCTGCGCGATGTCCAGGACTTCTTTCGCGATACCGGGATCGGCACCAAGGGCTACACGATCGTCGAGCAGGGACGGATCGCCGAGATCGTGTCTGCCAAGCCCGAGGAGCGACGCAGCCTGATCGAAGAGGCGGCGGGTATCAGCAAGTACAAGGCGCGGCGTCGTGAGGCCGAGCGAAAGCTCGAAGCCACCGACACGAACCTTACCCGGGTGCGCGACGTGCTGGCCGAGATCAAACGCCAGATCTCGTCGATCGAGCGTCAGGCGAAGAAGGCCGCCCGTTTCAAACGTTTGAGAGAGCTGCAGCGCCTGCTCGAGCTCTCGCTGGCGGCCGATGATCGCAGGGAGCTGACGCGGAACCTCGAGCAGGGCCGCAGCCATCTGGGCGCTCTACGGGATGCCACGATCCAGACGGAGACGCGGCTGCAGGAGCGCGAGGCCGGGCTCGAGCAGAAGCGCGTCGATCTGGTGGATCTGGAGCGGACCCTGGGCCAGGGAAACGAGGTGTTGTTCCAGCTGCGCGGGCAGATCAAGGAGTTCGAGAGCCAGATGGCTTACGAGCGCCGCGAGCGAGCTTCTCTGGCCGAGGCGAATGAGGCCAGGGCGGTCGAGAAGGAGCAGCTCCAGCGTCAGCAGAGCGTGGCGCTCGAAGAGGCGGAGCGGGTCGGTGATGAGCTGCGCGGTGTCGAGACGGCGCTCGGCGAAGCCGGTGAGGCGATGCGGCTGGCGGAAGCCGAAGCCCGAAATGCCGAACAGACCCTGCGCGGTTTCGAGCAGGACCGGGATAGCCAGAACCAGGGTCTGGTCGAGGTGCTCACCAGTGTCGCCCGAGCCGAGGATCGCCAAGCTGCGCTGGCCGATCGGCGCGCGGAGATCGATCGCCGCCTGCGCAGTGCCGACGAGCAGCTCGAGGTGCAGCAGGGCGAGGCCTCCCGGGCCGACCAGGAGCAGCTGGCACTGGAAGAGGGGCTGCGCAATCTGCTGGCCGAGCGCGATCGGTTGATGGGCCTGGTGCGCGACGCACTGGCCGGCCACGCACAAGCGGTAGAGGCTGCACGGGTTGCGAGCGAGCAGTTGCAGGCCCAGCGTGAGCTTCGCGAGACGCGGCGTGCCCGGCTGACATCGCTCCAGGAGCTGTTGAGCCGCCAGGAAGATGTAGGGCAGGGCGCACGCCATCTGCTGCGGCTGGGCGACGACGAGCGCCGTGCGCTCGGGCTGCGCGGGCTGGTGCGCGATGCGTTCGATGCCGACCCCGGGGTCGAGAAGGCGGTCGAGGCGGTTCTGGCGGAGCGCGCCGAGGCGTTGGTCGTCGAGAATGGTCCAAGGGCGCTGGATGCGTTGGCCGCACTGCGACGCTCTTCGGCTGGGCGCGCGGTACTGGTGCTGCAGCAGCGCGGGGATGACCAGCCGCTGGGCTTCGTGCCGATGGGTGAGCCGCTGCTGGGGCGCGTTGCGCCGCGCCCCGGTTCCGAGGCCGTGGCGCGTTCGCTGCTGGGCCGCGTGAATCTGGTGGAGAGCCTGCGGGAGCCGATCGAGCACTACGGCGCCGGCAGCATCCCGTGCACCTTCGTCACTCCGGCCGGTGATCTGCTGACCCGCGACGGTGTCGTCCACGGCGGCGGTGACGCGTCCCAGACCGGCATCCTCACGCGGGTCCGCGAAGTACGCGAGCTGGAGGATGAGGTCGCCTCCCTCGATCGCGAAATGGAGGAGCATGCGACGGCCCGGCGCGCTTCCGAGCAGCGGCTGGCAAACGCTTCGGACGAGCTCGAGAACCTGCGCAATCGGCACCATACAGCCGCATTGGCTGTGGCCAACCACGAGAAGGATCTGGAGCGCACGCGGGAGCGGGTGAAGGCGATCGGTGAGGCCCAGGAGGGGCGCGTGGCAGAGCGCTCCGAGCTGTTGGCGGAGGTCGAGGCGATCCTGGAAGAGGCCGAATCGCTGGAACGTCGCTTGGTCGGTGAGCGCGAAGATCGGCTCCGGCGCCAGCGGACCCTGGAGCAGCTGGGCCTGCAGATCGGTTCCTCCGGCCGTGAGGTCTCGCGCCTCGAAGCGGTGGCCACCGAGCGTCGCGTGCTTCACGAGGGGCGCGAAGACGCTGCCTCGCGGCTGCGCAGTGCCCTCGAGCGGGCGGAAGCCTCGGTGCAGGAGAGCCGGGACTGGATCCAGCGCAGGGATGCAGAGATGCAGACCGCGGAAACGCGCCGCGCCGATCTGGCCCAGCGG
Organism: bacterium; assembly: GCA_024226235.1. GTDB lineage: Bacteria > Myxococcota_A > UBA9160 > UBA9160 > UBA6930. Next base: position 4,785 of record JAAELW010000540.1, read on the forward strand.
ATCGCCGAGGCGGAGCAGAACCTTGCGCGTCGCCTCGAGGAGGAGGAGGTCGCACGGCTCGGGAACGAGGAGAAGCGCGATGCCTACGAGCAGCAAGCCTCGTGGGTGCGCGAACTCGAAGAAGAGGCGCGCGGTGTGCGAATCGATCTGGAGGCCCGGCGCGATGAGGCCCAGCAGGCCGAACTCGGCTTGCGTGAGCAAGAGCTGCGTCTCCAGCACCTGGACGAGTCGATTCGCGAGAAGTGGAGCGTCGACATCGTCCACTGGAAACCGCCGGCGCCGTCCCTTGAACCGGACCCGACCCTCGATCAGCCCAGTGAGGACGATGATCCGACACTCGCTCGAAGCGCGGCTGCGGAGGATCGCGACGCGCGCAGGGAGGCTCGCGAGATCGCGGAGATGATGGCCCTCGATATCGACGGACGCCGAGAGCGGCTGGTCGACGTGCGGGGGCGTGTCGAGGCCATTGGCGAGGTGAACCTCGGTGCGATCGAAGAGCACGAAGAGCTTCGCGAGCGCTTCCGCTTCCTGGGCGAGCAGAAGGGCGACCTGGAGAGCAGCGTCGCCCAGCTTCGTGATGCCATCTCCCGGATCAACCGGACCAGCCGCAAGCGCTTCCGCGAGACCTTCGACGCGGTCAAGGAACGCTTCGAGAAGAACTTCCCCCGGATGTTCCGCGGCGGCAAGGCGAGCCTGGGCCTCACCGAGAGCGAGGACGTGCTCGAGGCGGGGATCGACATCATGGCCCAACCGCCCGGCAAGCGGCTGCAGAGCGTGAACCTGCTGAGCGGTGGCGAGAAGACGATGACCGCGATCGCTCTGCTGGTCTCGGTCTTCCAGGTCCGACCGTCGCCCTTCTTCCTGCTCGATGAGGTCGATGCGGCACTGGACGACGCCAATGTCGGCCGCTTCAACGAGATCGTCAGGGAGATGGCCGAGGACTCACAATTCCTCCTGATCACCCACAACAAACGCACGATCGAGATCGCCGACATCCTCTATGGCGTCACGATGGAAGAAAAGGGTGTCTCCAAACTAGTCGCCGTCGAAGTCCACTGAACGCAACCGAGGGGACGCTTCACTGTTGCGTTCCCCCCGCACGCGGTCCGGGCCGGCGCTGCTACGATGCCGCGGTCGACTGACTAGGAGTCCCCCCCAAGTGCTGCAGCGTCTGAAGTCCGCTCGTCAGGATCGTCCCGTCGATTTCTTCCGTGGTTTCCTCGACCGCCCCAAGCAGGTGGGCTCGGTCATTCCGAGTTCGCGTTTCCTGGAGCGGTGC
>JAAELW010000541.1 GCA_024226235.1 bacterium
ATCTCCGGCTGCCCGCCCAAGTTCATCATCGCCGGCCTCGCCGCAGGTAGTGACGCACTCAGGCCGGTCAGCTGTGCGATCGACACCGCCGCGGGCACCACCTCCACCGTGTTCAGCGGTATCGCCATCGGAGCCAACGTCGTGATGGAGGGGCTCGAAGTCCTGCAGCAGGAGGTCAGCCAGCAGGCCTCGATCCAGACCAAAATCACCGATGTGGAGATCGAGCTGAACGCCCTGGCTCGCGAGTTCGAAACGCTGTCCCGTCGCGAGCCGATCCTGCGCGCCGAAATGCTGCAGAAGGCTCAGGCGGTGCAACAATCCCAGGAGAAGTTCCGGAATTCGTTGGCCGAAGGCCAGCGCACACTGGAGTCGCTGGTCTCGTTCCGCAAGCAAACGGCCTCGACCATTCAGGAATTCCGCTACGAGGATATGGGCTTCCGTATCTTCCGCACCGATGCATTGCAGAAATACCGTGCGTCGTTCGACCTCGCCTCGAGGTACGCCTACCTGGCGGCTGCGGCCTACGACTACGACACCAACCTGCTGGGGACCGATGTCCAGGCGGGGCAGTCCTTCCTGCGCGACATCGTTCGTCAACGCAACCTCGGCCAGGTGATATCCGGCGAACCGGTGCCCGGCTCACGAGGATTGACCGACCCGCTGGGCCGGATGCAGCAG
>JAAELW010000542.1 GCA_024226235.1 bacterium
AGTACAGACGGTTCGCAACACGGCACGATTCGTGAAGACGAGAGCGCCGGAAGACGACCATGATCTCTCAAGAACCCAATCCCGCTCCCGTCGCCGATTCCGCCGGGCAGGTGCCCGCTCGTCCCAAGGCAGCAAAGACGAGTTTGGGTGGCAGAACTGCGCGTGAAGGCTATGTCTGGTTCGTGGGAGCGGGACCGGGCGATGCCGACTTGATCACGCTTCGTGGCTGGAGGGCCATGCAGGAGGCGGATGTCGTTTTGCACGACAGCCTCATAGATTCGGCGCTGCTCGTGGGTCTGGACGCGGAGCTGCTGTTCGTGGGCAAGCGCTGCGGGCGGCATTCGATGAGTCAGAAGGAGATCACCGAGCTATTGGTCGATCAGGCGCTACAGGGGCGGCGAGTCGTCCGCCTCAAGGGAGGCGACCCAGCGGTACTCGGGCGTCTCGGAGAAGAGGCGCTGGGTGTCGCAGACGCCGGTATCGCGTTCGAGGTCGTGCCCGGAGTGACGAGCGCAACCTCGGTTCCCGAACTGGCCGGAATTCCGGTGACCCACCGCGGGCTGGCCGACAGCTTCGTGGTTGTCAGCGCTCATCGTTGCAACGAGGGAAGCGAACTGTCGATCCCGGCCTACCGGGCACGCACGACGCTGGTCCTGATGATGGCCCGTTCCACCGCGCCCCAATGGCAACAACAGCTCATTCGGGAGGGATACCCGCATGAGCTGCCTGTGGCCCTCGTCAGTCGGGGCGCAACCGAAGAGCAGCGGGTCGTGTTGACTTCCGTCCGGTTTGCCGCGACAGATCTCGAAAAGTCGGGGTTGGAGACGCCGGTACTGGCAGTGGTTGGCCAAGTTGTTTCACTTCATGCTCGGTTGGGGTCGAGACGGATCGACTCGGTCGAGGAAAGAGTTCATTGTCAATAGAAGGGGAGGGGTCATGTCCAGGAAGACCAAGATCTCAGGACAGGTAAGTAGAGGTTTCATAGGGCTCTGTGCTGTGGTCGGACTGTTGTTCGCGTTCGCGGGAAACCCGGGCGTGGCGCACGCCGACGAAGCCGCTGATGCACCGGCCGGATGGGAGAGCGCGTTCAACAACGAGTTCTTCAAGGTGAATCTCAACGTCCGGGCGCGAATGGAACTCGCGAACATGGACGGCTTCGATTCATCCCAGGCCTACACAGTGCGCACGCGGCTGGGTATCGGGACGAAGCCGTTCGCAGGTCTATCCTTCTACGTCGAAGGCGAGAACATCGCCTCCTTCGCGGGTGACCAGTACTTCGACACGATCGAGTCGCCGACCGGTCAGACCGTCATCGCCGATCCGGAAGAGACGGAGCTGAACCAGCTCTTCGTCCGCTACCAGAACAAGGACGCTCTCGGACTCGATTTCAAGGCCGGACGCCAGCGCATCAAGCTCGACGACGTTCGGTTCGTCGGAAATGTGGGTTGGAGGCAGAACGAGCAGACTTACGACGCTGCGCTCGTCAGTGTCAGCCCGGTCGAGCACCTGAAGGCGACCTACGGGTATGTCTGGGACGTGCGGCGGATCTTCGGCGAGAACAACCGGGACTTCGACTCGCAGTCCCACCTGATCAACATCGCCTACAGTGGCATTCCGGCCGCAAAGATCGTGGCCTTTGCCTACCTGCTGGATTTCGACAACACGAGGTTGGGCGGAATATCGCGCCTCGCCAACGGGATGTCGTCGAACTCCTACGGACTGCGGCTCAGCGGGAAGCAGGCGCTCAGTGGGCCCTGGAGCGTGAACTACGCCGCCTCCTACGCGGTGCAGAAGGACGCGGGCGACAATCCGGTCGACTACACCGCCCACTATGTGGCGGCAGAGGCGGGAGTGGCCAATGCGGACATCGGTGGCGTAACCGTCGGTTACGAACTGCTGGGCTCGGATGATGGCAATGCGCGCTTCGTGACACCCCTGGCCACACTGCACAAGTTCAACGGTTGGGCGGACTCCTTCCTGGACAACGGCGGTACGAACGGCCTCCAGGACCTGTACGTGGCCGTGGCTCCGAAGCTGCCCTGGGGCCTGAAGGGCAAGGTCGTCTACCACCACTTCTGGAACGACGAAGGAAACGACACGTTGGCTGACGAAGTCGATGTCGTCCTCATCAAGCCGATCAACAAGCACTTCACGGTGCTGACCAAGGGCGCCTGGTTCGACGGAACCTCTGGAAGCGGACGTGCCGATCGCTGGCGCTACTGGCTGGAACTGACCTTCAACTACTGAGCGCGCCCGTGTCCGACCCATGGCGGTGGCACCATCTTGTCATCCGCCGTGGGTCGACCACCATTCGTCGAGCTCCGGTAGGAAGTAGCGCAGGCGGGTCTTCTTGAACTCGCGGGTGCTGAACAGCACCGCGTAGTCATCCACGCCGATCCGCTGGGACAGCTCTTCTGCGAGCTTCCGGCAGGTTGCCTCGTCGGGACCGTGGATCATGCTGTAGACGGAGTACGGGAAGCCCTCGACGACGTCCCGGGCGTAGCAGTGACTCACCTCGGGAGCTTCGGCGAGCTTCCGACCGACAGCCTCGGTCTCCGCCTCCGGAACCTGCCAGACGGCCATGCCATTGGCGCGAACACCGAGTTTCCTGTGGCGAAGCGTGCCGACGTAGCGCCGGATCGCGCCACCCAGATGTTGGCGTCCGAACGCGAGCAGGTCTCCCGCCTCGACCCCTACTTCCGCCGCCAGCACGTCGAAGGGTCGATCGACGATCGGTAGCGGCATCTGGAGGGCTCGGAAACAGCATCGGTCGATCTCCGAGATCTCGATCCTCGCGACCTCCGAGCCAGACACGGTGGAGGTCTTGTTCTGTCTGGTCTTCGGATCGAAGTTGACGCCGATCTTGAAGGTCGAAGTCCGCCGGAGGGGATGAAAACCACTGGCGCCGCTGGCGCGAGAGAGGGCTTCGAGAGTCCTTTCGATCCCCATCGAGGGCGGAACGGCCACGGTGAACCAGAGATTGAAACGGTGACTCCGCAGATAATTGTGGGTCACCGTCGGGTGCTCGTTGATCACCGCGACCACGCGCTCGAGGTCCAGCTCGGCAATCTCCGCCGCGACCAGCGCGCTCTCGTAGCCCAGAGCACTCCCCTCCAGCACCGCGGAGATTTCGCGCAAGATCCCTTCTCGTTGGAGACTGCTGAGTTCTCCGATCACGCTGGCCTCGTCGAGCCCGAGTTCGATGCCGAGCTGCTCGAAGGGTGCCGGAACGAGCGGCACGCCGGCCTGGACGGCACGAATCAGCGCCTCTCGGGGAGTTGCCTCCGGGGCAGCCCGATCGGAATCGGAATTCGTTTCGCTCACAGCCCGATCCTGAATGCGCGCCAGACACCGAAGATGCCCGATGGCGATGCGAGGGTCTGCTCGTCCTCGATGCGGCGCGTGGCCGCATTCACGAGGAAGAGTTTGTTGGCGCGGTTTGCACTCACCAGCACGTGTGAGCCCCGCGGCGTGAAATCCATGTGATAGATCCGGCCCCCGACCTCCAGCGTGTCCACCACCTCGAGCTTCTCGGTGTCGATGACCTGCACGAACGCATCGTCCTCCTCTCCCGAGAAGCTCACCCAGATCTCGCGCTCTGTCGGCGAGCGCACTGCATAGACGGGGTGGCCCCGAACCGGAATCGACCGGTGGAATTCCCAGGTATTCCGGTCGAGCACGGCGAGCCGCTTCTCTCCCACCAGCGGAACGAAGACCCAGCGCCCCGCGACCGCCCACGAGGCCATGTGCGGGAGTTTCACCGGCGTATCCTTGTCGTAGTCCAGCTTGGGATCACGCAGCGAGATCTCCTGAACTCCTGCCTCCGGCTTCGTCAGATCGAGCACGGAGACGCGATCCGATTCCTGGTGGCCGACCACGTAGTAGCGCCCGTCGGGAGTGATCATCGCGTCATAGGGCATCGCTTCCCTGGTCGGGATGCGGTGTTCGATCGGAAACCCGGGTTGGCTCGCGTCGATGATCCAGATCTCGCCACTCTCGATCAGTACGCAGACGAAACGGTTCCCCGGAGCGTCCACGATTCCGGTCACCCGCGACGGAAAGGTCTTGCCGTTTCGTTCGAAGCTGGCGCGATGTTCCTTCAGCAGGCTGAGATCCTGGGCGTCGAGGAGCGTTACACCTCCCGGAACGTACTCGGCGGTCGCGATCACACGTCCATCCTGGCTGATCGCGTTGTCGATGGAGTTCTGCGAGGTGAAGATTTCCGCCGTGCGTTCGAGGCTCTGCAGGTCGATCCGACTGACCTTGCCGCCCCGGGTCGCGAGATAGCCGTAGCGAAGATCCGGCGAGAAGATCATCGTCGCGTGGCGAAGGTTCCCGAGACCGGTGATCCGCTCGGGCAGGAGTTTCCGGGCCTGATAGTCGTAGACGGCGAGGCTCCCTGAGGCCCGCTCGACCACGAACACGCGCGAGCCGATCCCTTCACCGGCAGCCGACCCGGATCCGAGCAGGAAGAACATCAGGAAGATCCACGTCAGGCCTCGGTTCACGGCAGCTCCTTCGCTGTGGGGGAGCCGGCCGGGTCGAAGCCGATCTCCTCGTCGGTCATCAGACAAGCGGGATCCGGCGCCCAGATGTCTCCGTGGCAGGTGATGGCCCGCTCACGATGGGACCCCCGACACAGTTCCAGATACGAGCATTCGCCGCAGCGGCCGGTGAGGTGTTCGGCCCGCTCGCGCAGCTGCTCGCGCAACGGATGCGTGAGGATCGTCTCGAAACGTTCCTTCCGGACGTCCCCGAGCAACGCACCTCGCCAGAACTGATCCGGGTGGACCTGGCCCAGGTGGTCGATGTTCAGCACCCGCTCGCCCGCCGAGTTTCCACCACGCTCGCGCAGCAGATCCTCGACCGGGAGGGCTGCTGCAGCACCGAAGCGGCTCTGGATCCAGCGAAGGAGCAGGGGGCCATCCGAATCGTTGGAGCCCGTGACGATGCGAAGCGGGTGCCCTCGTTCCAACAGTTTCTCGGCTACCTCGAAGAGCTGCACGGCGGCCGATCGGGCACGATCGCGAGGCAGGTCGTCGTCGATCAACCGTCGTCCGCGCCCCGAGTACACCAGGTGGGAAACATAGAAACGGCTAGCCCCCACTTCCCGCGCGGTGTCGAGCACTGCCTCGAGCTGATCGACATTCCGGGCGGTGAGCGTCATGCGCATTCCGGTGCGCATTCCGGCTGCATTTGCGAAGCGCAGACCTGCCAGCGCGGCTTCGGTTCCACCTTCCATGCCCCGATAGGGATCGTTGAATTCGCGGATGCCGTCGATGCTGATGCCCACGTAGGGAACGCCCACCTCGGCGAGCCGGCGGGCCATCCCTTCGTCGATCAGCGTTCCGTTGCTGGAGAGCTGAGGAGCAATACCGAGCGAGCGGGCATGGGCGAGCAGCTCGAACAGATCCGGCCGGAGCAGGGGCTCGCCCCCGCTGAAGATGACGATGCTCACGCCGCTGGCGGCCATCTGATCCAGCAGGTCTTGGGCCTCGGCCGTCGTCAGGTCCTTCGGCGACGGCCGCAGGCCCGCAGATGCATAGCAGTGCGGGCAGGTCATGTTGCAGTGGACGCAGACGTTCCAGACGATCACCGGCCCGTTGGGTCGGGCCCGTGAAAAACGCTGGGGAGCGCGGGCGCTCGCCTCGGCCGTCGAGAGCATGTTCATTGCGACCTCGAGCAGGTCGCTCACGGGGAGCATCGAATCCATCCACCTGATCGGTAACGGAACGAACAGCATACCGGCGCGAGCCGCGGGCGAAAAGCGCCCGCTTGAGCGTCGCGAAACGGACTGTTACAACCGCAGGCATGACCAAGGGCCGTATTCTCTCGTTCGATGTCTTGGCGCTCGTGTTCGCCGGTCGCCTTCGCAGGTGCCCCGCTTGGGCGCTCCTGACCGCGGTGGCGGCCCTCTGGCCGAGCTTCCCGGCCGTCGCGGAGCCCGGTTCTGCTCCGCTGGCTCTCTACCGCGAGCATTGTGCCAGCTGCCACGGCGCAGGTCGCTACGGCGGCTATTCGCCACCGCTGCACACCGACGCCCTTGCCCGAAAGGACGATGCCGAGCTGGTGAGCGCGATTCTCGAGGGTCTTCCCAATACCCAGATGCCGGCCTTCGGAGACAAGCTCGGCGTGGAGGATGCGCGGGCTCTCGTCGAATTCGTGCGCCAGCCCCTGCCCGAGGTCGTATGGGATCTCGAAGCGATCGCGGCAAGCCGAATCGAGGAGGAGCCCGGCGCGGGTCGGATCCCTCCGTCGGTCCGGCGGGAGGCGCTGATCCTGGTCGTCGAGAGGGCCACCGGCAGCATCTCCGTCCTCGACGGCGACCAGCTCTCGGAGCTCGACCGCTTTGAAGTCGGGCGTATCCATGGCGGACCGAAGTTCGACCGGGACTTCCATCGCGTCTACGCGGTCACCCGCGACGGTACGGTCGTGGAGTACGACCTGGATCGACTCGCACTCCGGGCACGGGTGAAAGTGGGGGTCAACACGCGCAACATCGCCGTCTCACCCGACGGTTCCTTCGTCGCCGCCGCAAACCAACTGCCGGGAAGCCTGGTGATCATGGACGCCGGGCTCCGGCCGATCCGGAGCATCCCCCTCTCCGCACAACCGAGCGGCGTCTACTTCGTACCCGACCCGCCGCGGTTCATCCTGGGCTTTCGCGACGCACCGGAGCTGCTCACCCTCTCTCTTCCGGATCTCGAAGTCGAGCGGGTAGAGCTTTCCGAACCGTTCGAGGACTTCACCTTGGTCCCCGGCCGCAATCAGGTCGTCGCAAGCTCTCGTTCGGGAAAGCACCTCGTTCTCTACGACCTCGAGCAAAAACGGATCCTCGCGACACTCCCGACCCGCGGGCTGCCCCACCTCTTCTCGGCCTGCTTCTTCGTTGGCGACGGAGGGCTCCGGGCCGCCTTCAACCACATCGGCGTGCCACAGCTTTCGATCGTGGACATGGAGTCCTTCGAGATCCTGCGCGAGGTCCCGCTGAAGGGCTCCGGCTACTTCGTCCGGACCCATGAGTCCACTCCCTACCTCTGGGTGGATTCCAACACCGAAGAAATCGAACTGGTCGAGAAGAGCACCCTGAAGGTTCTCGAACGCACGCTCCACCCGGCTCCGGGAAAGAAGGCGATGCACGTCGAGTTCACGGCCGATGGAGACAAGGCCCTGATAAGCGTGTGGCATCCGGAAGGAGCGGTCGTGGTCTACGACTCCACGACCCTGGCTGAAACCGCCCGTCTCCCCTACGCAATGCCCGTAGGCAAGTACAACGCACTGAACCGGACACGCGATCTTCGCGCCGGAAGCCGCCCTTCGCCCGACGCTTTGCCGTAGCGCCGGAAGCCGCCCTTCGCCCGACGCTTCAACGTAGCGCCGGGCGAGTCACAGCTCCGCGACCACTACTTCTTCTCGGCCTCCACCTTGATGAAGCTGGTCGCCGGGGTCTTCACGTTCGTGGCCTGGGGCGTGTGGCACATCGTGCAGTTGTACCGCGCCCCCGAAAGGTCCTTCCCCTTCGAGTAGGAGCCGACCTTCAGCCGCATCGGCTCCCCCGGCTTCCCCTCCACCATCTGTGCCTTCTTGAAGTGGCTCTCGGTGACGGGAACCTCGCTGTCGTCGGTGGCGTTCTCCGGGTGATGACAGTCGAGGCACTCGTTGGAATTACCCCGGATCGGCAGCATGTCCTCTACCGTGTGGGGGATCTGCGGCGGCGCATCGGGCCACGCACGCTCCAGGATCGCTGATTCGCCGGGCTCCTCGTCGAGGTAGATCGGGAGCTCTTGGTTCGAGAGCGCGCTGAGATCTACGTCGCGGAAGTATACGTCGACCCCATCGTCGACCTCGGCATTCTTGGTGTCTTCCGCGCTGGCTCCAATGGCCAACAAGGTCACGAGAATCATCGGGATGAATAGACGGAACAATTCTTCTGTTCGCATGGCGGTCTCCTGCTCTAGCTCTCGGTCGTTGCGGTTTCGACTCCGGAGTAACCGGGTCGAACATCGAAGGAAAAAGCATCGCGCGTGCAGACTTCAATGCATCGTGCGCAATTCGTGCACTCTCCAGCTCCGACGAATCCCATGACGTCGAGCCGGTCGAAGTGGAGAACCTGGGGCTCCGGACACACCCGGACGCAATCCCCGCAGCGGTCGCAGCGCTCAGCCGCAAAGGCCGGTCGAAGCAACGAGATCTGACCGATCAACGCATAGAAGGCGCCGAGAGGACAGAGGGACCCGCACCAACCGTGGCGCAGGACGAAGACGTCGAGCAACAGGATCCAAGGAATGACGAGCAGCCCGAGGCCGGCTCCGAAGATGACTTCGCGATGAAGCATCCCGATGGGGCTGATCCACTCGAACGCCGCAACGCCCAGGATCCCGGAGAGCACGAGCCCGAGCAGCATGAATCCGTACCGGGCCTGGCGTTCCAGCGGCAACTGGCCCTGGGGGCGAAAGCGTCGCTTGATCACGCGGCCGAGGTCCGCCACGGGATTGACCGGGCACACCCACGAGCAGAAGCTGCGTCCACCGACCATCCAGTAGAAGACTGCGACCAGGACCGCCCCGAGCAGCACGGTGCTCGTAATCGGGTGGCCTGTGGCCAGGACCTGGAGAGCGGCATAGGGATCGGACAATGGAAGGGTCCGCAACACACGCGAACTCGAAAGGTTGCCCGTGAGCCAGCCCATGTGCATCTGGGCGCCCAGCCAGAACAACAACAGGATTCCCGCCTGGCTGAGCCGGCGAAGCACGAGGTAGCGATGAGCGAGGATCCAGCTCATGGCGTCGTGGTCTCCTCCAGCCCATCGAGTGCCTCGAGCACCTTGCTCGTGTTGTCCTGCCAGGCATCGGGACGGACGGAATCCGAAGGATCGAAGTCCTTGCTGATCACCGGATCCTCTTCCCACCCGAAGCGGTAGTTGGATCCGAGCCGGCCCTGGGCAAGCTCGTGTGGCAGTACCTTGATTGCCGCCTGCTCGAGAACACAGGAGTGCTCGCACATTCCGCACCCCGTGCAGGCATCGGAGTTGACGACCGGAATGAAGAATGCGTGCTTGCCGGTGCGTTCCTGCGGCCGGAACTCGAGCTCGATCGCCTTGCCCATCAGCGGGCAAGCCCGGTAGCACACCTCACAACGCAGGCCCTTGAACGCCAGGCAGTTCTCCTGGTCACTCAGGACGGCCAGCCCCATTCGTGCGTCTTCGATGGCCGTCTCGGGCACGAGGGAGCCGCTCGGGCAGGCCGCCACACAGGGCACATCCGGACACATGTGGCAGGGGACCTTCCTGGGCTCGAAGGACGGCGTTCCCGTCCCATCCTCACCGAACGTCGCGAGTTCCAGGGTGTCGTACGGACACGCCTCGACGCATTGGCCGCACTTGGTGCAGGTGGCGAGAAAATCCGGCTCGGCGCGCGCCCCCGGTGGGCGGCGCCGAAGGATCGGGCTCCGCTGTCCCTCGACCAACTGGGCCCAGACGGCTCCCCCCGTTCCCGCGAGCGCGAGGTTGCGCCCGCGGAAGACATTCGTGAAGAACTCGCGTCGGCTGAGGCCCGGGCCGCTCATGCTCAGATCTTGCGCACCCTGGCTGCGCACTTCTTGTAGTCGGTTTCCTTCGAGATCGGACAGGTAGCATCGAGTGTGAGCTTGTTGATCAGCACGTTCTCATCGAACCAGGGCACGAAGACCATGCCGCGGGGCACTCGATTCCTGCCCTGGGTCTCCACCCGAATCTTGACCTGCCCTCGTCGGGACTCCAACACCACCTCCTCATTTCGTGCGATGCCCCGCGCCTTCGCATCCTCGGGGTGCATGAAGCACACCGCGTAGGGAACCGCACGGTTGAGCTCTTCCACACGCTTGGTCATGGAACCCGAGTGCCAATGCTCGAGCACGCGGCCCGTGGAGAGCCACAGGTCGTACTCGGCGTCCGGGCTCTCGGCCGGCTCGGCGTAGGGTCGGAAGAAGATCTTCGCCTTGCCGGCCAGACCGACCTTCTCTCCCTTCAGGCTGCCCTGCGGGATCTTCTTCAGCGCCTTGCCGTAGAAGTTGAATCCCTCACCAGGCTTCACGTAGGGATCGTATCCCTCCTTGAACCGCCACTGGGTTTCACGCCCGTTGACGACGGGCCAACGCAGGCCACGCACCCGGTGATAGGTGTCGAAGTCAGCCAGGTCGTGGCCGTTGCCGATCCCGAACTTGCGGTACTCCTCCCAGAGCGCCTTGTGCACGAAGAAGCCGAAGTGCTCGGCCATATCGTTGGGATGGCCCTCGGCGATCGGGTCGGGCCAAGCCACCTTCTTCATCTCGTCGGTGGCGAACAGGACCTCGTACAAGGTCTGCTCCGGGTCGTATCCCATCTCCTTGGCTGCGGCGAGAACGTCCGGGAGCTTGCCGTCCGCGAAGCCCTCGGCCTTCAGGCCGGGTAGGGCTTGCTCCCCCCAGACCTCCTTCAGCTTGAAGCGCTTCGAGAACTCGAGGATCTGCCAGAGATCGCCCTCGGCCTCACCCGGTGCCTTCACCTGCTGGCGCCAGTGCTGGGTGCGGCGCTCCGCATTTCCGTAGGCCCCCCACTTCTCGTAGATCATCGCGGTCGGAAGGATCAGGTCCGCCACCTTGGCGGACACGGTCGGGTAGCAGTCCGAAACGACGATGAAGTTGTCGCCTTCGCGCGCTGCACGGATCCACTCGTTGGCGTTGGCGAAGTCCTGGAACGGGTTCGTCACCATGGCCCAGAAGAAGCGGACCGAGCCCGCACGAAGCGCTCGCATCATTGCGACCGCGTGCGTTCCCACCTTCGGGTTCAGGGTCCCTGTCGGAAGCTTCCAGAGCTCCTCGGACTTCGCACGGTGGCCGGGATTGAAGACCACCATGTCCGAAGGCAGGCGATGGGCGAAGGTGCCCACCTCACGCGCCGTACCGCACGCGGAGGGCTGCCCCGTGAGCGAGAACGCACCGGAGCCCGGAGTCGAGATCTTCCCGGCGAGCAGGTGGACCATGTACATCTGCTCGTTGACCCAGGTTCCACGGGAGTGCTGGTTGAAGCCCATGGTCCAGAAGGAGAGGACCTTGCGCTTCGGGTCGGCGTAGAGTTCGGCGAGCTCCACGAGATGCTCCTTCGAGACACCCGAGAGCTCGCTGACGTACTCGACGGTGTAGGGCTCGAGCTTCTTCTTGAACTCCTCGAATGAGATCGACCAATGGGCGCCCGCCTTGGCGCGCATCGTCTGGCCCTGCTCACGCGGATGGTCCGCGGGCAGGCCGTAGCCGATGTCCGTGGGGCCCGTCGCGAAGATGCAGTGCTTGTCCACGAATTTCTGGTTCACCGCCCCCTTTTCGAGCATGTGGCGCGCGATGAAGTTCAGGATCGCGAGGTCCGTCTGCGGCTCGAAGATGATCTCGAGGTCGGCCAGGTCGCTGCAGCGGTTCGAGAACGTCGTGAGATTGACGATCTTCGTCGGCTTGTGCGTGAGCTTTCGATCCGTCACCCGCGACCAGAGGATCGGGTGGCACTCGGCCATGTTGGCGCCCCAGCAGACGACGGCGTCGGTGAGCTCGATGTCGTCGTAGCAGCCCGAAGGCTCGTCGATGCCG
>JAAELW010000543.1 GCA_024226235.1 bacterium
ACTCTGCTTGCCAGAGTGTTAAGCAGAGTGCCTGGCCCCTTTCTTAACGACGCGACGGTAGGCGCCGCCAACGCGTGTCATCAGATCAGCGCGGCGGACGGTCGACAGTCGGTGGGCGACTACCAGCACTCCGAACAGGTGCAGCCGAAGTGGTCGGAGCCACTTGTCCCCGGAGGGGCGCCGGATACACTCCTCGCCCGTGCAGATCGTCATCGTGGGGGGTGGCCAGGTCGGGACGACCCTGGCCGGCAAGCTCTCGAGCGAAGGTCACGACGTCTCGGTGATCGAGCGCAACGCAACGCAGGTCGCCGAAATCGCGGACAGCCTCGACGTGCGGGTCATCGCCGGTAACGGCGCAACTGCCGGGGCCCTGCGCCGTGCCGGTGCGGCCGATGCCAGCCTGGTGGTGGCTGCGACCGAGAGCGACGAGGCCAACTTCGTCTGCGGGCGCATCGCGGCCTCGATGTTCAAGGTGCCCCATGTGGTGGTGCGCTTGCGGGAGCCCGACCACGAGGAGGCTTTCCGGGAGCTCTCCCGCAGCGATGCGGTCGATATCGTCTGCGTGAACCCGGAAGCTGCCGCGGTGGAGGAGATCGCGTCGCTGCTCGAGGTGCCCGGTGCCCTCGACGTGTCGACGTTCATGGAGGGCGAGCTGATTGTCGCCGGTTTTCCGATCCACGAGGGCTCGGAATTCGCGGAACGGCCCGTACTCGACATGCGGCTCTTCTTCGCGGAGACGCCGTCCCTCGTGGCAGCGATCCATCGGGGCCATGGTGCACTCGTTCCCGACGGGAAGGAAACGATTCGGATCGGTGACATCGTCTATTTCGCGCTCGCGCGTTCGGATCTCGACGGGATGCTCGAACTGCTCAGCGTGTCCCGGGAATCCAGTCGCAAGGTGATGGTGGCCGGTGCGGGGCGCATGGGTCTGGCCCTGGCACGGCGTCTCGAGAGCCAGACCGATTCGCTGATCCTGCTCGAACCGGATGAAGCGCGCGCCCGGGCAGCTTCGGAGCAGCTCGTCCAAGCGATCGTCGTCCACGGCCCCGTGACCAGTGAGCGTCTGCTCGATGAAGAGCAGATCGAGAGGGTCGGCACCTTCGTCGCTCTCACCGACGATCATGAGACGAACCTGGTGGCGGGCCTCCTGGCCAAGCGGATGGGCGCGGGCCGGGCGTTTGCGTTGGTCGACAACCCAGCGCTCACCAACCTGATCGGTGAGACCTCCATCGATGCGATCATCAGCCCCCGGCTCATGGCGATCGGCCTCACCCTTCAGCACATCCCCGGTGCGGTAGTGCATCAGATGGCCGCGCTGATCGGGGATCGCGTGGAAGTCCTGGAGGCGGAGGTGGCCAAGGGCGCGCCAGTTTGCGGCGATGAGATCGCCAGCCTCGATCTGCCGCGCGGCGTGCTGTTCGTAGCCATCGGGCGCGATGGCGAGATCCGCGTGCCCCGCGGCGCGGATCGGGTCGAGCCAGGCGATCGGCTGCTCGTGGTCGCGTCCAGCGAACACCGGACCAGGCTCTCGGAGCTGCTCACCCCGTCGCAGTAGAGGCGCGCACGCGATCCGGATTCGGGGGTCGCCGTCTTCGGCCTGTGCTGCTGTCCTCCCGGCATCCCTGCCCGGCGAACTGCGTTGTTCGTAGACGGGCCCGGCTCAGAGGCGCAGGCGTTTGCCGCGGCGTCTGCCCGAAAACCCCTGCAGGATTGCGCCGAGGGCCATGCCGGTGCTGAAGATCAATGCGCCCATCAGCCATTCCGCCCAGCGGGTACCAGCCCGGAGCTTGTAGTTCTCCTTGGTGAGCCGTTCGATGGTTTCGACTTGCCCGCTATCCGAGGAGCTCAGCGTGTCGTTGGTTTTGCGCAGCCGCTGCGCCTCGTCGGTGGTCGAAGTCAGATTGCTCCGCAATTCCTCGGTTTCCGCTTCGAGTTGGGCGAGCCGTGCTCTCGGCGGGGCATCCCGGTCGAGGTAGCCCGCGGCGATCCAGCCGATCTTGTCGTCGCCGGTTCGAACCCGCGTCCAGCCACCGTCGCTCTCGATGGCCTCGAGGCGCTCGCCCGGCTGGGCGGATGCCAGGATGCGGAACTCGGTCCCCGGGCCACTACGCAGGTTCAGAGGAGCCCCCCGAACCCATGCGCTCTCGGCCTGGGCGGCACCGGCCAACAGCCAGAGCATCGCCATGCACGTAACCACGATCCCCCGGTTCATCCCATCTCCCTTGCCGCCCCGAATTGTATCGGTCTCGCTCGAACATGGGAGCCGGAGGCCGTTTCCCCCCACTCCGTATGACGCATCACGCCCTCCAGGGCCTCGATTCTGGGACACCGGGGCTCGGCTTCGATACGATTGCGCCCGATGGGTCGTCTTCGCCTGCTCCCCGTGCTCGCTCTTCCCTGGCTGGCCGCCGCCGCGCTGGCCCAGCCGCCCGGCCTGCTTTCCGCACTCAGCGGGGACCAGGTCGAGGTGCTCGAGCGCGGTGAGGTCGTCGTGACCCAGCTTCCTCCGGCTGGTGGGAACGGCTACGCCTACAAGACGTTCGGTCTGGTCGACGCGGCGCCGGCACATGTCTGGGAGGTGATCCAGGACTGCGAGCATCTCGACGAGTTCATGCCCCGGATGGTCATCGCGGTCGAAACGGAGCAGACCGAGGATTCCTATGTTTGCGAGACCGAGATCGAGCTGCCGTTTCCGCTTTCCAATCGCCGCAACAAGGCCCGGTCCTTTCTGGAGCAGTTGCCGGGCGGCATCTTCAAGCGTCAATGGAGCTTGGCGGATGGTGACTGGGACTATCATCGCCACAACGGGTCGTGGACGATCCATCCCTGGGGCGAAGCTGGCGAACGATCGCTACTCGAGAACTGGATGGACAGCTGGCCGAAGAACGCCGTCCCCGATTTCATCGTGAACGCAGCGCGCACCGTACAAGCGCCTGCCGCCTTCGAGGCGATCCGCGAGAGGGTGCGTGGGGTTCCGCTGCCGAGTGTCGTGACCGGGTCGTCCGGCCTTCACGCAAACTAGAAGAAGAGAGCGGGGACGTTCTTCTTCACTCGGGCGCGGGAAAGATTTCGTCGGCAGAACGGACCCGGCCCAGCGAGTCGCGATGGATGGCGTGGTGACGCGTGAATTCCGTGGGTGAATGCAGGCCGGCAGCTGCGGTGAGGCTGGCCAGGCCGGCACGCAGGGTCGTGATGTAGTTCAGCACCCGGTACTGCTTTTCGTCCACGACGAGGGCCTTCATCAAGCGCTCGTCCGTGGTGGCGACCCCGACCGGGCAGGTGTTGTTGTGACAGCGCTGGGCCTGGATGCAGCCGACCGAGATCATCATGCCGCGTGCGATCTGCACCGCGTCTGCACCAAAACAGAGCGCCAAGGCGATGCGGTCGGCGGAGAAGAGTTTGCCCGATGCGATGATTTTCACCCGATCGCGTACACCCACGCGCCGCAACGCATCGTCCGCAAGGATCAAGCCCGAGCCGACGGGTAGGCCCATGCTGTCTGCCATCTCGCGGTAGGTGGCGCCGGAGCCGCCCTCGCCGCCGTCGACCGTGATCCAATCCGGGCCATCCCCGCGCTGGGCGATTGCAAGTGCGAATTCGTCCAGGCTTCCGGGTCCCCCTACGACGACCTTCACGCCGATCGGCTTGCCGCTCTCCTGGCGCATGCGTGCCATCCATTCGAAGAGATCGTCGAGGTCGGAAATCATCGGAAAGCGGGCGGGCGAATCGATCGTCTGGCCCGCCGGAACACTCCGGATCTCGGCGATCTCAGACGAGACCTTCGTTCCCTCCACATGACCGCCGCGGATCTTCGCGCCCTGGTGAAGCTTCAGTTCGAAACCCACCACCTCCGGGATGGCCGCTTGCTTGCGGAAACGATCCCAGTCGAATTCGCCGAGTTCATTTCGCACGCCGAATAGCCCCGGGCCGATCTGGAATACGATCGGCCCGCCCCCCTTCAGGTGATGGGAAGACAGGCCGCCTTCGCCGGTGTTCATCCAAGCCTCGGTCGCCTTTCCGAGCCCGAGAGAGAGGGCCTGGATGGCATTTCGTCCGAGCGCCCCATACGACATGCCGCTCATCCCCATCAATCCGCGAAGCACCCAGGGGTGGGGGAGGTCCGGGCCGATCACCGGAGCCCAGGCGTCATCGAGCGCCCAGGATGCGATCCTCTCTTTCTCCACGTGCTCGCTCCGACTGAACAGGCCGTTGTGGTCGGTGACATAACGTCGGGTCTCGATCGACGGTCTGAGGTCGAACGCGAGGTCCCTGTACAGAGTGGGCAGCAGCCCATTGCGCAGATACCAGCCGGGTCGTGCGAAGTCACGCTTCGAGCCGAAAGAGATCATCGAATTCAGGTACTTCCCGGACAGCACCATGTTCTGGTAGTCGTCGCGTGAGAAGGGCCTGCCCTCCCGATCGCTGTCGAAGAGGTATTGGCGCATTTCCGGGCCCAGATGCTCGAAGATGTACCGCAGGCGGCCGAGCAGCGGGAAGTTGCGAAGCACCGCGTGCTGGCTCTGGAATCGGTCGTGGAAGTAGATCCCGGCGAGTAGCAGCGGCGGTCCAGCCACCATCGCGATCAGCAGCACCAGGGTTGCGATCGAGACCCATTCGCCAATCATTTCGAGCACCGCTGCAGCTCCCCCGTGTGCACTGACGACCACTCTCGTAGGTCCTCTGCGTGCACCGTCATCTTCGGCACGTATCGGTCAGCAGGTGAGACTCGATTCCCCAGGCCGGGAGATGGCGCAGGAAGGATCCTCTTGCAGAGGGGAAAGTCCCTCGATTCTGCGGCGGAGCGACCGGGAACCCTCTGGAGGCCACTGCGTCCAACCGATGGAACCGCATGCGTTGTGTCTACCTCCAGGGCTCCCCGGCCGCGATGGGGGAGATGTTCGGCGAGGGCTTCCGTGCCGAGATCCAGGAACTCGCCGGGCTGCGTATGGCGAATGCGCTGACCCAGGCACGAATCTACGGCGGGCGGGATGTCGAGCAAGGTGCCGTGTGGGGGGTGGCCGCAGTCTGCCTGGAGGCGTCGGCTGCCCATCATCCGGATGGGCATGCCGAACTCCTGGGAATTGCACGCGGCGCCGAGCTCAGCCCGGAGGCGACGATGGCGTTGGGTGGCCTCACCGATCTGCGAGACGCGCTCGCCTGGGGTGGCCCGCTCGAGGCATTCGGAGGTTGCACCGGGTTCCTGGTCCCCGCTGGCCAGATGAGCCAGGGTGGGCTGCGTTTCGGCCAGACCTGGGATCTGGGGACCGACAATCAACCGTTCGTCGTAGCGGTTCACCGCCAGCCCAAGGTCGGTCCTGCAACCTGGTGTGTGACGACTGTCGGCTGCCTGTCGCTGATGGGGATCAACGAGCACGGTCTTGCCGTCGGCACGACGAATCTGCGGACCCGGGATGCCAGAGCAGGTGTCCCCTACCTGAATCTCATTCACCGCGCACTCACCGAACATCGCGCCACTGACGCGATCCACTCGATCGAAACCGCCCATCGCGCCGGGGCGCATAGCTATTTCCTCGCCGATGCTCGTGGCGAAGCAGCGATCGTCGAGTGCACCGCGACGCGTTCCGATGTGCGCTGCTTGGGTCTTTCCAGCCAGGTGCAGACGAATCACTGTCAGGTACCGCGGCACGCCGCTCTCGAGGGCGATACACCCCGAGCCTCCTCTGAAGCCCGGCTCGCTCGAATGCGTGCGCTGCTGGCCGGGGGCGAGTCATTCGATGATGCCAGCTTGCGGGGTTTCCTCGCTGATCGGCAGGATGGCACCCTGGCGATCAACCGCGACGACTTCGATGGCATCAGCACCAATGCCGCGATGCTCGCGGCACCGGCAGAAGGGCGGCTCGAAGTCTGCCACGGGGCACCGGACCGCGGGCATTGGTTTCCGTTCGGGCCGTAGCTCGGCCGGGTCAGTCGCTGCCGATCCGGCCTGCTTGGCTCGGTCGGATCAATCGCTGCCGATTCGGCCTGCGTAGCTCGCGCTCTGGCCCGGGGTCTCCTCGACCTCGACTACGAGTCGTTCCACCGCGCTGCCGGCCAGGGATCGCGCCAGCTCGCGCCAAAGGTGCATCGCCAACAGCTCCATCGTCACGTTCTGCAGCGGCAGCAGCCGGGTGTCGGCTCCGGGCAGCCGGTAGCGGCGCCGACCGAACTCGATCTCGAGGGTCTCGCCGTCGTGGCTCACCTCGAGCAGTGGACACTTCTCCGGAACCAATGTGCGCTCGTCAAGCGATTTGCAGAGCGCTCGAATGTTGGCCTTGACCTCGGCGATCGGCACGAGAAGGCCGTCCGGCCCGGGATCCGTGCCTTCGAGCTCGACGCGCACACGGTAGTCGTGCCCGTGGAGCCGCTCGGCATCGCCGTCCGGAAAGACCGTGAAATGAGCCGCCGAGAACTTGAAGTCCTGCTTGGCCAGCTTTACGGTCAGGCGCGGCATCGTCATCGCAGCAGCTTGGCGCGGCCGGCCCCGACCCGCCAGTCCGGCGCTTACAACTCGCGAACCGGCTGTGGCTCCCCGGGCAGGACTCGAACCTGCGACAAGGCGGTTAACAGCCGCCTGCTCTACCAACTGAGCTACCGGGGAAGAAGCGCCGGATTCTAGGCCCACAGGCCCGAAACGCAACGTGACCCGATCCTGTCTCGATCGCCACGGACAGGAGCCGTGTCGTCCCCCGGCAGGACTGGGCCGGGTCCGTGCCGTGGCCGCTGCAGAACTGGATCGGGTGTCGGGCTGGCATGCCGGCTCCACCCGAGCGGGCTCCCGGGGATCGGGCAGCCTAGTCGTTCTCTTCCGGTAGCTGCACCTGGACTTCTTTGGAGGTTGGTGCGAGCGATCCATCCTCTCGGACGCCGATGATCTGGAAGCGGTAGGAGGCTCCCGGTTGGGGATCCGGCACCGTGAAGCTCGGTCCGACCGATCGGCCGAGTTCTCGCGCACCAAAGGTGCCTATCGACAGCACTTGTGTCTCCGCCAACCCGGCCTGGACGTCCGGGCTCCAGGAGAGCGTCAGGTTGCCGCCTCGGGCATGTGCGGCGAGTTCGTAGGCGACCGCCTCCACCTCGATCTCGGCGGAGGGGGCGCTCTCGAGCCCGTCGCGATCCAGGGCCACGACCAGGTAGGTCACACGTTCTCCGGCGCCCACATGCTCATCCCGTACCGCGGTCGTTCCGACCTCGATCTCGGCGACCCGCTCCGGCTCCTCTCCCGCGCGGCGGCGAAGCAAGTGGTAGGCGCGCAGGTCCGGCTCGACGTTCGCCGTCCATGCGAGCTCGTTCACGCCGAGGTGCCTGGCCGTGACCTCGAGTCCTACCGGCGGAAGCGGCTCGGGTTTGGTCACCGCGCGTTTTGCGCTGGTCGGCTCGCCTTGACCGCCGGCCGCGTTGATGGTGGCAACCCGGTAGTAGAAGACCCGCAGATCGCCGAGCCCTTCGTCGAGGTAGGTGGTGGCAAAGCGGCCCGACAGGTTGGCGAGTGGTCGGAATTCGCCCCGCGCGGCTGGGCTGCGCAGCACGACGTAACCCGCCGCGAGTGGATCCTGCGATGCGGCCCAGCGCAAGGCTACGGCCCGTGGCAGCCGACTGAAGGCTTGAAAGCCCTCGGGCGGCGCGGGGGCAGCCGAGGTGCGAGCCTCGGCCGGAGAGTTGCCTGCGGGCGCCAGACGTCCCTCGCTATCGAACGCGCGCACCCGATAGAAGTAGCTGAGACCGTCCCCCAGGCTGGCACCACCCTCCTGCTTGGCGAACAGATCGGCCCCGCGGTCCACCCAGGCGGTTTGATAGCGGTCGGAAACCGATCCGATGCGGTCGAATTCGCCCTGCTTGGTGAGGGCGCGTTCGATCGCGTATCCGCCCACATCGCCCTCCAGGACCGGCTCCCAGTGCAACGGGACGGCTCGCAGCTCTCCCTCGACGGCAACCAGACCGGTGACTCTGGGCAGCTCAGCGGCAGGCGTGTCCGTCAGGACCGGAATCTCCGGGGCTGGCGAAGGGCTCAGCAGGCCGCGAGCGCGTTCCAGATCGACCAGTGTCTGGCAGCCGAGTCCAGTGAAGCAGAGTGCGGCGCAGTAGAGCGCGGTCCGCAATGCGCTCGTCGGGAAGGGGGTACGCGTCATCTTCTGGCGGCGTTCCGTTTTCGAGTCGGCTCACCGCGCAGGCGTTCGAGA
Organism: bacterium; assembly: GCA_024226235.1. GTDB lineage: Bacteria > Myxococcota_A > UBA9160 > UBA9160 > UBA6930. The sequence goes on from JAAELW010000543.1 coordinate 8,178, forward strand.
TTCTCCAGCAGTCGCTCCGCCTGCATCGTGTAATCGCGGGCCTGCTTGTTGCGGGGATCGATCAGCAATACCTTGCGCCATTGGTCGAGTGCCGCCTGCAGATCCTCCTGCTGGTAGTGCTCGCGACCGGCACGCAGAAGATCCGGAAGCCGCGGCTCGAGCTGTCGCCGCAAGCGGACGAGGTGGCTCCGAACCCGGGGGTGCGCCGAATGGATGCGCAGCGCAGCCAGGTCATAGCGGATGGCTGCGTACAGATCGCCAGCCCTTTCTGCAGCCAGTGCATTCTGGAAGAAGCCCTCAGCGCGGATTTCCGCGTCCGACGCGTCGATTTCCCTCGGATCCGGCCCGGCAGGTGTAGATTCTTCGATACTGCTCGAACTCGTGCGGATCTTGGTGATGTAGGAGAGGTAGCCCTGGGCGCTCTCGTTGTCTTCGTCGAGGGCCAGTACCTCATGGAAGGCCTGATCGGCCCGGCGCAGGTCGCCCGAAGTGAAACCTCGGCGCCCGCGGGCCAGGAGCTTGCGGATCTGGCCGTCGAGAGCGGCGCCGAGTTCCCGCGCGTCGGCAGCGACCTCCGCTGAGAAGGGGTCGAGCGTGCGAAGGTCGTCCAGCGCATCACGCGCACCGGACAGGTTGTCGGCTTCGAAGTGCTCGCGGAACATGCCCCGTGCCCGGCCGCGCTCGGCTGCGAGTACACGGACCAGTTCTTGGACGTGGGCGAGGGCCTGCGTATCGTCCGGCTGCAAGCTGAGCGCCAGCCGGTAGTTCAGCACCGATTCGGCCAGACGGTTGCGGGCCTCGTAGTAGGCGCCGCGCTTCTGGTAGCGCACCACGAGTTGCTGGAATTCCTCCTCGACCTCGTCGATGCGACGCTGGGCGGCTTCGTAGACAAAGGCATCCGGTCGGATCCCGCGCCAGGCTTCCAGGGCCGCCCGGCGGTCACCTTCCCGGTAGCGCCGCTCGCCCAGCTCGAGGGGGGTGGTGCAGCCCACTGCAGTGAGTGTGAGCATGAGGACTAGGCAGTGGCGGCAAAGCCCGTTCAAGCTCTCTCCTGGCCGGTTGCCGGTTGGCCGGATGGCCGATCGGCTGGTGTTCCTCCGGGGGGCTCCGTTGCTAGGCCCCGGACTGGATCTCGACCGAGTATACGTGAACCGGCTCGACCCGTCCCGAAAGCTGGCGCTCGCCTTCGAAGCGAAGGCGCACGACATCCCTCACCCGCCGTTGAACGGCTTCGGAGACCAGCACCTCCCCCGGCCGGGAGAGCTTCTCCAGGCGGTGGGCGACGTTGACCGCATCGCCGATCGCGGTGAAGTCCGAGCGCCGGTCCGAACCGATCGTGCCGACGATGACGGGGCCCGTATGGATGCCTATCCCCACATCCACCGCGTGGGTCGGCGGGGGCTGGGACGCGTTTCGCTTTGCCACGGCCCGCTCGATATCGATGGCTGCCTGGACCGCCTGGGCAGCGTGGTCTTCGCAGGGTACCGGAGCGCCGAAATAGGCCATCACCGAGTCCCCGATGAATTTGTCGATCGTGCCGCTGCGAGCCAGGATGCAATCCGAGGCCAGCTGGAAGACGTCGTTCAGGAGCCCGACCACGTCGGCGGCCTTCAGCCCCTCGGACAGGCGTGTGAAGCTGCGGATATCGGCGAACAGGATCGTGACTTCCCGTTCCGCGCCGGCCAGTTGGGCGCCTTCGGGGCCCTCGAGGAGGGTCGTGAGCACGTAGTCGTTCACGTAGCGGCCGAACGCGCTCTGGATCCGCTCCTTCTCCTGTAGGGACTCGCCCATCTTGTTGAAAGCGCGAGTCAGGTCGCCCACCTCGTCCTGGGAGGTGGGTGGGACGCGGGTCGCCAGATCGCCGCCGGCGAGCTGCTCCACGCCCGTTCGCAGCCGCCGGATCGGCCCGATCAGCAGCGCGACGAAGACGATCCCTCCGACGACGCCCAGCACGAGAATGCCGGCCGCCGCCGCCGAGAGCTGGTTCTGGCTATCCGCTACGACCGGGGCTACGAGCAGCTCGAGATCGAGAGCGATCTGGGCCTCGCCGATTCGCACGTCGCTGTAGATCACCGGTGCGGCGATCCACAGCACCGAGCGGATACGGCCGACGGTCGGTCCCTCGGCGGCCCCCGTGGTCTGGGGTTCGAGCACCAGGCCTGTTTCGTCCGGGGCGAGGGAAGCCACGATGCTGCCGGTCTGATCGAGCAGCCGGGAGGCCACCAGGCCCTCTCCTGCTCCCACGTGGCCGACCAGGTTCTCGAGCGCGAGCTGATCCTCGGCCAGCAACGGGACCTTCGCGTCCTCGGCCAGGTTCGACGCCAACGCCAGGCCTCGCTTGCTGACCTCGGCCTCCAGAGACGAGCGCTCGTGGCGTGTGGCAAGCCAGGTCAACGCAATGCTGGCCAACACCAGCAGAGCCACCACCAGGGCGCTGAACTTGAACTGAAGGGAACGCACGGCTTCTCCCGGGGTGCTCAGACCGGGTCGAAGCGGATTTCGAGGATTTCGAGCTCTCGGGTGCCCTTCGGGACTTTCACCTGAACGGAAGCATCCGCCTCCTTGCCCATCAGGGCCCGAGCGATGGGTGAAGTGATCGAGATCATGCCCTGACCCACGTCTGCTTCATCCTCTCCGACGATCCGGTAGGTCACCTCGTCACCCGAATCTCCGTCCGAGAGCACCACGGTGGCGCCGAAGCTCACCCGCTCGGTGCTCTGGCCCTTGCCGTCGATGATCTGGGCCCGAGCCAGCTTGTCGTCGAGCGACGCGATCCGGCCCTCCACGTGCCCCTGACGTTCCTTGGCGGCGTGGTACTCGGCGTTCTCCGATAGATCCCCGTGCGCACGCGCCTCCTCGATCTCTCGGACGATCTTCGGACGTTCCTTGCTCTTGAGGTGCTTCAGCTCCTCTTCGAGCATGGCGTGGCCCTTGGGCGTCATGGGCACCCTGTCGCTCATGGCGGATTCCGACCCCTAGGGGAAAGGCAGCAAGAAGAATCGGGCGCCCCTCGCCCGCGAGGGATGAAGTGGGCGCCTGTCAGAAGGGAAGGCTACCCCTCGCCCATGGTCGTTGCCACGAATCCGTCCCCCCCGGGGCCCGGCCGGGCGCCCCGGCTGCCCCTGATTCCGGGGCTCTCGTTCTACGCTGTCATCGCTCTGGTGGCCTGGATCTGGCGCTGGGTCGCAGATGGTGTCGGCCCCTGGGCCGCCGCGGAGCGTGGCGACCCGATGGCTGCACTTCCGAGCGGGCTGCTTGGGTTGGCTGTCGGTCTGGTGCTGGTGGCTGTGTCCAGGAAATGGACAAGGGCCACTGCTTCCGGCGCAATCCTCGCGGAGACTCTGGGTGAGCTCGTGCGGGGCCTCACCCTGCCTGCCGTGGTGCTGCTCGCATTGGCCAGCGGAATCGCCGAGGAGATGCTCTTCCGCGGCGCGCTACAGACCCAGGTGGGCTGGCTCCTGGCCAGCCTGCTGTTTGGCGCCGCCCACTACCTTCCACGCCCCGGCCTGCGCATCTGGGCGCTCTTCGCTCTGCTGGCGGGTGGGCTCTTCGGCGGCCTGTTCGAGTACACCGGGACCCTGCTGGCACCGGCGGTCGCCCACGTCACGGTGAACGGCTTGAACCTGCGCTGGCTCTCGAAGGCCACGTTCGATCGGGTGGGCACTGGGATCTCCAGCTAGATGTCTCGATGCGATGTGCTGGCAGCGGTCGCACAAAAAATGGACAATGCGGCGAAACCGCTTTGGAGGGGGGGGGCAACCCGGGATGCAACGATTGAAGACGGGGTCATGGATCGGCGGGCTGTTGATCGCCCTCGCGATGGGTGCTGGCGCAGAGGCACCGGACGTCGGCGCCCTGCGCGCCCAGGCTGGAGCCGTCCTTGGCGAGCTTCCGAAGGAGGTCGCAAACCCGGCGAACGCTCTGACGGATGCGAAGATCACGCTGGGCCGGTTGCTCTACTACGATGAGCGCCTGTCCGTGGCCGACGACATCAGCTGCAACTCCTGCCATCGGCTGGACGGCTTCGGAGTCGACGGAGAGCCCACTTCGCCCGGGCACCAGGGGCAGCGCGGTGGCCGAAACTCACCCACCGTCTACCAGGCGGCACTCCACTCGACCCAGTTCTGGGATGGGCGCGAGCCCGACGTGGAGGCTCAGGCGAAGGGGCCGATCCTGAACCCCATCGAGATGGCCATGCCGTCCGAGGCTGCGGTGGTGGAGAAGCTGCGGGGCATCGCAGGCTATGCCCCGCTGTTTGCTGCCGCCTTCCCCGACGCGCTGGATCCGATCAGCTACGACAACCTGGCCAACGCGATCGGTGCCTTTGAACGACGGCTGTTGACCCCCGGCCCCTTCGATGCATTCCTGGCCGGCGACGATGCAGCTCTGGACGAGGCGCAGATCCGTGGCCTGACGGCCTTTCTGGAGACGGGCTGCGCCAGTTGCCACATGGGTCCTGCGCTCGGCGGCGGCATGTTTCAGAAGCTCGGCCTCGTACACCCGTACGCGACCGAGGACACCGGGCGCATGCAGGTCACGGGCAGCGAGGCGGACAAGTACGTCTTCAAGGTGCCGTCCCTGCGCAACGTCACGAAGACCGGCCCTTGGTTTCACGACGGCAGCCTGACCGACATCTCGGAAGTCGTTCGGCTGATGGCCTGGCACCAGCTCGGTCGCGAACTCGATGCGGCCGCAATCGCCGACATCGTCTCCTTCCTCGGTGCGCTGAAGGGCGAGGTGGACGCAGTCTACGTCGCAGAGCCGACGCCAGTCCAGTAGCGTCAAGGAGGGGGTCTGTTAAGAAAGGGGCCGGTTCCATTTGTTAAGTTGCCAATTTCCC
>JAAELW010000544.1 GCA_024226235.1 bacterium
CGGGATCGACCAGGCCCGCGTGCCGCTCCAGTTCCTGGCCAACCTGTTCGGGGCCGGGGACACGGCGCCGGTGCGCTACGCCCTGCGCAAGCAGTTGGCCGTGCGCCTCATGCGTCGCGAGATCACCGTGGGCGACGTCGATATCGAAAGTACCCGCACGGCTCTCGCCGAGGCCGACACCAACTCGGAGGAGGCCGACGCCATCTACCGGCTCACCTCGCTCTGCACCTTCGCCGAGCGCTTCGTCATCCCGCCCTCCCTGCGTGAGCAGGCGATCGAGGCGATGCGTGATCCCCTGGAGCACAAGCAGCATTGCGGCTTCGGCTTCTCGGATGGACCCGAGCGTGGACAATGATCCAGACGGCCAAGCATCCCTACGAACTTCTGGCGCTGTTCCTCGATTATCCGCAAGCGGGACAGGCCGAGAAGCTGCGCGCGACTCTACCCGAACTCATGACATGCTCCCCGAGCGCCGGGGCCAGGCTGGCCGCCTTCATGGATCACGTCGAGGCCTGTGCCTTGACCGAGCGCGAGGAACTCTTCACGCGCACTTTCGACATCAACCCGGCCTGTACTCTCGAGCTGGGCTGGGTCCTCTATGGTCAGGACTACGCGCGCGGCGCCTTCCTCGTGAAGATGCGTCAGATGCTCGTCGAGCACGGTATCCGGGAGAGCGGAGAGTTGCCTGATCATCTGACGCACGTTCTTCAGCTGCTGGGACAACTGCCC
>JAAELW010000545.1 GCA_024226235.1 bacterium
CCCCGCCCACCACCGGCAGCAACAAGTATCTCGCGTCCATCTGCATGGTGGCCTCGTTGGGTGGGTTGCTTTTCGGCTTCGACACCGCGGTGATCTCCGGAACGGTCGAGCGAGTGGCCGGGCAGTTCGGGCTCGACAACATTCAGCAGGGGTGGTTCACGAGCGCGGCCCTGGTCGGCTGCATTGTTGGTGCCCTGAGCTCGGGCTGGCTGGGGGACCGGTTCGGTCGCAAGCCGAACCTGATTGTTGCGGCGGTCCTGTTCTTTCTCTCGGCCCTCTTCAGCGCCTTCCCACCGGGGTTCTCGGCTCTCATCGCGGCACGCATGCTCGGCGGGATCGGGGTGGGCATGGCATCGGTCCTCGGGCCGATGTACATCTCGGAACTGGCTCCACCGAAGTGGCGCGGACGTCTGGTGGCGTGCTACCAGCTCTCGATTGTTCTCGGGATCCTCTTCGCATACCTCTCGAACCTCTTGATCGTGCGCTATGCGCAGTCCCATCCTGATGCCTTCGGGAGCGAGGGGATGCTGCATCAGGCCCTCGTCAGCGAAGTGTGGCGGGGAATGTTCGGGGCCGAAATGTTCCCTGCCCTCCTCTTCTTCCTGCTCCTGTTTTTCGTGCCCGAAAGCCCCCGCTGGCTGATCAAGATGGGGCAGGTGGACGAGGGGCTCAGCAAGCTGACCCGCATCAGCGGCAGCGAAGTGGCGCAGCGCGAACTGGTCGAGATCCAGGATGCTCTCTCGCACGAGGAGGGGACGCTCGCCGAGTTGTTCCGGCCCGGCTTGCGGATGGCCCTCCTGGTGGGGGTGATGCTATCGGTCTTCGGGCAGCTCTCGGGGGTGAACATCGTGGTCTACTACGGACCGAAGATCCTGGCCGCAGCGGGCTTCGCGGAGG
>JAAELW010000546.1 GCA_024226235.1 bacterium
CATGAGCAAAGTATCAGCCCTCACCGAGTGGCTCGGTATTCGGGATCTGCACGCGGCCCTGCCGTTGGCGCTGCTATCGGGCGCGATCGTCTTCTGCTGGACCCTGCCCGCCGCGCTCATCCCGGTGGAGGCGCTGCGCCATCTCGGCGATGCACAGAAGGTCAGCGTGCTGTATTTCGCCTGGGGCCTTACCGGGATCCTGGCTGCGATGCTCGTCCCGATCATCGTCTACCGTCTGGGTAGACGCAAGGTTTTCATCATCGGCGTGGTCAGCGTACTTTCCGGCACGGTCATGCTCGCGCTGCAGACGCTGCCACTGTTGGTCGCGGGTTCGGCGTTGCGGATACTCGGTTTCCTGTGCGTCGAGATCGTGCTCGAGATCATCGTCATGGAACGCATACCCAGGCGCCGTCTCGCCCGCTTCGAGGCCGTTCGCATGTTCGCCCTGGGTTGCGGACTCATCCTCGGGCCGTGGCTGGGGGCAGCCATGGCCAGCCGCCTGGTTTTCTGGTCCCCGTTCGCCTTGCTGATCGCGGTGA
>JAAELW010000547.1 GCA_024226235.1 bacterium
CGGCGATCGGCCGCAGGCGCCGGGCCTTGTCGACGTTGCGCTGCCCCGCTTCGCTCTCGACGTTCTCGCGCAGCCATTCGTAGTCGGCCAGGGTGAAACGGGTGCCCGACGCCGGGATGCCGTCCTCGTACTTGCCGGTCAGGATGCCTGAGGCGAGCGGGCTCCAGATGGTGGTGCCGAGGCCGATCTCGCGGTAGAGGCGAGCGTACTCGCGCTCCACCCGCGCGCGGTGGAACATGTTGTACTGGGGCTGCTCCATGGTCGGCGGGATCAGGTGCTCGCGGCGGGCGACGCCATGGGCTTCCATGATCTGGTCGGCGGCCCACTCGCTGGTGCCCCAGTAGAAGGCCTTGCCCTGATCGATGAGATGGGTCATCGCGCGCACCGTCTCCTCGATCGGGGTCGAGGGATCGGGCCGGTGGCAGAAGAGGAGATCGACGTAGTCGAGCTGCAGACGGGCGAGCGCCGCGTCGGTGCCCTCGATCACGTGCTTGCGCGACAGGCCGCGGTCGTTGGGGCCCTCGCCGCCCCAGAAGATCTTGGTCGAGATCACCAAGTCCGAGCGCTTCCAGCCCGAGCTTTTGAGCACCTTGCCCATCATCACCTCGGACTCGCCCTGAGCATAGACCTCGGCGTTGTCGAAGAAGTTGACCCCGGCATCCCACGCCGCATGCATGCATTCTGCGGCAATTTCCTCGTTCATCTGCGAGCCAAAAGTGACCCACGCGCCAAAGCTGAGTGCCGAGACCTTGAG
>JAAELW010000548.1 GCA_024226235.1 bacterium
GCAAGCCCGAGCCCAAGGATCCCAAGGGCGACTAGACCCCGCCGAATGGATCTAATGGAAGAGTCGATAGCTCGTGGGGTTGTCCGGCAGGAAGAGGTGGAATCCCGTCTGGGCGAAGACGCTCACTGCGTTGACCAGGATCACCAGCCAGAAGAGCCACAGCACAGCCTTCGAGAGGATCGAGGGCTGCTTCGGAACGATGGGCACGGCATCGCGAACGAAGCAGAGGTGGATCCCCGCGGTGATCAGCAGGGCGACGAAGACGAGCAGCGCCCATGTGTAGAGATGGATGTCGAATACCGGACTGCCATAGCCCGGGTCGCCCGGAGCGATGTGCAATAGGATCTGGCGAATCGAGATGGCGGCCCCCAGCACCGAGCCGAGCACCATCAGGCCGAAGGCCGTCGTGAACTCGGCCGGTTCGATCTGCCCTTTGCGATTCCCCATCGCGATCATCTGCGCCAGGCCCGCCACGGCCAGGATCATGGCCATCCGTTGGAGAATGCACAGGGGGCATGGATACTCCTGCCCGATGAACTGCACGCCGAAGGCGCCCAGCAGCACGCAGCTGACGACGAGGA
>JAAELW010000549.1 GCA_024226235.1 bacterium
CCCTCGTCGTAGCCCACGTAGCCAGGCGGCGCGCCGATCAGCCGCGCCACTGCGTGCTTCTCCATGTATTCGCTCATGTCGAAGCGCAGGAACGGCACTTCGAGGCTGTGCGCCAGTTGCTTCGCGAGCTCGGTCTTGCCGACGCCCGTGGGGCCCATGAAGAGGAAACTGCCCGTGGGCTTGTCCTGGCCGCCGAGGCCAGCCCGTGCGCGCTTGACCGCGCGCACCACCGTGGCCACCGCGTCGTCCTGGCCGTAGACCACGCTCTTCAGGTCTTCGTGGAGGTGTTCGAGCTGGCTGCGCTCGGAGGTGGTGGCCCGCGCCAGCGGGGTACCCGTCATTCGGGCGATCAGCTGCTCGACGTCGCGGATGCCCACCTTGCGGGCGGCTTTCTCCTCGGGTTCGTCGCCCCCGACCCCGGCCCGGGCTTTCGCCGACCGGGCCCTCTCGGGTCGAAGCTTCACTGCCGCACCCGCCTCGTCCATCACATCGATGGCCTTGTCGGGCAGGAAGCGATCGTTCAGGTGCTTCGACGAGAGCTCGACCGCCGCGCGCAACGCCGGCCTCGAGTAGTGGACCGCGTGGTGGTCCTCGTAACGCGGGGCCAGCCCTTCGAGGATCTTGATCGCCTCCTCGACGGTCGGCTCGTGGACGTCCACCCGCTGAAAGCGTCGCGCCAGCGCACGGTCCTTCTCGAAGTGACGATACTCCTGATAGGTCGTCGAGCCCATGCAGCGGAGTTTCCCGCTCTGGAGCAGAGGCTTCAGCATGCTCGAAGCATCCACCGTCGCACCCTGGGCGGCCCCGGCCCCGAGAATGGTATGGATCTCGTCGATGAACAGGACCGGGTTCTCCCTCTCCTGCACGGCCGCGACCAACGTCTTGAAGCGCTCTTCGAAGTCACCGCGATATTTGGTGCCCGCGAGCATCGCTCCGAGATCGAGCGAGAAGATCTCTGCACCTCGCAGATCGTCCGGCACCTCGGCGTCGTGAATGCGCTGAGCCAGGCCCTCCGCGAGAGCCGTCTTTCCGACGCCGGTCTCGCCGACGAAGATCGGGTTGTTCTTGCGCCGCCGCGCGAGGATGTGGACGGCCCGGTCGAGCTCACTGCTTCGCCCGACCAGCGGGTCGAGCTCTCCGGCCGCGGCCAGCGCTGTCAGATTCGTGGTGAACGCGGCCAGCGGATCAGCCGACGCTTCTTCTTCCACGTCGAATGGGTCGCTGCGGCCGGTCGATGGCGCGGCTTCCCCTTCGTCCCCATCCCCGGGCTTGAACTTGGAAACGCCATGGGAGAGGAACTTCAGGACATCGAGCCGTGAGACACCCTGGGCCCGCAGCAGCTCGACCGCATGAGAGTCCGGTTCCTGGAAGAGAGCGGCCAGCAGATCCCCCGCCTGCACCTCTTCCTTTTCCGCGTTGTCGGCCTGATCCATCGCCGTCTGGAGCACGCGATGGAAGGCCAGGGTCTGGACGGTCTCCTGGGGGCCGTCGCCATCGTGCCTCTCGATCTCCTCCTCGAAGAAACGCTCGAGGTCGTTCTTGAGCCGCCCCAGATGCACGCCGCTATGTCGCAACACCTCCTGGCCCGCATCGTCGAATGCCAACGCGTAGAGCAGATGCTCCGTCGTCAGATAGGCATGCCCCCGCGCAACCGCCTCGCGCAGCGAGGCCTGAATGGTCAACTGAAGCTCGTGATTGATGTAGCTCACTCTTCCTCGACACCCGATCGCAGAGGGTAGCCCCGCTCCTCCGCCTGACGATGGACCATTGCGACCTTCGTCTCAGCCACCTCCAGGGTATAGATACCGGCGATCCCGGAGCCAGCCCGATGAATCCGGAGCATCAGCGCATTGGATTCCACCGGACTCTTGCCGAACACCGATTCCAGCAGCTCCACCACGAAGGCCATGGGGGTATAGTCGTCGTTATAGAGGACCACCTTGAACCGCGGCGGCCTGGCCGCCTTCTTCTTGGTCTTCTCGGCGACCCCGCCTTCCCGGTCTCGCCAGGTTCCGCCCTTGGACGGGCCGCCCGGATCATTCGACATCCCGAAAGCGTAGCAGCAGCACGGCTCGCACCGGTATCGGCCTGTCGAGGCTACACTGCTCCTGATGGCCGAGCTGGAGATGCTCGAAGGCGTGCGGAAAGTCCCGAAAGACGAGTGGAACGCGCTCGTCGGCGAGGGATCTCCGTTTCTGGAATGGGAGTGGCTCGCGTCTCTCGAAGACGCAGGGTGCGTGGGCGCTGAGCTTGGATGGGCACCCCGGCCACTGGTTCTCCGTGAGCAGGGTCGCCTGATTGCCGCCTGTCCCGTCTACCTGAAAGGGAACAGCGAAGGCGAGTTCGTCTTCGACTGGGGCTGGGCCGACGCCGCTCATCGCGCCGGGCTCGAGTACTATCCGAAGATCCTCGTCGGCGTTCCGTTCACGCCGGTCACCGGCGCCCGCTTCCTGGTCGCCGAAGGCGAGGACCGGACCCGGCGATCGGAAGAACTCGCCCAGGCACTGCTGGGAATCTGCGAAGCCCACGGGCTCTCGGGCGCTCACGTCAATTTCTGCCTCGACGCGGAGCGCTCTGTCCTCGAGGAAGCCGGCTTCGTGCCCAGGCTCGGCTTCCAATACCATTGGCTGAACCGAGACTATCAGGACTTCGACGACTACTTGAAGAGCCTGCGCAGCAAACGCCGAAACCAGGTGCGACGCGAGCGGCGAGAACTCGAACATCAGGGCATCGAGATCGAATGGCTCACCGGCGACGACATTTCCGATGATCTGATCGAGCCGATGTACCGGATCTATCTGTCGACCATCCGCAACAACCCATGGGGCCGGCAGTACCTAAACCGCGAACTCTTCGAGTTCCTATGCACGCGCTTCCGACATCGCTTGTGTTTCGTCGTCGCCCGCAGAAACCGCAGCATCCTGGCCGGTGCGATCAACATCCAGAAGAGCGGCGTGCTGTACGGCCGCTACTGGGGTTGTTTCGAGGAACTGCGCCACCTGCACTTCAACGTCTGCTACTACGCGGGCATCGAGCACTGCATCGAGAATGGACTCAGCCGCTTCGAACCCGGCGCGGGCGGGCAGTACAAACAGCTGCGCGGCTTCGATGCCTACCCGACCTGGAGCGTCCATCACCTTCGCGACCCGCGGCTGGCCGACGCAGTCGGGCGATTTCTCGAAACGGAGAGAAACGAAGCCAGCGCAGCAATCGAATGGTACTGCGAGCACTCCGCAAACCGCCGAGGCCAGTAGCGCAACCCCGCGACCCTAAGTCCGAAGTGAGACGCTCCGGTCGCCCTCGCCTACTTCGGGCAGCCATACCTGGCTTCCGTAGGCGGTTCCGAGCCAGATGCCGGTGGTGCAGCGAAAGACGCGC
>JAAELW010000550.1 GCA_024226235.1 bacterium
CGATGCGCTGCTCTGCATCGGCACCGCATCGAATCTGGACGATGCGAAGCGATTCCGCTTCGACGGCCACGGCTTCTACGTGAAGAGTGGCGAGGAGATGCTCGAGGTCTTCCACGACCATCCCCAGGCCGTCCACAATTCGATGGAGATAGCCGAGCGTTGCAATCTCGATCTCCCGATGGGCACCTATCACATGCCGGACTTCCAGGTTCCGGCGAACATGACCCGCGAGCAAGTGCTCGAGCGCGATGCCTGGCGCGGTTTGCGCACGAGCCTGGGGATGGACCCGGAGCAGCCCTTCGAGGGCAAGCACGGTGCCTATACGCAGCGGCTGGAGTATGAGCTCGGGGTGATCCGGCAGATGGGTTTTGCCGGCTACTTCCTGATCGTGGCCGATTTCATCGGCTATGCAAAGCGCAGTGGCATCCCGGTGGGACCGGGGCGGGGCTCGTCCGCGGGAAGTCTGGCTGCCTACAGTCTCGGGATTACCGGTGTCGATCCGATCGAATACGACATCATCTTCGAGCGATTCTTGAACCCGGAACGGATCTCGATGCCGGATATCGACGTCGATTTCTGCATGCGCGGGCGGGATGAGGTGATCCGCTACGTCGCCGACAAGTACGACGAGCCGGATCGGGGCGACGACGGCCGGCGCGTCTCCCAGATCATCACGTTCGGAACCCTCCAGGCCCGAGCCGCAATCCGTGATGTGGGTCGCGTACTCGGGATGCCCTATGCCGATGTGGATCGCATCGCGAAACTCGTTCCCGAGACTCTGGGTATCAACCTGGACGAAGCGCTCGAACAAAGCGCGGAACTTCGCAGCCGGGTCGATGCGGATGGGCAGGTGGCGAAGCTCCTCACGACGGCCCGCAAGCTCGAGGGACTGACGCGCCACGCCTCCACTCATGCCGCCGGGGTCGTGATCGGAACGCAGCCGCTGATCGAGATGGTTCCACTCTACCGGGATGCGAAGACCGGCGACGTGATGACCCAGTACGACATGCGCTGTGTCGAGAAAGTCGGGCTGATCAAGTTCGATTTCCTCGGGCTGCGCACGCTCACGATCATCGAGGACGCGGCGAAACACATTCGGGCACGCGGCGTGCCCGATTTCTCCATCGATACGATCCCGCTCGACGACGAACTGAGTTACGACCTGCTTTGCCGAGGCGATACCGAGGGCGTCTTCCAGATGGAATCCTCGGGCATGACCGACCTGGTCATGAAGTTGAAGCCACGCGCGTTCAAGGAGGTGATTCCGCTGATCGCGCTCTACCGGCCAGGCCCGTTGGGCTCTGGGATGGTGGACGACTACGTCGATCGAAAGCACGGCGTGACCAAGGTCGAGTTCCTGGTGCCGGAACTCGAAGAACTCTTGCGCGAGACCCTCGGCGTGATCGTCTACCAGGATCAGGTGCTCCAGATCGCCAACCGGTTGGGCGGCTACACGCTCGGCGAGGCCGACCTGCTGCGCCGCGCGATGGGCAAGAAGAAGCCCGAGGAGATGGACAAGCACCGAGACCAGTTCGTGGGCGGTGCCCAGAAGAACGGCATCGATGCGGCGAAGGCCGACGAGCTGTTCACCTTGATGGCCGAGTTCGCCGGCTATGGCTTCCCGAAGGCCCACTCGACGGCCTACGCCTACCTCACCTATCAGACGGCCTATCTGAAGGCCAACCATCCCCGCGAGTTCCTGGCTTCTGTGCTGTCGATCGAAGCCAGCAACCACGACAAGCTCGCGCGCTACATCGCCCACACGAAAGAGCGCAAGATCGATGTGTTGCCGCCAGACGTGAACGAATCCGAGCGCGATTTCACTCCGGTGACCGAGGGCATCCGTTTCGGACTCGCGGGGGTGAAGAACGTCGGAGAGGGCGCCATCGAATCGGTCCTGGCGGTGCGGGATGAGGGGGGGCCGTTCCAGGGCCTCTACGACTTCGCAAGGCGTGTGAATGGACGCAAGGTCAACCGGCGTGTGGCGGAGAGCCTGGTGAAGTGCGGGGCCTTCGATGCCTTCCACCCGAACCGATCCAGTCTATGGTCGGGGCTCGATGCCGCGCTCGAAACCGGCGCAGCGACCCAGCGCGACCGCGAGATCGGTCAGGAGAGCTTGTTCGGAGACACTGCGGATCATCTCACCGCATCCGAGGAACTCCCCGATGTAGCGCCGTGGACGGACCAGGAGCGGCTCGGCTACGAGAAGGAAGTGCTGGGCTTCTACGTCACGGGCCATCCCCTCGAGGCGCACCTGCCGATGCTCGCTCGCTTCACCGACGTAACGGCAACCACCGTGGCCGAGTGGGTGGGCCGCGAGGTGCGGATCGGAGGACTGATCACCAGCCTGCGCGAGACCCGCACCCGGCGCGGTCAGACCATGGCTTTCGGAAAGGTCGAGGATCTGGAGGGCGGCTTCGAGTTGGTGATCTTCGCCAATTCCTATGTGACGTATCGGGATCTGCTGCGCGATGCGCTCGAATCCAACAGCGATGCGACCCGTGCCGCCATTCCACTCATCGTGTCGGGGACCCTCGAGAGTGCCGAGCCTCCGAAGCTCCTGGTGCGCGACGTCTTCGAACTCTCCCAGGCCGAAGAGCGCCTGGCTGCCTGCGTGCACGTCCGGATCCTGGCCGAAGAAGCCAGCCGGGATCGACTCAGCGCGCTGAACGACGTACTGCAAGGCCACGCCGGGGATTGCAATGTATGGGTCCACATGATGATCCCTGGCGAGAGCGAGACGGTGATGGCACTGCCGGAAAGCCGAGGCGTCGAACCGACCCAGGAACTCGTCAAGGCGATCGATGGCCTGTTCGGGCGTGCGGTATCGGAGGTCGGACTGTGATCCGAGCAAAGCCCTGGTGGGCGATCGTATTTGGTGGCTGGTTGGCGGCCGCTGCGATGGCGGTGACTCCGGTGCGGGTCGTGGTCGAGGGCGCCTGCCCGGCGGGAGACCATGCACCGGCAGGGATATCCCTTCGCCAGGCAGCGCTGCGCCACGGGCTCGGCCAGGCGGTCATTCAACTGGGTCGGGAGCTGGTCGAGGCGGATCGCGACGGCCCGGCCCCGGCCGACCTCGATGTATTGGAGGTGCTCGGCGGCCAGCCCTCCGACTTCATCGTCCGCTACCGGGTGTTGGCCGAGCGCGGTGAACGGGCCGCCCAACTGCTGATGGATCCCGAGATCTCGCTGGAGTATGCCCTCGAGATCGAGGCCCAGATCGACGTGGACCGGGTCGCGCAGGGCCTTCGGGACGCGGGCTTGTTGGCCAGCTTGCCTGGCGAAATCCCGTCCCAGGCCCATCGGGTGGTGGTCGAAACGAGCGATTGGAGGGCCTATGAGGCCTTCCTGGAGCTGCTTCGGGAGCGTGGTGAGGCCCGGCTGGCGGTGCCAGAGCGCTTCCAGGCGGGCCGGGTGGCGCTCCAGGTGGAAGCTCCAGGGCGCCCCCGGCAGCTTCTGGACCGCTTGCTGGCGGGTCCCCCGGGCGAGATCGAGTTGATCCCGCTGCCGGCCGTCGAAGCGGATATCCGCCTCCGGATCGAGCTTCGGGCGCGGCCGGAGGGCACCGCCCCGCCCGGGGCCGACGACCCGGGGAATTGACACGGAATCGCCGAATCGGTACTGATTTCGAGCTCTTAGCTAGCCTATAGGCACGTAGCTCAGTGGCTAGAGCGCCGCCTTGACACGGCGGAAGTCGGCGGTTCGACCCCGCCCGTGCCTACCATTCTGCGAGCCTGGAGCCGGGGAGCCATAGGCTTCCGAACCAATCGATGATGCAACTCCGTTTCAACCCGCACCTATGAGCGCGCTGGCAGTCGGATTACCCGACGGTCGAACGCTCACTGTGCCCGTGGGCTCGACGGTGTCGGAGGTCGCCCAGGAGATCGGGGCCGGGCTGGCGCGCGCCGCGTTGGCGGGGCGGATCGACGGCGAGCTGATCGATCTGCGCACACCTCTGTTGGAGGACGTGGCTCAACTCGAGATCGTCACCGGCAAGGATCCCCAGGCTGCAGAGATCATCCGTCACTCCGCCGAGCACGTGATGGCGGACGCGGTGAAGCGACTCTTCCCGGAAGCCCAGGTCGACGCGGGCCGGGCCGATCACAGCGAGAAGTTCCAATACGATTTCAAGGTGGACAGGCCATTCAGTCCTGAAGACCTGGAGCGCATCGAGGCCGAGATGCGCAAGATCGTCAAAGAGAAGTGCGCGTTCACACGCGAGGAAGTGAGTCGCGAGCAGGCCCAACGGGTCTTCGAGGAGCTGGGCGAGGAGCTCAAGCTCTCACGCCTCGACGACATCCCCGCGGACCAGCCGATCACGCTCTTCCGCCACGGCTCGTTCGTCGACCTCTGCCGCGGCCCCCACGTGCAGACGACCAAGCAGGTCGGCGCGTTCAAGTTGCTCGAAGCCGCCGGTGCCTATTGGCGCGGCGACGAGAGCAACCCGATGCTCCAGCGGATCTACGGCATCGCATTCGCTTCGAAGGCGGAGCTCGCCGAGCATCTGGAGCGCATCGAAGAGGCGAAGAAGCGCGACCATCGGCGCATCGGCGCACAGCTCGATCTCTTCCATATCGATCCGCTCTCGCCGGGAACGCCGGTCTACCACCCGAAAGGGATGATTCTCTACAACGGGCTCGTCGAATACATGCGCTCGCTGTATCCGAAGTACGGCTATCAGGAGGTGATGACGCCCCAGCTCTACCGGGCGGACATCTACAAGACCTCAGGGCACTACTACGAGTTCCACGACGACATGTTCTGGTTCGAAGGCGACGAGGGCGAGGAGCTCGGCGTCAAGGCGATGAACTGCCCGGGCCATTGCCGGTTGCTGCTGCACACGAAGCGCTCCTACCGGGACCTGCCGATCCGCTTTGCCGAGTTCTCGCGGCTCCATCGCAACGAGCGAAGCGGCACGCTGACCGGGCTCTCCCGCGTGCGCTCCATGGCCCAGGACGATGCTCATATCTTCTGTGAGCCGGAGCAGGTGCCGCACGAGATCGAGCGGTTCTTCGAGATGACCCGGGAGGTCTACCAGGACCTGGGCCTCTCCGGAGTGAAGGTTTCCGTTTCGACCCGGCCCGAGAGCTTTCTCGGCGACTCGGCCGAGTGGGATGTGGGAGAGCAGGCCCTGGTCGAGGCCGTTCGGGGCGCTGGCTACGAGTGCGGGATCAAGGAGGGCGAGGCCGCCTTCTATGCTCCGAAGGTCGAATTCGATTTCGACGACGTGCTGGGCCGCACCTGGACGCTGGCGACGATCCAGATCGACATGGCGGCCCCGGGCCGTTTCGACCTCCGCTACATCGGCCGGGACGGTCAGGAGCACCAGCCAGCCATGCTCCACAGGGCCATCCTGGGCTCGCTGGAGCGCTTCCTGGCCATCTATACGGAGCACACCGGAGGTGACTACCCGCTCTGGCTGGCGCCGGTCCAGGTGGCGCTGCTGCCGATCACCGATCGCCATGTGGAGTACGCTCAGAAGATCCGGGATGCTCTCGAGGGCGCGGGGCTCCGCCCCTTCCTCGACGATCGTTCCGAGAAGCTGGGGTGGAAGATCCGCGACGCAGAGCTGCAGAAGATCCCCGCAATGGCCGTTGTAGGTGATCAGGAAATAGAGCAGGGCACCGTGACCCCGCGCTTCCGGCGTGATGCCGACCGGGGCGGGGAGGCGGTGGCTGTCGACGCATTCGTTTCGGACCTGACCGAGCAGGTTGCTCGGCGTCAGGCCTGAGAACGGGAGGGTATTCGTATCGCTGAAAAAGACCTTGTCCGGATCAATGAGAGGATTCGCGCACGCGAAGTCATGTTGATCGGTGCCGATGGGGAGCAACTGGGCGTATACATGTCCGAAGATGCTCTCGTGAAGGCCGAGGAAGCGGGCTACGACCTGGTCGAGGTCGCACCCAACGCCCGGCCCCCGGTTTGCCGGATCATGGACTACGGGAAGTACAAGTACGAGCAGAAGAAGAAGGCGGCGGTGGCCAAGGCCAAGGGCAAGGGCCGCGCTGCATCGCTCAAGGAAGTGAAGATGCGTCCGAACACGGACGATCACGACCTCGATTTCAAGCTCAAGAATGCTCGGCGCTTTCTGATCGATGGCGACAAGGTCAAGATCACCGTGATGTTCCGGGGCAGGGAGATGGCGCACCGCAAGGTCGGCTTTGCGAAGCTGGACAAGGTGCAGGAATTGCTCGGCGACCTGGTGACGGTGGAGAACCCGCCCCAGATGAATGGGCGCTTCCTCTCCATGGTGCTGGTCCCGAATCGGGAGGCCGTCGACGCCGCCCGCAAGGAGATGGAAGCCGCGGAAGCCCGCGCCAAGGAAGAAGCCGAGGCTGAAGAAGCCTCCGCGATCGAAACCCGATCGGAAGAGACTGAAACGCCGGAAACCCAACCCCCGGCCGGAGATGCCTGATGCCGAAGATGAAGAGCCACCGAGGCGCTGCGAAGCGCATCACGAAGACCGGGACCGGAAAGCTCCGGCACCGGAGGCGCAACAAACGCCACATCCTCACCAAGATGACGACGAAACGAAAACGCCACCTGCGTGAGGTGGGCGAGATTTCGAGCGCCGACAAGAAGCGCGTGAAGCAGCTGGTCCCCTACCTCTAGGGACCGAACCGAGGGAGACGAAACATGCCCCGAGTCAAAAGAGGCAAGGCCTCGCATGCCCGCCACAAGCGGATCCTGCGAGCCGCCAAAGGATACCAGGGAACCCGCCACCGGCTGATCAAGACGGCCCGGGAGGCGGTGGAGAAGGGCTGGAAATACGGCTATCGCGACCGCAAGGTCAAGAAGCGCGAGTTCCGGTCGCTGTGGATTGCGCGCATCAATGCCGCAGCCCGCGAGAACGATCTCTCCTATAGCAGGCTGATCCACGGGCTGGGCCTGGCCGGCGTCGAAATCGACCGGAAGAACCTGGCGGATCTGGCGATTGCGGATCCGACGGCCTTCGCCGAGTTGGCGAAGCTGGCCAAAGCGCGGATCGCCTAGGCACTGCAAGTTGTCCAGCGCGAGTGAGAACCTGGAGCGCGTCGTCGCCGAGGCCGAGCAGGCGATCGGCGAGGCGAGCAGTGTGCAGGCGCTCGCTGAGGTCCGCGCGGGTTTCCTCGGCAAGAAGGGCTCGGTTTCCGCGGTACTCCGCGGGATCGGCGGGCTCTCGGGCGAGGAACGGGCTTCGGTGGGCCAGGCGGCCAACCAGGCCAAGCAGCGCATCGAAGCCTGGGCGATTGCCCGAAAGCGGACGCTCGAGACCGCCGACCGGGATCGCAAGATCGCCGAGCACGAACTCGACGTGACGCTGCCCGGCCATGCGCCGCCGCGCGGACATCTGCACCCGACCAGCCAGATCGAGCGCGAGATGTGCGCATTCTTTGCGGAGCTCGGCTACGGCATCGAGGACGGGCCCGAGGTCGAGACCGACTGGAACAACTTCGGCGGGTTGAATTTCCCCGAGGACCATCCCGCCCGGGACCTGCAGGACACGTTCTTCGTGCCCGGCGGAAACGTGCTTCGCACGCACACCTCGAACGTGCAGATTCGCGCGATGACCGGACGGCAGCCACCGTTCCGGTTCATCTCACCCGGGCGCGTGTATCGGCACGATCTCGATGGCACGCACTATCCGATGTTCCACCAGATCGAAGCGGTCTGCGTCGACGAGCATGTGACCTTCGCCGATCTGAAGGGCACGCTGTTCGCGTTCGCACGCCACCTGTTCGGCGAGAACACCGAGATGCGGTTTCGCGCCCACTTCTTTCCCTTCACGGAACCCTCGGCAGAAATCGACATTGGCTGGGGCGGGCGCTGGCTCGAGTGGGGCGGCTGCGGAATGATCCATCCCCAGGTGCTGCACAACTGCGGCATCGACCCCGAGCGCTATCAGGGTTTCGCGTTCGGCATGGGCATCGATCGCACCGCAATGATCCGTTGGGACATTCCGAACATCCAGCTCTTCTTCGACGGCGATGTGCGCACCGCGGAGCAGTTCTAGTGAGGGTTCCCGACCCCCAAGGTGCGGTCCTGATGCGGGTTCC
>JAAELW010000551.1 GCA_024226235.1 bacterium
AGATCTCTGGCGCCAGCGCATACGAACGCTACGGGCGAGGAATGATCGGTTCGCTGGCCGCAGTGGGTGGACGGGTTGGATGGTCGGGCCATCCGATCGGCCCGCTACCGGGAACCGATGATGGCCAATGGCATCAACTCGCGATCGCGGTCTATCCGTCCCCGGCAGCGATGCTGACGATGCTGGCCCTGCCGAAGTATCGGGCGGCCCACGTACATCGAGCCGCAGGCCTGGCTCGCACGCGCCTGCTCGCGACCCAGCCCATCGCCGACCTCTAGTCGGAAGCCCTTCCCTTGCTGAGCCGATCCCCGCCTGACAGAATCTGCCGATAGAGGGCGAGATGCGGGTTCGATTTCCCGGGCCGCGCGGTTTCAGAGACCCAGCAGACGAGGTTGCTCATAGTGGATTGGTACAGGACAAAGACGGCGCTGATCGGGTTGAAGCGACTCGCGACGCTATCCGAACAGGACAAGCAGGATTGCATCGACGCGTACAAATTCTTCCAGCGCATGCAGGCGGGCGAGAAGACCAGCACCGAGGA
>JAAELW010000552.1 GCA_024226235.1 bacterium
TAACAAAAGTGCCTGGCCCCCCTCTTAACAGTGCTTGGCCCCTCTTAACAGCCAACTTAACAAACGTGCCTGGCCCCTTGCTTAACGGGTCTTTTGGCTGATGTATGTCCCGATGTCGGCGATGGTCTGGAGGGATTCGGCGTCCTCGTCGGGGACGATGATGTCGTAGGTCTCCTCGAGGGCCATGACGAGTTCGACCACATCGAGGGAATCGGCACCCAGATCGTCGAGGATGCGGGCCTCGGGCACGACCTCTTTCGGATCGACTCCGAGCTGGGTCGAGACGATTTCTGATAGACGGGCGAGCAGATCATCGTTCATCGGCGGAAACCCTCCTCAGAGTGCGCTGCGCATTCCGCGCAGAAAGATCTCGACCATGTCACGGAAGACCTGATCGAGGGGGCGATCGCGCAGGCTTCTGCGCGGTGCGGCCAACTCGGTCTGGATCACCCCATTGGCCATCGTCCAGAGGATGTTGGCCACCTCCCAGCTATCACAAGCGGCGAACTCTCCGCTCTCGACGCCACGATCGATCGCAGCCGCGAGGATCTCGAGGCAGCTATGCCAGAGGCGAGTGATCTCCTGCACCAATGCATCGGGCAGGTCGCCGATCACTTCCTGGTTGTCGAGAGCCCAGAAAATCTGGAAGTGTTCCCGGTTGCGCGTCCAGTGCTCGACGTAGAAGCGGCCGAGCTCGCGAATCTGAGCCGCCGCCGTGCCAGGTGTCCGAGCGGCCTCGTCCAGCCGCTCCTGGAAGACCGCACCCCCGTCGACCAGCAATGCGACGTAGAGGTCACCCTTGTTCTCGAAGTAGCGGTAGAGGGTGCCCTTTGCGACACCGGCAATCTGCGCAACTTCGTCGAGGTTCGCGTTCATGAAGCCGTCTCGAAAGAAGACGCCGCGCGCAGCCTCGAGAATCCGGCCCCGCTGCAGGGTGCGTCGATCGCCCCCAGGCGACGGCTCAGACACCGACGTCGTCACTGCCCTCGTAGCGATAGGGCTCGAACAGCTTGGTATTGAGGTACCGCTCACCAAAGCTGGGGATGATCGCGACGATCAGCTTGCCCTGGTTCTCGGACTTGCGGCCATACTCGATGGCCGCGCAGATGGACGCACCGGAGGAGATGCCACACAGGATGCCCTCCTCGGCCGCCAGCCGGCGGGCCATGTCGAAGGCGGCATCGGCGCTGACGGTGATCACACCGTCGATCAGGGATCGATCGAGCACGTCCGGGATGAAACCTGCCCCAATGCCCTGGATCGGATGCGGACCGGGGGAGCCACCGGAAAGCACCGGGCTCGCCTCGGGCTCGACCGCGATCGCCTCGAAGGAGTCCTTCTTCTCCTTCAGCGCCTGGCCCACACCCGTGAGGGTGCCGCCCGTGCCGACGCCGGAAATCAGCGCATCAACTTGCCCGTCCGTGTCTTCCCAGATCTCCAGCGCCGTGGTGTTGCGGTGGACTTCCGGGTTGGCCGGATTCATGAACTGCTGGGGCATGTACCCATCGGGAATTTCGGCGACGAGCTGGTTCGCTTTTTCGACCGCACCGCGCATGCCCTTGGCACCTTCGGTGAGGACGAGTTTCGCGCCGAACGCGCGCAGCACGACGCGCCGCTCCGGGCTCATCGTCTCGGGCATGACCAGCACGCAGGAGTAGCCCTTCACGGCAGCCACGAAGGCCAGCGCAATGCCGGTATTGCCGCTGGTCGGCTCCACGATCACTGTCTTCCCGGGCGTGATCGCGCCGTCGCGCTCGGCGGCCTCGATCATCGCAAGACCGATCCGATCCTTCACGCTGCCTGCCGGATTCTGGCTTTCGAGCTTGCAGACGATCTGGGCGTCGACACCCGCAGTAATCGTATTCAAGCGGACCAGCGGTGTGCGTCCGATCAACTCGGTGATGTTGTTGGCGATGTTCATTCTGCTCCTCCGGGCCATTGCGGGCATCGAAGGTTACCCCGGGTTCAGGAACGAGTCATCCGCGATCGCCAAAGATCGAAGCGATGAGAACCGTGGCATAGCTGCCAGGCGGCAGGCTGAAGACCAACCGAAGGGCACTGGCCGAGACAGGCTCCCAGCTGAGATCAGACGCCCGGACGCGCAGAGGCCGCCGCCCTCCGCGAAGCCGGAGCCCACGGGGCGGAACCAGCGGGTCCGGGAGCCCCCTGCTGCGGAGCCATTCGGCCTCTTCCTCTCCAGGTCGCCCCTCGGGCTGGGGCATCCGCGTCCCGACGATCGGCCCGCTCGGGCTGATCTCGAAGGCCTCCGCCCGAACGTTCTCTTGCATCTCGTCCTCGACCAGGAAGGTCGCACCGGAGTCGTGCTTCCAGGCGATTTCTCCCTCGACCACACGGTCGAGCGGAAGGCTCCGATGGTCGAGGCAGGCATTGAAGAGTTCGGCCTGGAACGCAGACACCAGAAAACGCGCCTGGCGCTTGTCCCGCCCCATGCGGCCCGAAAGCAGGATCTCCTGGCCGCGCTGGGCATTGTCTCCCTCGCGACCGAAGCGTTGCGGCCCGAACCGGTTCGGAAAACCCCGCTCTTCGATTTCCGGCAGGCTTCGCTCGGCGTGGGCGAGCTCCTCGGGTGCAAGCTCGCGCACCACCAGCTCGAAGCGGTTCTCCCGGAGCTGCCCCGTGCGCAGCTTGTGTCGGTGGGGCGTCGCCTCGAGCACCTTCCAACCCTCACCTTCCAATGCCAGGGCTTGCTCCGGAGCCAGGCCGGGCACCGAGAGCCACTGCCGGGTCACGGCCACGCGGTCCTTGCGACCCGCGTAGCCGATGTCCCGAGGCCGCACTCCGGCGGCTCGCGCCAGTGCCCTCGCGACCTGCTCGGTGTTGCATAGGCGCTTCTCCACCCGGACGAAGGTGTGCTCACCGTCGCCACAAGGCGGGTAGAGCGGGACTTCGTCGACGACGAAGTCCTCCGGGGCCTCTGCCAGCTTCAAATGGAAGGCGTCGCCGAATACTGGCGAACGGGCCCGAACGAGCGGCGGTGGATCGGACACGGCCCGCCCTCGCGAAGTGCCGTCAGATGTTCTTCGGTGCCATAGCCCTTGTGTCGGGCGAAGCCGTAGCCCGGGTACACGGCATCGAATCGGCGCATGATCGCATCCCGATGCACCTTCGCGACGATCGAGGCGGCGGCGATCGAGGCGTCCTTGCCGTCGCCACCCACGATCGGCGTCTGCCGTACGTCGATGCCGGGAATCCTGCGCGCATCGACCAGCACGTGGTCAGGCGCGATCGACAGGTCTACCACCGCACCGTGCATCGCGCGCAGAGCCGCCTGGTAGATGTTGATCTCGTCGATCTCCTCGGTCCAGACCGGACAGATGCCGATCGCCACGGCCTGGCTGCGAATCGCGACGTCGAGGAGCTCGCGTTTCTCACGTGTCAGCTTCTTCGAATCGTCGAGTCCGGGAAGCTCCGGTGCATCACCGAGCACGACTGCAGCAGCCACGACCGGCCCGGCCAGGGGTCCGACACCCACCTCATCGACGCCGGCCACGAAGCGGGCACCCCCGGCGAGGAGATCCCCACGCAACCGGAACAGACCCTCCATGCGCTGGCGTTCCCGCCCGATCTTCTCCGCGCGCCGCAAGCAGCTCTCGGCCAGGGCCCGCGCACCGGCCCGTGCGTCGTTCGCGAGCTCGGCGGCCAGTTCCTCGAGCCCGGCTTCGTGGGTCACGGCTCGAGCCCGCTTGCGCAATGACGCGAGCGAGCGAGCACCGCGGCTCACGACCCGTCCTCATCGGTGCGGGCCCTCTTCTCCAGCGCCCGCAACCGGCGCACGATCTCCGGCAGCTTTGCGAAGACCGACATGGAGCGGTGCCAGGCACGCTCGGGAATCGAAGGGAATCCCCACACCCGGCTACCCGGCGGCAAGTCCTCGATGACCCCTCCACGAGCACCGATGAAGCTCCCATCGCCAATTTCGATGTGCCCTCCCACACCGGATTGGGCCATCAGGATCACGCGATCGCCCAACGTCGAGGTCCCGGCCACTCCGGTCTGGGATATCAGGATGCCGTGCTCACCGATCCGGACGTTGTGCCCGACCATCACCAGATTGTCGATCTTGGTACCCCGGCCGATGCGGGTCGTACCGAGCCGTGCGCGATCCACCGTACTGTTCGCGCCGACCTCGACGTCGTCCTCGAGAACCACGTTGCCCACTTGCGGCACCTTCTCGTGCTCGCCGCGCTCGTTGAACTCGTAGCCAAAGCCATCTCCACCGATCGCAGCCCCCGGCTGCAGGATCACCCGATCGCCGAGCACGCAGCCCTCGCGCACCAGGGCTCCCGCATGCAGCCAGCAGCTCCGACCGACCGTGGTGCCCGCGCCGACCACGACCCGCGCACCGAGAACCGTCTCGGCCCCGATCGTCGCTCCGCTCTCGACCACCGCCAGAGCGCCGACGGCCGCCGACGGATCGACCTTTGCATCGCCTGCGACCACTGCACTCGGATGAATACCCGCGGGCGGACGAACGGCCGGACGCAGCCAGCCCGTCGCCCGGGCGAAGTCCAGGTTCGGCAGCGGCGAGCGGATCACCGGGCGCCCGCCGACATCCACGCCCTCGGGCGCGATCACGGCGCCGAGAGAGGATTCAGCCAGCGCAGAAGCATGAGAAGCCGAGCGCAAGAACCCGAGGTCGCGCGGGCCTCCCCCTTCGAGACCCGCCACGTCTTCGACCACGAAGGCCGCATCGCCCTCGATCTCACGTCCGCCGAGCCTCGCGGCCAGCTCGCCGATCTCGATCCCCATCGGTTTCGGACGTCCCGTTAACGCGCCAGAAGCACGGGCACCGGCGAGGTCCGAACGACAGCGCTGGCGTTGCTGCCAAGGAAGTACTCGTTGATGCGGTTGCGACCGAAGGCACCCATCACGATCAGACCGGCTCGTGCAGCCCGCGCGGTATCGACGATCTTGACGTCGGGGCGACCGAGGGTCGAGGAGGCCTCGCGCACGGGCACGGTGAGGGTGCCGAGTAGCCGGCGGACTTCGTCGAAGCGCGCGGCAGCGCGGCCCTTGTCCTTCGAATCCACGAAGACGTGGACCGTCTGTTCGAGACGGGCGGCCAACTCGACCGCCAGCTTGGCGGCGACCCTTGAGCCGGGGGAACCGTCGAAGGCCAGCACGATCGGGCCACCGAACTCCGAACCCGCGGGCACGACGACGACGGCCTTGCTCGTCTTGCGTAGCGTGCCATCCGCAGTGGAACCGATCAGGCCCGTGCGACAGCCAGCGTGCTCTCCGTCGCGTCCGATCACGGCAAGGTCGACGGCCTGCCCGCGCTCCACGATTCGATCGTCGGCGATGCCCCGCACGGCCTCGGTCGCGCATTCGCTCTGGCTGTTGCGTGCTGCGTCCGAGAGACGCCGGCAAGCAGCCTCGGCTCGAGCCTTCAAGAAGCCTTCGATGCCGTCCAGATTCGGTGGCTTGATTCCCAGCGCGTCGGCCCGTAAGCCCTGCGCCACCTTGTCCTCGATGACTGCCAGACCCGCGAGTCGGGCGCGCAAGCGCGAGCCGAGTGCCACGCCATAGCGTTCGGCGTGGTGAGCGGCATCAGAGCCGTCGGTCGCAATCAGGATGGTCTCGATCATGAAGTTCTCCGCGCTGGAGCTAGCGCTTCTGCGTTTCCTGGGTGGGCAGCCGAACCCACGCCCCGCATCCGTCGGGCAGCCGAACCCGTGCCCCGCATCCGTAGATGCTGGGCACGTGGGGCGGGGCGTGAGGCATGGTGGATGGTTCTCCGGTTCGGGGCCCGGGCCGACCTGCGGTCCCGGCGGGGTCGAGGGTACGAAAGCCCCGCGGGGCCTGTCAATCGGATTGAAAAACCCCGGCGGGGGTCACAGCATGGGGCCTGGGCTGGCTCAACGAAACCTCAAGAATCGCCACCGGCAATCCCCGCCACCCAGCGAAGGATGTCTGTCTCGGTCACGAGGCCCAGGAGTTGGTCGCCGTCCAGGACCGGAAGGCAACCGATCTTCTTTTCGGCCATGGTCAGGGCCGCTTCCTCGATCATCGCGTCGGGCCCGACCACGATCGGGGGCGTGGACATGATCCGCTCGATCTCGACCATGTGCATGAAGGCCCGGCGCTCCTCGGCCCGATGCTCCGAAAACACCGAGAGGGAAGCCCGCAGCAGATCGCGCTCCGAGACCACCCCCACCAGCTGTCCGGCCAGGACCACGGGCATGTGGCGCACGTGACCCAGGGTCATGATATCCTCGACGGTCGAGAGGCGATCGCTCGCCGATATAGTGACCAGCTGGCCACCCATGATGTCACGAACGCGATCTGCCACTCTCTCTCCCTTGTCCCCGTCGTCGGATGGGGCGCATTCTAGACCGCGAGCCCCATCGATGGCATCGGAATCCGCATCCAAACGCAGGAACGATCTGGAGGCCGAGAGCGAGGAGGTCCTGACGACCCCCGAGGATGCTGCTGGCTTCTTCCCTGACCTGCTCCGCCGCGGCCTGTCGATGGGCTTCACTGGCCTGTTCATGACCGAGGAGGCCGTTCGCCGGGCCCTCGGCGATTCGGTTCCGCGAGACGTGATCGAATTCTTCATCGCTCAGAGCGAGAAGACCCGCAGCGAACTGCTCGAACGCCTGTCTCAGGAATTCGGCCGGACCCTCGAAGCGCTCGATCCGGTCGAGCTGGCCCGCAGGCTGATGGACGGTGCCACGGTCGAGGTGAGCGCGAAGATCCGGTTCGTGCCCGAAGACGAGAAAGGCCAGACCGACAAATGAGCGCCCCCTCGCCTGGGGCCACATGGACCCGCTATATCACTCCGATCCTGGGCATCGCGGCGCTCGCCTACGTCGTTCTCCTGCACCACGGCCTGGGGCCGAACCTGGCGCTCGGCGGGAATCGCTGGTGGATGCCGAGCGGCTTCCTGTCCGACGTGGCACCGGAGTCGCTGGGCGTCGGGCTCGCGTTGTTCGGCTTGATCGCGGTAGCGCTGGCGTGGGCGCTATTCCAGACCTCCCGCTCCTCGGTGCTCCGCTGGCTGGCCATCTCCCAGGTGCTGGCCGTGGGGCTGGTGGTGAGCTTCGGCATCGGCTCGAGCATGGCGTGGAGTTTCTTCCACTGGCGCTGGAGCGTCTCCCTGGGGCTGCTGGCACTCGCCGTCGGCGCTGCACTCACGGCTCCTCTGCTGGCTGGGGCCTGGAGCAGGCTGCCCGGTTGGGCCCGGTTCGCCAGCTACACACCGGTGTTCCTGGGCCTGGTCGCATTCGAGCGAAACGTCACGGGTACCGACCCGATGTTGCCCTTCGCGATCTCCCCTTGGCCCGTGGTGCAGATCTTCGGCCTGGAGGTGCTGGGGAGCTGGCTCGCCACGACCTGGTTGGGTGCAGGTGTGGGCTTGATCATCCTCGGTCACGAGCCCAGGAGCACCCTGCGTTCGACACTCGCAGTCGCTGCGGCAGTCGCCATCCCGCTTTGCTGGCTGGGGTTTGGCGGCCATTTCGCACTGCTTCCGTTCCGCACCGGTGCAGCAGCCATCGGCTTGGCCGCACTCGTGGTGGTCCTGCTGCTCGGTGCGTTGGCCTGGGCTCACCGCAAGCCCGACGAAGCGACACCATCGCGCGTTCGTGCGGTGCTTCTGGGTGGGCTGCTCGCAAGCGCCCCTTTGCTGCTCGGCCAGACCCTCACACTGCTCGACTATCAGACGACGCGAGAAGAGTCGGCTCTCGCAGTCACCGACGCCCTCCAGCGCTTCATCGACCGGGAGGGAACCTTCCCCGACAAACTCGATGAGCTGGTGGTGGCAGGTGACCTCGAAGAGGTGCCGAGCCCGCGCATCGGCTTGCTCAGCGGCGCGGATGAAACATTCAGCTATCAGAGCTTCGGAACCGGCTACATCCTCGAGTTCTCCGCACCACGCTGGATCCAATGCGCCTACAACCCGCCCTGGGCAGACGACCTCTCGGAAGAGGAACGGGCCGAGTTCGAGGCCGAAGATGTGGAACTCGGTGGCGCCTGGTCCTGCCCGAGCAAGCCGCCCGAGCTCTGGTAGGCTGGCTCCTGCGCCTGTCCGAGGAACCCGTTTGAGCAACGGTAGACGGTCTCTTTCACTGGGCGAACGGCTCGAGCGGGCCCGGCGCATCAGCCTGACTTTCGGGCGCATCTATCTTCGCGTGCGCAGCCTTCGCTTCGTGGCTCGGCGGGTCATGCCCCCGGACATCGATGAGCGCTGGGAGGCACTGCACGAAAGGAACGCCCAGGAGGTCTACGACCTGGCGGTCGAGCTTCAGGGCATGATCCTGAAGGGCTGCCAGTTCGCCAGCGCTCGTGCGGACGTGTTGCCGAGGCCCTATCAGGAGATCCTGGGCCAGCTGCAGGACAAGGTGCCCGCCTATCCGTTCGAAATCGTCCGGGAGGTGGTGGAGAAAGAGCTCGGAAAGCCATTGAATGAGGTGTTCCTCGAGTTTGCAGAGGAGCCCCTGGCCGCGGCCTCACTTGCCCAGGTGCACGTGGCCACGCTGCACAACGGCACCCAGGTCGCGGTGAAGGTCCAGTACCCGGAGATCGCAGCCCTGGTGCGCAGCGATCTGACCAACCTGAGGGTGCTCTTCCGGGCCGTCGGCTGGCTCGAGCCCGATTTCGACCTGATGCCGCTTGCCGATGAGCTCGGCACGAACGTACCCCTCGAACTCGACTTCATGAACGAGGGGCGCAACGCCGAACGCGTGGCCGGGTTCTTCGCCACTCGAGACGATGTGGCCATTCCCGCCATCCACTGGGAACACTCCAGCCGGCGCGTGCTCGTGATGGAACTGATGCAGGGACGCAAGATCACCGATGTCCAGGCGCTCCGCGGTGCAGGCGTGAACCTGGAAGCAGTGATGCGCACGCTGATCGAGGTGTTTGCGGAGATGATCCTCGCGCACGGCTTCTTTCACGGCGACCCGCATCCGGGCAACCTGCTCGTCGAACCCGAGAGCGGCAAGCTCGTGATCCTCGACTTCGGCCTGGCGAAGGAACTCCCGGCGCACTTCCGCGAAACGGTGCTCGGCTTCGCGACTGCACTCCTGCAGGGAGACTCGGCGGCCATGGGCCATGCCCTGATCGAGCTCGGCTTCGAAACCCGGGACGGCCAGGAGGAGAGCCTGCACGAAATCGCCGAGCTGATGCTCGGTGTCGCCAAAGAAGTTCGCCAGGACGGACGCGTGGACCCGGAAACGATGGCCCGACTGCGAAAGGAGGTCCCGGAGAGGATTCGCCAGAACCCGATCGTTCGCATTCCGCACCACCTGGTGCTCGTGGGGCGGGTACTCGCACTTCTCACCGGCCTGAACGCCGCCCTCAGTGCAAAGGTCGACTTCCTGAAGATCCTGATGCCGATTGCACTCGGTGTCACAGGGAAGAACACACAGAAGTGAGTGGTCTTTCGGTAGGCCTGGCCGTAGCGGCGGGCACGACCCCGTCCAACTGGGCCCGCACCCTGCGGCTGGTCGAGAGAGCCGACCGCCTCGGCATGCACTCGGTCTGGCTCCCAGAGCATCACTTCCACCCGAATGCCACCCCCTCACCCCTCGTCACATTGACCGCATTTGCTGCGCGCACCGAGCAGGTGCGGCTGGCAACGACATCGCTGTTGCTACCGGTGCAGCATCCGTTGCATGTGGCGGCTCAGGTGGCGCTACTCGACCAGCTCTCGGGCGGGCGGGTGCTGCTCGGGTTGGGCCGCGGTTTCAGACCCCCTCTGTTCCGAGCCTTCGGAGTGGCTGCGAAGACCAAACGCGACCGTTTCGACGAGGCCCTCGACACCATGCTCGCAGCTTGGACGGGAACCGCATTCGAGCAGGGCGGTCAGTACTACGGAACGGGCGCGGTGCATCTGGGGCTACGGCCCGCTCAGCAACCCCATCCCCCGCTGGTCGTGGCCGCGTTCGGCCCGAAGGGTCTTGCCCAGGCCGCGCGCCGCGGTCTGCCCTACCTGGCATCGCCACTCGAAGGTCTACCCGTGCTGACCGAGAACTACGCCTTCTGGCGCGAACACTGCGATGCCGAGCCCGACCCGCGCGCGCCGCGGGTCCCGGTCATGCGCACCGCGTTCCTGGCGAAAGATGATCGTATCGCTGCTCGCGTCCGGGCAGCTCTCGGAGACGAGCAGCGGGTGACCGCGTCGGGGACCAGGCCCAACAAGGCGTTGGCCCGAGCTGCCGAGGGCCCGCAGGAAGACCGCGTGCTGGTCGGCACACGAAGCGAAATCGAAGACCGCATCGGCTGCTACCGGGAACGGCTCGGGCTCGACCTGTTGATCGTCCGCACCGAAGTCCCTGGCGCCAGCGAGGCCGAGCGAGAAGCCTCGCTCGAAGCCCTCGCTGGGCTCAGTTCCACGATGGCCTCCTTGGATAACTAGACTGCAGTTCAATAATGAACTACAGTCCTGGTTCCTTGGAGAGCGCTGTGTGACCACAGGTGAAGTCGAAACCGCCGCAGAACCGAGCACCCGGCGGGAGAGAAAGAAGCAACAGACCCGGCGCGGGATCTACGACGCGGCGATGGCTCTGTTCCGCGATCGGGGCTTCGATGCGGTGACGGTCGAGAGCATCTGTGCGGCCGCGGACGTCGCGCGAGGCACGTTCTTCCACCATTTCCCGTCGAAGGCAGCCCTGGCCTACGAATTCGGCAATCGCGTCGCCACGGAGTTCAGCAAGCACCGGGCCGACAGCCCAACCCACGCAGTGGCCGAGCTGCAGGCGCTCGTCGACTTCATGATCGAGAGTCTGGTCGCCGACCGTGGCGTCCTCCAGGTGATGATTCGCGAGTTCTTCTCGAATCCGTCCGCCCTCGAAGCCGCTCGCGAGCGCGGCCGTGACTTCCCGAACCTGATCGAGGAGATCGTGCATCGCGGCCAGTTGCGCGGCGAGCTCCGGCGCGGGATCGACCCACGGCTCGCGAGCGCGATGCTGCTCTCCACGGCGAGCGCGATCCTCTCTGGAAGCGTCTTCCAGCCCGGCGAGCTGGACGAGGCGCAGATCCGCGAGCAGTACTTCGACCTGACCTTTCACGGTCTCATGGAGGCAAGCTGACAAAGTGAGCAACGACCCGAAGAACATCATCGTGATCGGCGGCAGCGTGGCGGGCCTCGGCGTGGGCGTCA
>JAAELW010000553.1 GCA_024226235.1 bacterium
GGTGTCGCTTGCGCGCCGCTTCCGTTCGCATGCGAACAGGTCTTGGCCGGCACGGCACGGCTTCGGGGAGACTTCCATGCACTTGATCTTCGGGCTGTCCACGGCCTTCTCTCTATGGATGCTGGTGGACGCGGTGCAGAGAGGGGAGGGAAGTCGCTGGGGCTGGATCATCATGATTCCGTTCGGTGAGTTTGCGTACTTCTTCGCGGTCAAGGTGCACGACTTCTCGCCCGCGAACGCAGGGCCCGCCAGACGGGTGGACGGAGGGGGCGGCTACTCGTTCTTCAAGGCCCCGATGCCCAGTACCGAGGACCTGCGGTACCGATTCAATCAGTCCCCCAGTCTCAACAACCGAATGTCGCTTGCACGGGGCCTCTACGATGCTGGAGAGTATGCGGAGGCCGCATGCGAGCTGGCCGAAGTCGTGCGCAGCGATGACTCCGATGCCGAGGCCCACTACGGGCTTGCACGGACGCATCTGGCCATGGAGAAGTGGGCCGATGCCGAAGCCGAATTCCGAGTGGTCCTCAGGCTGCAGCCGGGATACGCGAACTACCTGGCGTGGCAGGAGTTCTCCGAGCTGCTGGTGCAGTTGAATCGAGGGGATGAAGCGGCGGAACTCCTCCGGGAACTAAAGCGGGTGAGCCCACGCCTCGAGCATTGTCTCGAGCTTGCGAGACTCCTCCACGACAGAGGGCAGTACCGTGAGGCGAGCGAGCATCTGGACGAAGCGCTGCTCGACTACGACCACGCCCCACGCCACGTCCAGCGCGATGGCAAGAGCCATGCCCAGGAAGCGCGACAGCTGCGCGCCCAGATGAGCAAAACCGCTTAGCCTCGTAGGGCCACCCGACCCGGCGGTTCGAACCTGTCGAAAGGCCAGTGCAAGCCCATCGAGCGCCAGCACCGCGTCTGCTCGAGGATCGTCACCGCCGCAGCCCGGCAACGGCGGGTGGCAGCACGAACGCCAGGAAATAGTAGAGATAGACGTCGAGTTTGTAGTATCCGTCGGGCGGGTTCAGCAGCTTCAAGATGAAGACGTAATCCAGGACGACTGCCAAGGCAGACCACACGGCCCCGAGCAACAGGGCATGGCCGACCGCATCGACGCGCACCCATTTCCACAGAACAAACAGGGTCATGGCGGTTCCTATGGGCATGACATACCAGCCGATCGCTTCGGGGGGTACGAGAGCGTAAAACAAGAAACCAAGCAGGTAGCCGACGAGCCAAAGCGCAAAGCCCCAGCCGATACAATCGCGCAGTATGAAATTTCGCTCGTCCATCGTGTTTGCTCCGTCATGGCGGACAGATCCAGTCAGCCCACCAGCTTCTCGACCTCCACGCGCGTCCCCCGATCACTGGGCCCCGGCGTACCCACTGCCATCCTCGGCTGCAGATGCACGTAGCCACCTGCGAGCTGGATCGGATTGATGGGGTTCGGCGTCAGCGCCTGCTGTGAGTGGTGTCCTTCGAATTGATAGGGCTCCCAGGCGTGGTAGACGATCACCTGCCCGGGACGCACGCTCGGCGAGACCCTCGCCTGGACCACGAAAGAGCTGACGTCGTTGAAGACCCGCAGCCGATCCCCGTCTTCGATTTCCCGGATGCCCGCGTCCTCGGTGCCGATGCTGAGAGTCGGCTCTCCACGCTGCAGCCGCAGCAGATTGACCTCATCTCGCCAGGCCGCATGGATGGACCACCGGGTGTGTCCGCTGGTCAGTTGCAGGGAGTAGTCGCCACCGATGGGTGGATTGTCCTTGTGAACCGGAAGCTCCTCGCCGAGTTCGAAGTACAGATCGTGATCGATGTAGAACTGCATTCGGCGTGTCAGGGTCGGCCAGGGCTGCTTCTTTTCGGTGTGCCATGTGTTGGCGGTCAGTGTCTCGTCGGCCTCGAGGTCCGAGGCAGTGCCCATATTCATGTAGCCGGAACCCAGATCGCTGTAGCGGTGGAAGCCTTTCTCCTTCAGCTCTTCCCAACTCACTCCATCGAGGTTGTCCGCCAGGGAGAGCGCCTCCTTGACCAGGGCCTCGGAATCGCCTTCGGGAAAGCGTCCCTGGAACGTGAAGCGCTCGTAGATGTCTTCGAGGCTGCGCGCCTCCCCCGATCGGTCCTCGTATTTGCGCACCCCTTTCTGGCTGGCCCTCTCTTGCAGGGCCTTTGCCAGCAGGCAATGGAAGTCCCAATCGGACTTCGAGTCGGCGACAGGAGGGACGGCACGCGTAGTGACGTGGGCGAAGGGAGCAATCGGGGTCGTCCAGGGCAGGGCGTCATCTTCGTAGTAGGCCGCAGCCGGGAGTACGATATCGCTGTGCATCGCGGTGAAGCTCATCCGGAAGTCCATGGTGACCACCAGGTCGAGCTTCGGCCAGAGTTCGTCGAGGATGTTCTGGCACGCGCGGTTTCGTCTCAGATAGTTGCCCCCGACCTCGAAGAAGATCCGCGGTCGTGGCCCCACCGCGACTTGTTGACCACTCTCGTAGGCCTCGTCGAGATACTCCTGGGTGTCTCGCGGCAAGAGTGGATCCCATTTGTTCGCCCCACCCATGAGGTCTTTCTGGCCGCCGTGTTCGTGGAGAAACAGGGCGCTCGACGGCTGCCCGCCTGCGCTGTGGCGGCGGCGCATGAGTTCGTACATCAGCAGATCCGGAGCGTATCCCTTCCACTTCAGCGCGAGGACATCGGGGAGCGCGGGGAGCCCCATCTCCAGCATCCCATACTTTGGCGCCCTGGAGCCCGATCCCACGATCAACCCCTCGTGAC
Organism: bacterium; assembly: GCA_024226235.1. Lineage (GTDB taxonomy): Bacteria > Myxococcota_A > UBA9160 > UBA9160 > UBA6930. Next base: position 2,767 of record JAAELW010000553.1, read on the forward strand.
CCGATAGCCAGAGATTCGGGAAGCCGTTGATGCCGCTGCCCTTCTTGCCGAACTGCCCGGCCAGGGCGAAGACCAGGAACTGGGCGCGTTCCATTTCGAGGCCGTGGTAGAACTTCCCGAAGTTCGACTGCGTGATGCTGGTCGCCGCACGAGCCTTCGCCAGGGCTCGCGCGAGCCACTCGACCGTCGCCGCCTTCACACCCGTGATGGATTCTGTGGCCGTTGGTGAGTATTCGCGAAGCCGTTCGCGCAGAAGCGCGAAGACCGGTACGACCTTCACCTCTCCATCGCGCGTCACCACGCTGTATTCCCCATCCAGGGCCGGATCGAGGCCCTCGAGTGCGAGGCTCTCCTTGGGAGCGGGGCGAAGCTCCCCGGAAGCGCGGTCGTAGACCAGGAAGCCCTCTTCGTCGCCTCCAGCCTCGAGATCGCCGGCTCGCAAGAATCTCCGCGTGTCGCTGCGAACCAGCAGCGGTAGATCCGTCTGCTCGGCGACGAAGCGCGCGTCGTAGATTCCCTCCTCGATCATCACGTGAGCCATGGAGAGGCCCAAGGCTGCGTCACTGGCAATCTTCACGGGGATCCAACGATCCGCATGGATTGCCGAGGCGTTGTAGTCCGGCGTGATCGTGACCACTTGCGCGCCGTGATAGCGCGCCTCGTTGATGAAGTGCACCGTCGGGATCTGGGTGTAGTTGGGGTTGCCCCCCCAGATCAAGATCAGATCCGAATGGAAGAGATCGTCGGCTGAGCTGCAGAAGGAAATCTTTCCGCACGTGACCGCCGCCCCCGGGTGGTGATCACCAAACTCGGAATCGAGATCCAGGATCGGGGTGTCGAGGAGCGCGTGGGTCCGCTGGACGCCGATATTCGATCCGCCGGACCCTTCGTCCCAGACAATGGCCGAAGGTCCTTCGGAGGCCAGGGCGTCGACGCATTGGTCCGCAATCTCGCCGAGCGCCTCGTCCCAGGAGACCCTCTTCCACTGGCCTTGACCGCGCTCGCCCACCCGCTTGAGGGGATGACGCAGGCGGCTGGCGTCATACATGCGCTCACTGAAGCACGCGCCCTTCTGGCATCCGCGCGGATTGAAGTCCGGTACCTCCGCGTTGGTTTGCGGATAGGTCCCGGCCTGCTCCTCCCGCCAGACAATGCCGTCTTTGACGTAGACGTTGAAATTGCAGCAGCGTTGATACCAGCAGTTTCCGTGATGCGTGCCCTTGACCACGCGATCCCAGGTCCACTGTTCGCGATAGAGATCTCGCCAGTCTTCGTAGGGGGAGATGTCGACGCTGATGCCCGGCTCTGCCTCGTGGCGCTCCCCACGCTCACTGCTGCAGCGCAGCTGCAGCAGTGACAGGGCCAGGACGCCCGCCGACCCTCCGAGAAAACGCCGCCGCGAGATCCCAGAGTCGCCGCTCACAGGCCTGCAAACTCGTTCAGCAGTCCGTACGAGCACGCCATCGCACCGGCAAGGATGTGACCGAAGCATCTCTCAACGACCGACAGCACCGCAAACTCATCCAACAAGACTCAGCCCACCTTCTCCAGGACGATGCTGCCGTTCTGGAAGTCGACCTCCCGGATCACCGCTTGAAGTTCGCGAGTCTCGCCAAAGAGCGTTCCAACTCGGACCTGCGCACCCTCGACCTCGACCGTCGCTACATCTTCCAGCAGCAGCTCGCGCTCGCTGCTCGCGTCACCCTTGTCGAGATACGCCTTCGCCATGCACATCTAGGCACCTCCCTCGTCGTTCAGTTCGCTCAGCGCACCCTCGAGCACTGTATTGGCCTTGGCCATCTGCTCAGCAGCCTGCAAGATCCGCTGCGACACCTTCTCGTGCCCAGACGACCTCGCCTTCTCGGCCCACTTTTCGAAGTCCTCGACGTGACTGCGGTTGTGATCCATCCAGTGTCGAAGCACGACCGCGAGCTTCTCCCCGTCACTGTGTTGGTGCACGGCTCCCACCTCCCCGGTCCATGGCTCGGCTCAGCGAAGGACCTGGCTTTGCACGATCTCGCGCACCGCGCTGATCCCCGGTGAATCAGCGGGGAGCTCCGTCAGGGGCTTCCCGACCAGATCGAAGTACGCAATCTGCTCATCCTGGGGAATCAGGCCCAAGACTTCGATCCCGACCTTCGCTGCGGCCTCGTTGACCAGGGCTTCGTTGCCCTGAACCCGGTTCAGCACGAGCCCGATGCGCTGGCACTCGATGACGCCCTCGTCTTCCACCATCCGCTTCACGAGAGATGCCGTCTGGAGCCCCCGAGAGGTCGCATCACTGACGATGATCAAAGTATCCACCCGGCGCACCACTTGCCGATTGATCTGCTCGACACCCGCTTCGCCATCGATGAGAATCGTATCGAAGCTCTTCGCCAAC
>JAAELW010000554.1 GCA_024226235.1 bacterium
ACGAACGATCTGGCAACCGGGTCGGAAGACGAACAGGGCTCGGAGCAGGAACAGACAAAGCCCACGAAGAAGCCTCCGGGCAAGCCGGGGAAACGTGAAGGGGCGAAGGGGTACGGGCGAGGCGTTGAGCTGGCGGTGACCGCCGAGCGTACGCACCGTCCGGCCGAATGTGCACTGTGCGCGCAAGCTCTGGCGCCGGGTGCCCCGCAGAAGGCCTGGACGGGGCGCTATGAACTCGATATCGCCCCGCCTTCCTCCGGTGTCCCCGGTCTGGAGGTCACCCACACCCTGCACACGTACGTGGAGTGCCAATGCGGCTGTGGTCATTGGACGCGTGCGAAGCCGGGGCGTTGCGCGGACGAAGAGGGCTGGGCGGTGGAGCTCACCGAGTGGCACCTGGTCGGCCCCGCTCTGGTGAGCCTGATTTGCGCCCTGAACCTGCGCCTGCGCCTTTCGCGCGCACGCATCCGCGAGTTCCTGCACGACTGGCTCCAAGTGGACGTCTGTACCGCCACCATCAATCAATGCATCCACGAGGCCGGGCGGGCGGTGGAGCCGGTGGTGACGGAGCAGATCGAGGAGGCGGTGCGCCAGGCGGAACTGGTGTACGCCGACGAGACCGGCTGGAAGCAGAGCGCGAAGCGCTTATGGCTGTGGGTGTTCACCTGCGCCACGGCGAGCCTGTTCGTGGTGGGCCAGCGTACCCGGGAGGTGGTTGTGCGCGTGCTCGGCGAGCAGTTCGCCCATTGGCTGATGAGTGACGGCTACGGGGTCTACCGCCAGTACGATTGGCGCCTCAGATGCC
>JAAELW010000555.1 GCA_024226235.1 bacterium
CCTCTTGGGCTGGGCCGGTCCAGACATCGTCGATGATGACCGCCCGGAAGCCGTCGGCATACTCGAGGATACTGGTGCAGATCCCGTCGTGGTGGGGGAACTTCGTCCGGGGATCCGGGCGGGTGCTGCAGTAGACCGCCTCAGGATCACCATCCCAGTGGCGAATGCAATCGAGATGGTGGATCGACATGATCTTGAGGGTGGCACTTTCCAATTCCTCCTGCCACGGCTGCCAGTGGGGGATGGCGCGCATGTCGATCGTGGTGAATACCGGTGCGCCGAACCGCCCGCTTTCCAACAGGCGGGAGGCTTCGGCCACGGACGGGTCGAAGCGCATATTCTGGTTCACCGCGAGCACGATCCCGGCTGCCTCACAGGCCTCGACGACGGAGAGTGCCTCCGCGTAATCCAGGGCGAGCGGCTTCTGCGCGAGGATGCCTCGCACGGTCCCGCGGGCACAGGCGGCGCGGATCAGATCAGGTTGATGCTGGGGCGGGACGGCGATATCGAGCACTTCGATCGAGGCGTCGTCCAACAGTTGCTCGATGC
>JAAELW010000556.1 GCA_024226235.1 bacterium
CGGGAGTGCTGCGCCGCGGTAGAGCGTGCCGAAGATCCGGGAGCCCTCGATCAGCTGCTCGATACGTTCGAGCTGGAAGCCGGCGCGTTCGACCATCTCCCCGGTCTTCCGGTTCAGGTTGCAGCCGCAGCCGATCACCCTCCAGACCGGATTGAGGCGATCCTGCCAGCCGGCGATCCTGGAATCGTCACTCCGGCCGTGCTCGATGAAGAGGAGCTTGCCTTGCGGGCTCAGCACCCGGCGCATTTCCGTCAGGGCGGCATGAGCGTCGGGGATCGTGCACAGGGTCCAGGTGACGGTCACCGTGTCGAATCGGCCTGCTTCGAACGGAAGACCGCCATCGGCCGGGAGGTGGTGGCGCTCCACGGGAAAGGGCACGGCATTGATGCGCGCTTGCACCTTCTGCTGGAGTGCGTCCATCGGATCGATGGTGGAGAGCCGGTCGATGCTCTCCGGGTAGTACCGGAGATTCAAGCCCGTTCCGAAGCCGATCTCCAACACGTCGCCCTTGGCCTCGGCCAGGGTTTCTTCGCGGTAGGAACCGAAGCCCCTCATCGCCCGATCCAGCATCGGAGGCATGATGCGCCGTTCGTAGTATTTGTAGAGGCCCATGTCTCCATGGTACGCCGCCATGGCTACATTTGCGCCCATGGCCAAATCGCGCTCCGTGTTCTGCTGTACCGAGTGCGGTACCCAGCAGCCCCGTTGGCTCGGGCGCTGCCCAGGCTGCGGAGCCTGGGACACGCTGATCGAGGAGCCTGCAGTCGGTGAGGCGCCCACCACCAGTCTGATGATGCCCGCACCAGATGGCACCAGCGGCAAAGCCATTCCGTTGGCGGACGTGGATACCGACGGTGCGCCGCGTTTCCCCACCGGAATTGCGGAGCTCGATCGTGTGCTCGGTGGGGGCCTGGTGCCGGGCTCGGTGGTGCTGATCGGCGGCGAGCCGGGGATCGGCAAATCCACACTCTCTCTCCAGCTCGCCGCGCAGATCGAGCAGAAGGCTGGTCGGGTCCTTTACGTGACCGGCGAGGAGAGCCTCGAGCAGGTGCGGTTGCGGGCGGAGCGCCTGGGCGAGATCCCCCGCTCGCTGATGGTTCTATCGGAGACGCGAGTCGAAGCCCTGGCCGGGCCTTGGCGCGAGCACAGTCCGGCGGTCGTGGTGATCGACTCGATCCAGACTTCGCGCACGGAGCGGATCGAATCAGCGGCGGGCTCGGTCTCCCAGGTACGGGAGTGCGCCGCTCTGCTCTCCGCGACGGCAAAGAACCACGGCACAGCTCTTGTGTTGGTCGGCCACGTCACCAAGGAAGGAACGCTCGCGGGGCCGCGTGTGCTCGAGCACCTGGTCGATGTGGTCCTGAATTTCGAAGGTGATCGCAGCACGCCTTTCCGTCTGCTGCGCGCCAGCAAGAATCGTTTCGGCTCGACCCAGGAGGTCGGTATCTTCACGATGGGTGAGAAGGGGCTCAGCGCGGTCGAGAATCCGAGTGAGCTGTTCCTGGCCGAACGCCGGCCGGGCTCGCCAGGCTCCTGCATCGTGCCGGTGATGGAGGGTACCCGACCGGTGCTGCTCGAAGTCCAGGCGCTGGTCGCCCCGGCTGGCTATGGCACGGCTCGACGTACCTGCGTCGGGATCGATGACTCGCGCGTCGCGTTGCTGTTGGCCGTGCTCGATCGCCACAGTGAGGTCGATCTGCTGTCCTCCGACGTGTATGTGAACGTCGTGGGCGGCGTTCGTGTGACCGAGCCTGCGGCGGACCTGGCCGTGGCCCTGGCGATCGCGTCGAGTCGACTCGACAAGGCGCTGCCCACAGACGTAGCGGCCTGTGGGGAGGTAGGGCTTGGCGGAGAGGTGCGGCGCGTCGGGCGGCTCGACCAACGCCTGCGCGAGGCGGGTCGCCTGGGCTTCGAACGTGTGCTGGTGCCTTCTGGAGTGTTGGCGGGCGCAGCCCAGGTGGATGGGGCAATCGGTGTCGAGGACATCGGTCAGGCGGTCCGCTGGCTCTTCGATCACTGCGTCAAGTAATCGGGACAGCAACTCTGCTCGATCGACGAGAACGCTGTTTCACGCCGGGTGAACGCCTGTAAACGCCTGCTACTGCTCGGGTTTTGCCCATTTCAATTTTGACATGCTCGGCCACAGGCGCTAGCGTCCGCGGGCGATGGCGAAGAGCCCCTCCCCTCTGCCGGCCCTCACGACGGCGCTTGCTCGGCTCAAACCGCACCTGACGCAGGTCGAGCGGACCATGCGCGATCAGCTCGTTTCCGAGCAGGCGCTGGTCGGCGCGATCGGGGAGCACGTGCTCTCCTCCGGCGGAAAGCGGCTGCGCCCAGTGCTGGTCATGCTCGCCGCCGAATTGTGCGGCTACACCGGGCCGCGCTGCGTACAGATCGCTGCTGCGGTCGAGATGCTGCACACGGCCACCCTGCTGCACGACGACGTGGTCGATCTGGCGAACCTGCGTCGCGGCCGGGCCGCGGCCCGCGCAATCTGGGGAAACCGCCGCGCGGTGCTGGTCGGAGATTTCTTCTACGCGCGAGCGTCATCGATGGTCGTCGAGGACGGTGACCTCGACGTGTTGTGGATCTTTTCGAACACCATCCGCCTGATGGCCGAAGGCGAGCTCCTCCAGCTCGAAGCGAGCTTCGATCCGCGCATGACCGAGAGCCACTACTACACGGTGATCGAGCGAAAGAGCGCCACGCTGCTTTCCGCGTCGGCCGAGTCCGGTGCAGTGTTGGGCGGTGTGACGCGGGCCGAGCGCCGCCGCATTGCCGAATTCGGCCGGGAACTCGGGCTTGCCTTCCAGTTGCGCGACGACGCCCTCGACTTTTCCGGTGGTGAAGAAGAGCTCGGCAAGCAGCCCTTCACCGATGTCCGCGAGGGGAAGGTGACGCTTCCCCTGCTGCTCACGCTGAAGCGTTGCACCCCGGCCGAGCGCGAACTGATCGAGGGCCTGTTGAAGACCGCGGCTCAACGCACCCACGAGCTCGAGGCTGAGGGTCCGATCGAAATCGACCAGGTGTTGAGCCCGAAAGAGCTCTCGCCGATCATCGAACTGGTTGGTCGTCACCGCGGCATCGAAGACACCGACCGTCGCGCCGAGGAACACGTGAAGCGGGCAGCCGAGGCCATTGCTCCGTTCCCCGACGGCGCGACCAAGCAAGCCCTCGTTGCCGCTGCCGACTACTCGGTGCATCGCACGAGCTGAATTCACCCCGCTGGTCCCGGGGAAACCTCCCATGATCCTCCGAACCGTGCCCATGAAACTGGGCCTCGCCATGGCTCTCGCCCTGACCGCACCTGCTGCCGGCTCCGTCTGGTGGCCGCAGCCGGCTGAAGCTGCCGCACCGGCTCTCCAGGGTGTGCTCAACCTCAATACCGCGAGCCAGGAACAACTCGTGCTCCTGCCCGGAGTGGGTGAGAGCCGGGCTCAGGCCATCATGGCCCTGCGCAAGCAGCGCGGTAGCTTCAAGAAGGTCGACGAGTTGGTCGACGTGAAGGGCATAGGCGACGCAGCACTCGCCAAGCTTCGGCCCTTCGTGAAGCTCGATGGAGCGACCACGCTCCGAGTCGACTAGGTCCCGGATCTGCCCGATCCATGTGTCGGTTGGCACATGGGTCGGGTCTTCCTCCATTCGTGCCCGAGGCGCCCTGCAGGCGGAGTGGTTACCTTGCGCCCTCCCCCAGCCCGGAGGCCGCATGCCCAGCACGATCACCACCATCCGAGCTCTCGAGATCCTCGATTCCCGTGGCAACCCCACGCTCGAGGTCGAAGTGGCAACCACCAGCGGCCACCGGGGACGTGCTGCGGTGCCCTCGGGTGCTTCGACCGGTGCACGCGAAGCGCTGGAGCTTCGCGACGGGGACGAAGGCCGCTATCTCGGCAAGGGAGTGCGCAGCGCCGTGGCCAATGTGAATGGTGAGATCGCGGCAGCCGTTGGTGGCCGCGCTCTCGATGGTCTGGACGAACAGCGCGCTCTCGACGACGCGCTGCTCGCTCTGGACGGGACCGAAACGAAATCCCGCCTCGGTGCGAACGCACTGCTGGGTGTGTCGCTGGCCGCCGCCCATGCCGGGGCTGCAGTTCGCGGCGAGCCGCTCTATCGCTTTCTTGGAGGTGATCAAGCGCATCTGCTGCCCGCGCCGATGATGAACGTGCTGAACGGTGGCGCGCATGCGGACAACAACGTCGATCTGCAGGAGTTCATGCTCTACCCGGTCGGTGCCGGGAGTTTCGCCGAGGCGCTGCGCTGGGGTGCCGAGGTGTTCCACAAGCTGAAGGGTGTGCTTTCGAGCAAGGGCTATGCCACGTCCGTCGGCGACGAGGGTGGCTTCGCGCCGAATCTCTCCTCGAACCAGGAAGCCATCGAGCTGTGCGTGTTGGCGATCGAGCAGGCGGGCTACCGGCCCGGCGAAGAGATCGGCATCGCGCTCGATCCGGCCTCCAGCGAGTTCCATTCAGGTGGCATCTACGACCTCGCTGGCGAGGGCAAGAAGAAGAACGCCGACGAGATGGTCGCGTTCTACCAGGACTGGTGCGATCGCTATCCGATCCTGTCCATCGAGGACGGGCTGGCCGAGGACGATTGGGACGGCTGGAAGAAGCTTACCGACGCTCTGGGTGGGAAGGTGCAACTGGTGGGGGACGATCTCTTCGTCACGAATCCGGCGATCTTGAAGCAGGGTATCGAGCGGGGCGTCGCCAACTCGATCCTGATCAAGGTCAACCAGATCGGCACGCTTTCCGAAACCCTCGATGCAATGAAGATGGCACGCGAAGCACGGTATTCCGCCGTGGTCTCCCACCGATCCGGCGAGACCGAAGACACGACCATCGCCGACCTGGCTGTGGCCACTGGAGCGGGCCAGATCAAGACCGGCTCACTTTGCCGGACCGATCGGGTCGCAAAGTACAACCAGCTGCTGCGCATCGAAGCCCAGCTCGGCAGCAAGGCTCGTTATGCGGGCCGGGAGACCATCATCGGCGCATGACGTTTCCTGCTCGCAACTTCAACCCGCTGGCGGTGTGGGCCCTGATCCTCGCGTTCGGGCTTGCGACCTCCGCGCTTGCGTACGTTCCACCCGCGAAGCAGGTGGCAGCCGCAGTGGCGAAGGCGAACCTTGCTGCCAAGCGAAATCGGGCACTGGCGATGGAGGTCACCCTTCATCGTGACGATTCGGCCGAGGCGATCGCCAGCGGAACCCTGATCACGGATCCATCGGGTAACGCGCGGCTCGAGCTGCGGATCGACGGCAGGGTCGAGCGCCATCTTCGGGTTGGGGCGCGCCTCGAAACGACACACGACGGTCGCGCTCACACCGGAGAGCTGCGCCTACCCCCCCTTCATCTTCTACAGCTCGTTCAGCGCACCAGTCTCCAGACGGCGCTTGCTGCGCTCGGGGCCTCCGGCGGCGCCATCGAGCTTGGCTACGACGATGATCTGGATGCCTACGTGCTCGGTGGGCGTGGTGCCACCTCCCTATGGGTGGATATGGAGAGCCTGTCACCGGTCCGCATCGACCTGCCGACCGGGATCATCGTGCGACTGGGGCCGCTGGAGAGTTTCGACGGTGTGCTCTGGCCTGCCTGGCTCGAAATTCAACACGGGGAGGCTCCCCGGGTCCGATTGCTGTTTCGTGGTGTGACGGCCACGGCGACAAGCCCGGAGACGTTCCGTCGAGAGTGGCTCCTCCCAGATCGGCAGCCCCGCCCCTAGAGGTCCGTGGAATCACCGAATTTTCTTCGGGTTTTCCCCTAAAGAAATTCCGATGTCATCCGAATCGTTGGGTGTTTCCATGGATGGGGAGGTCAACGGAATCATGGCAGGAAGCCAGCCTTTGAATGTACTCGTGGTCGAGCCCGACGTGCAGATGCGCGGTCAGCTGTCTCATTTCCTGGTGCAGGAGGGCTACGAAGCCACTGCGCTCGAGGAGCCCCGCCGGGCTGCGCAGGAGGTGAAGAAGGGCCGCTACCAGATGGTGCTGCTCGATCTCGGGCGCTCCGGGGAGGGCGGCATCGGCCTGCTCCAGCAGATCCGCTCCGTGGACGACGACCTGTGCGTCATCTGCATGACCGACGAGCCGAGCGTGGAGGCCGCCGTGGCGACGATGAAGCATCGCGCCTTCGACTACATGAAGAAGCCCACTGTCATCGATGAACTGCGTCCGGTGCTTTCGGCTGCCGTGAAAGAGCATGGTTTGGCTGTCGATCCCGAAGAGCATCTCAATTCGGCGATCGGCGAGCGCATCCGTGGGCGGCGACATCACCTGACGCTGACCCTGAAGCAGGTGGCAAACCGTACTGGCCTCTCGGTGAGCCTGATCTCGCAGATCGAGCTCGGCAAGAGCGCCGCATCGGTGACGACCCTGTACAAAGTGGCCACGGCCCTGGGCGTCCCGATCGCGACCTTCTTCGAGGCTGTCTAGAGGGGTTCGGGGGCGGAAGGAACGCCCCCTCCGACTCGCTATTCTCTCCAACCATGCGGACGGTCGAGGATACGCGACCCAGACCCGGGCTTTCGGTGCCCGTGGTGACGCCGCTGTCCGAGGACGGGCAGCTGCTCGAGGACGACCTGCGCTCGGTCGTGCGCTTCGTCGTCCAGGATGGGTACGGAGCTGATGTCGTGTTTGCGGCTGGGACCACTGGAGAGTGGGACCGGATCGGCGTCCCAACCCAACGGAGGGTGATCCAGGTCTGTACCGAAGAGGTCGCCAAGTTGAACTCGGAGCTCGGACGGCCCGTTGAATCCTGGGCGGGAATCACTGCGCGCACACCCGAGGAGACCCTCGAGAACCTCGATTCAGCAATCGCCTGCGGTGTGGATGCGGCCGTGCTCGCACCGCTGTCGATCCGTGGTCTGACGGATCCAGTTCGTTTCGTCGCGCGCGATGTGGCCGATCTCCTGGATGCACGCACACGACGCATTCCGATCTATCTCTACGACAACGCAGACATCGTGGTGGACCCGAAGATCCCGCACATCCGGACGCGGCAGGTCAAGGCGCTCTCGCGTCTCGATTTCGTACGGGGCATCAAGGTCAGTGCGTCGAAGCGCGTGCTGGGGAACTACACGAAAGCGGCTTCGGGCTTTCGCGACCGCGGAGAGTTCGGGATCTATGTCGGCAACGCGATGCTGATCTTCGAGATCTTCCGACCCCGTACGGGTCTCATGGGCTCCATCTCGGAGCATTGGCAGCGCAACCGGATGCGCGGCGGGCTTCCCATCGGGGTTGTGGCCGGGCCGGCCAATGCGATGCCCCGAGAGTGGGCGCGCGCCTGGCAGATGTGTCGCGCAGGAGATGCCGAGCGCATGGACCGCGTTCAGCAGGTGGTGGAGGCCTTCCGCATTGGAACGCGGGCCGCAGGAGGCAAACGCACGATCGCGTGCCTGAAGCGCGCGCTGCTTCAGCGCGGTGTGATCAGCAGCGACGCGGTTGCGGAGGGTACGCCAGCCCTTGCCCGCCCCGATGCGGAACGCTTCGACGCGATGTTCGAAGAGGTCTGTGGTCAGGCCTCCGAGCTGCTCGTGCCCACCTGGGTGACGCCGGATTCCGGATCCACGCCATGAGCCAGGGTCGAACCATTGGTATCGGCTCGATGGCGGTGGATCGGATCCGCCGTGTCCCGCGCATCCTGGGCCGCGAAGAGAAGGGGATGATCCATGTTCGCGAGGGCGTTGCCGAGGAGCAGCGCGTTGGCGGCGTGGTACTGAACCACCTCGGCTGGGCGGCCGTGCTCGGGCTTCCGACGGGCATTTTCGGCAAACAGGCCGACGATCCGGGCGGCCGCTTCCTGCGTGCGGCCATGGATGGGCTCGGCATCGAACGGCATCTCGTCCTGGATGGATCTGCGAGCACCTTTGCGGACATCTTCGTCGATGAGTCCGGTGAGCGGGCGATCTACATGGCGCCCGGTGCGACGTCGGAAACGACACCGGCATTCATTCGGAAGCACTACACGGGTCTCATTCAAGCCGCCAGACGCGTGACGACCGAAGTTTCACAGCTCCCTCTCGATACCGCGTTATGCGTGTTGGAGATCGCGGGGCAAGCCGGTGTTCCGACACTGCTGGATCTCGACCTGCCGCCTTCGGATGCCGTTCCCGGGCTCGGCAAGATGGCGACACTCGAAAAACTGTTGCGTGCCGCCGATGTGTTGAAGCCCGCGAAGGCCGCTGCGGCGGAGTTGGTGCCCGAGGCAGCGGGCAACGCACTTGCCGTTGCCGAGGCTCTGCGGGCGCGATACGGAAATACCGCGGTCGTGGTAACCGACGGGGCGGCTGGTTGCGCGATCTCTGCTGAGGGTGTGGCGCTGCGTGTTTCAAGCAAAGCGGCGAAGGAAGTGGTCGATACGACGGGTGCGGGTGACGCCTTCTTGGGAGGCTTGCTCGTGGCGCTCTCGGCCGAGCTCGGCTGGGAAGATGCAGCGCTCCTCGCCAACGCTTGCGGCGCAGCCTGTGTGGAGAAGCTAGGTGCATTTCCGGACGACCCTGCTGCGGCATTCGGAAGGGTATGCGAACTCTACGATGGTGCCCCGCTGGAACTGAGCTTTCCCAAGGCTGTGGGTGACACGGCCAAGATCGCATCCGAAAGCGCATTGGGTGCATTTGGTATCGCCGTGGACGAGTTGATCGCACTTCGCGAACGGCTCGATCCGACCGCTTTCGATGCGGCAGCGGAGTGCATCCGAGCCAGTCACAGCCGCGGCGGGCGGCTTCATGTGACCGGCATCGGGAAGCCCGAGCATGTCGCGCATTACGTGGCGTCCCTGTTCTCCTCGACGGGTACCCCAGCAACCTTCCTGCACGGAACCGAAGCCGTCCACGGGAGCGCGGGCCAGATCATTTCGGGGGATGTGGTGATCGCAATCAGCAACAGCGGTACGACTGAACTCATCGCTACCGCCAAGGCCGTTCGTGAGCTCGGTGCGCATCTCATCGTCGTCACCGGAAATCCCGGTTCGCCTCTGGCCGAGCAGGCGGAGGTCGTACTCGATGCAGGCGTTCAACAGGAAGGCGGCGGCCTCGGCCTGGCCCCCCGCGCAAGCATCGCCGCCGAGCTGCTCGTCCTCGCAGCCCTCTCCGCAGCCCTGGAAGAAGAACGAGGCTTCACCCGAGCCGCCTACCACGCCCGTCACCCCGGCGGCGCTCTCGGCAAGAAGTCAACCAGCGGGGCCTGACTCAAGAAGTTAAGAAGTGGGGCCGGAGTTAAGAATTCAGTTGGAAGTGGGGCCGGAGTTAAGAATTCAGTTGTTGGAAGGGGGCTTAGCGCCCTTCC
>JAAELW010000557.1 GCA_024226235.1 bacterium
AGCGTGCGCACGCCCTCCGCCTCGAGAAGATCGAGGATGCGCTCGGAAACGTTGGGGATGGTCTCGGTCATGACGACTCCACGGCGCGTCCGCCTGCGAGGCGGCGCGCGGATTGGACGTGCACGAGAAGCGCTCTACAGGTGAACGCTCCCGGTCACGCCCCACTGCCGGGGGTCGCCTACGAATGTCTCGTAGCTTCCCGGCTGGTTGATGGCATCGAAGATCACGGTGGCGTAGCGCTCATCGAAGCCGTTGCGACACCAGATTGAGATATCTCGCTTGTCCAATAATTCAGCCGTCCTCGGCCCACGGGTCGATGAGGATCTTGGCGTGGGTCTCCGGCTCGGCCAGCGCCTCGAACGCCCCGGCCACTTCGCTGAGCCCTATCTGCCCCGTGATGAGACCGTCGACGGGAAGCTCGCCCTCGGCGATGTGGCGCAGGGTGGCCGCAAACTCTTCCTGGGTGTGCCCGAACACGAAGCGGACATCGATTTCCTTGTTGATCGCGTAGATGGGCTCGAACTGGTCCTGCTCCATACACACACCAACCACCACGACGCGCGCCCCGGCCTCGGCACCCTCGAGCACACTGGCCAGCACGCCCGGGACGCCGACGCACTCGAAGATGACCTGGGGGCGAAGCGACGGGCCGCCCTGCCAGATGGGACGCGGCGCGGCCTGGGCCGGATCCACCTGCGCTAGATCTTGAAAGCGCTCGTAGGGAGAACTCGTAGCGGGATCGACCACCGCGTCGGCCCCCATGGCCTCCGCCAGTGCGCGCCGCTTCGGCGAGAAGTCGGCGGCGATCACCAGACTGGCGCCAGTGAGCTTCAAGGCAGCGATCACGGCAAGCCCGACGGGCCCGCAGCCTACCACGAGCGCCGCGGCCCCTTGCGGCAGCGCTGCCTTGGCTACCGCGTGCGTCCCGACCGCCATGGGCTCGGTGAGCGCGGCGCGCTCGGCTGACAGGCCATTGGGGACCGGCAGGAGCAGCCCCTCCATCAGCTTCATGTACTGGCCGTAGCCGCCGGGCGCGACGTTCGAGTAGCCGATGGTCTCGATGC
>JAAELW010000558.1 GCA_024226235.1 bacterium
ATAGCTGAAACCGGCCCCCGCGCTGCGAATGAAGATCGCCCCCACCTCGCCGGGAGCGCACGGCTCTCCAGCTTCATCGAGCACCTTGACGTGATCGGCACCGGGCGGCTTCCCTACCGTTCCCGGACGCAGGAGCCAATCGTGTGAGTCCACCACGGAAGCCATGCCTTCGGTCGCGCCGTAATACTCCCAGATGATCGGCCCCCACCAGTCGATCATCGCCCGCTTGGCGGAAAGAGGGCACGGGGCAGCTCCGTGAATCGCAAACCGGAGCGAACTCAGGTCGTAGCGCGCCTTCACCTCGTCTGGCAGAGCCAGGAGGCGATGGAACATTGTGGGCACCATGTGGGTGTGCGTAACCCGGTGACGCTCGATCAGCGACAGCGTCTGTTCGGCATCCCAGCCGTCCATCAACACGACCGTGGCGCCTCCGGCGAGCGGGATGCGCATCGAAGTGATCAAGGGCGCCGAGTGATAAAGAGGGCCGGTGCACAGGTGCCGGTGTCCCATCCCAGCGCGATAGCCGGCCGGCTTGACGGTCGACACGGATGTGCCTTCCTGGGGTCCGCGCCGAAACGCCACGCCCTTCGGGCGCCCGGTCGTGCCCGAGGTGTACATCATCTCGGTCCCGGGCAGGGGAGCTTCGATGTCGTCCCCGCTGTGCGGCTCGATGCAGGCTTCGTAGGCTTCGTACCCAACGATGTCCCCACCAACCGACAGTCTGAGCTTCGCCTTCGCACTTTGAGCGATCGCCGCCCGGGCGATATCGGAGAAGCGTGCGTCGACGACCAGCACCTTCGCATCACAGTTGTCGATGATGTAGTGGGCTTCCTCAGCGCTCAGATGCCAGTTCACTGGCGTCAGCCGCAGGCCAGTGCGAGCCGTGGCTTGCTGGACCTCGACAAACTCGGGACGGTTCGAGCAAACGAGCGCCACGCCATCCCCCTCACGAAGGCCCGCCGCCCGAAACGCTCGCGCCAGCTGATTGCAGCGGGCGTCGAGTTCGCGAAAGGTCCGCACTCCAGCATCAGAGATCACCGCCGGCGTGTCGGGGCAGAGTTCGCTCCATAGACTGAGCAGGGTGCCGCGATCGGAGGCCGCCTCCAGCCTTGCTCGATCGACCCGTATCGGTGTTGCCTCTGCGCCCATTCGCTCTCCGGAAGACGCGACCATCTTCGCTTCTTTAGCAGCGGGGAGCAAGCGCGTCTGCGAGGTCCGGAACGAACGACGCCCGCCCGCTTCCCGACAGAGCATGCCATGAAGATTCAAAGACTGATCTCGGCCGGTGGGTCTGCACTTGGCTCTCCAGCCTCAGGATCGCCATCTCGGGAAGAGAGGCAGAGATCAGGATCGGGGACGTGGGGAAGAGTTCGCCGTCCAGGGCGCTGGGCTCAGCTCCTGATCGAGCACA
>JAAELW010000559.1 GCA_024226235.1 bacterium
AGATGCCATTCGCTCAGCGCCACCTGCCACTCCCTGTCGACCTCCTCGCGGTGCGGCAGCGTGCGGGTCTGATGGCCGCAGCCACACTCGGTGTCCCCGTGCACGTGCTTGGTGTTCGTCAGGATGATCCCGGGTTGGTCCCCGTCGCCCCAGGCGACGTCGATCACGTAATGGCCCGTGCATGCCACGAACGGGGCCTGCGGACCCAGGGTCTGGCCACAGGCGGCACATGCCTCGGCTCGATGGATCTCCGTACCGGTCACCGGCAGCTTCTGTGTGCGACCGTGACCGGGGGCCCCCGGCTGGCGACCCGGCCGACGCCGCGGGGGCGAGGGCCGATCCTCGGAACCCGACGCTGCGTGCTCCGACTGTGCAGCATCCGCACTGTTCGGCGAATTCTCCAAGGACGAAGCCTTCTCCGTCTCGCGCTCGCTCGCCTGCTCCTGCGCCACGCTCCGGACCTTGGCTTCACCCTCGGCCTCATCCCCGGCCCCATCCTCGTCAAGTCCCGCTTCTATCCAAGGGGCTCGACTGCTCGGCGGACGCGAGCTGTTACTCGGATTCTGGTTCAGACG
>JAAELW010000560.1 GCA_024226235.1 bacterium
GCAGTGCGACCACGTCCTCGTTGCCGGTGTAGAGACGCGCCATCGCGATCGCCAGCTCGTTGGCCTCGCTCCCCGAGCTGGTGAAGTAGGTGACCTCCAGCCCCTCCGGCATCTTCGCCGCCAGCTTCCGGCCCAGCTCGGCGAAGTTGGGATGGGCATAGATCGTGGTCGCGTGTTGCAGCCGGTCGATCTGAGCCTTGACCCGCTCGGTGATCTTCGGGTGGCAGTGACCGCACGAGACGGTGGCGATACCGGCCAGCAGGTCGAGGTAGCGGCGGCCCGTGTCGTCGAAGAGGTACTGCATGTGCCCGCCGACGATCAGCAGGGGCTCGCGATACAGCGTGAAGATCGCCGGGTGGCAGTAGCGTCGACGGTCAGCCAGGATCTGGTCCCGGCTCGGGCCCTCGTAGGGTGGCGGAACGTAAGCACAAGGTGGCAACTGGGGTGCGGTCATTGTAGTTTCCATGGTCCTCTGGTCCTCGCTTGCTAGGTGGTTCTAGGAGCCTGGTGTCAAACTCAGACCCCGTTCCGAGCGGATCTTCTCCGCCAGCTCTGCGTTGCAGAATCCGCGAAATACTGCGAAGCCTCCGGCCTCAAACCGACGAGGTCTCGCCCTGAAAGGGCGCCATCGTATAGCCCGGGGCCGCGCAAGGAGTCTGCGACGCAGCGCGAGCCCCGGGTTCTCGAGCCCTCCACCATCTCGCCCTGAAAGGGCGAAACTTCGGCTCACGGCATGTTCCGCCCTTTCAGGGCGGGGATCGATGGGCTCTGCCAACCCGGGGCTCGCC
>JAAELW010000561.1 GCA_024226235.1 bacterium
AGACGAGCTTCGTCAGCATGGCCAAGATGCGATCGAGCAGCGCGTGGCTCGCCCCGAGCTGATCCTCTGTGAGCACCTTCCTCGCGCCGAACAGGTCGAGGGCACCGACGCATTCCGTCGCCGAACGCCGAGCGATGCGATAGTGCCGTGCTTTCTCCTTGGGGCTGAACTCGCCAGCACCCTCGGCGATGTTCAGCACGATGGAGTCCGACGCACGCCGTAGCTGGTCCGCCAGATCGCTGTGACCACGTGGCGTGGGGGTCAGCATCGAATGCACGATTCCAGCGAACTCCAAGGCGCGCTGGTAGACGTCGAGGTCGCGAACACTTTGAGCTTCCATACATGCAAGGGACTGGACCACCCCGATTCCAACCGGAAAAACCGAGACGTCTCGTCACCCGGTTTCGATCCCGCTCTCGGTCCCGCATCCGCCCCGGCTCCGGCTCCGGCTCCGGCTCCGGCTCCGCACCCGGCTCCCGATTCCACTCCCGGCGGCCAGCTTGCGTCAGGCCACCCGCCAAAGTCCAC
>JAAELW010000562.1 GCA_024226235.1 bacterium
CCCCAGGGCGAAGCGCTCGGCTCCCCTGCAGAAGTGCCCGGCCCGCGGCCAGCCTGCGGAGCTACAGCGCGCGAGTCGCCGGACTTGGGTACGGCAACTTCGGACTGCTGCCCCGCTCGTAAGTTGTTGAAAACAAAAGCCGCCCGAAGTGGGTGGCACCTGATAGGATAGCGTCCTGCTGCGGCGGCGGAAAGTCCTGCTCGAGGCGGTCGATGGCGGCTTGTAAGTCGGGTAGAGGTCCGATCAGGTCGGAGCCCCGCTGCGGCTGGCCAGTGTCGCGTAAGAGGTCGCGCACCTCGAGCCAGTTCAGCGGCGGGTGACCGTTGGCGCTCTGCACCCCCTGCACCGCCAGAACCGCGCCCGCAACCACGGGCGAGGCGCTCGACGTGCCGCTGAAGTCGTCGCGATACCACTGCCGGTTGTCGCCGCCGCCCGGGCGCAGACCGATATCCAAGGCCCCGCCGCTCTCGCCGTAGCCTGCCGCCATGACGTCTTCGCCCCATCCCTGTAGGTCGAGGCGCGATCCGTGATTGCTGAAGCACTTCGGGCTACGAGCATTGGCCGACCCCCCGAAACTGCTGCTGCCGGCACCCACGAGAACCGCACCCGAGTTGCGCCAGTTGCGGTCGAATCGCCTGTCATAGCGCTCGTGATCGAGGTTCTGCTGCCCGTTCCCGGCGGCTTCCACCACGATCACCCCGGCCGCCGACGCCGAGGCGATGGCGTCGAATATGTGGTGCCAGTATTCCATCGCGATCAGCCCGCAACTGTCGCTGGGCATGCCGGTGCCCGTGATGCAGGTCGTGCAGTTCTCTTCGCCGAAGAAGAGCTGCGCATGCTGTTCGATGACGATCACGTCACCGGCGCTCAGCGCCAGCATGGCCTGAATGATTGCATCGCCGACGTTGATGAAGTAGATGTTGGCGTAGTTGCGATTGACCGACCCCACGCCGCCCTCGGCGTCGTACGCGATGCCGGTGACGCCGTAACCGTTGTTCCCGCCCACCATCACGCTCATCGTGGCGGTGCCGTGGTTGCCGTCGCCGTTGTTCACCCTCCCGTCCTGGTAGACCATGGTCGGTAGGTCCTCGTGGTCGACAATCCAGCCGCTCTCGATATCGATCACGGTCATCCCCGCGCCGCTACCACCCGGCTTCGTCCAGGCGTAGAAAGCATCGATGCCGAGCGGCGCCGAGCGCAGATAGCGCTGACTGAAGCCACGCGAGTTGCCGGTGTTCTGAAAGTTGGGTGTCGGAGGGGGGATGTCCTGCGCATCGCGAGGTATCGGGGCGAGATAGGCGTCTTCGACGCTGGCGAGCTTCAGGATCTCGCTCGCGATCTCCTCCCCTCGGGTGCCTTTCTCGAACTCGAACCAGAAGTAGTTGGCCAGGTCCGACGCCTGCCGGCCCATGTTCCGTTCCGTGGTGCGGCGTAGGCTCTCGAGGTCTTGTGCAGACAGGTGGAACAGTCGGCCCCAGCGGTTGAGAGCGGGACGATCGACGATGGCTCGAAATGCCTCCATGTCGCGCGCCACCTTGGCCTGCTCCGAAGGTCTGCTCCACGGAGGCGCAAGGCCGAGCTCACGCACAGGTAGCGCTCGCAAAGGTCGCAGAGGTCGCAGGGGTCGCAGAGGTCGCGATGGCGATTCGCTGCGAGACCTCACGGCCGTCGAATTTGAGGTGGAGGATGCGCGCCGTGATCTCGATCTTATCACCATCGATGAC
>JAAELW010000563.1 GCA_024226235.1 bacterium
CGTAGGCGATCACGCGATCATCCAGATGGTTCCGCACGGCCTTGGCGAGCACCATGCGCTCCACGTCGCGTCCTTTGCGCAGCAGATCCTTGACTGAATCCCTATGCGATGTGCGGACGACTGCCTGCTCGATGATCGGCCCTTCGTCGAGATCGGTCGTCGCGTAGTGGGCGGTGGCACCGACCAGCTTCACGCCCCGCTCGAAGGCCTGGTGATAGGGCTTTCCGCCCATGAAGGCTGGCAGGAATGAGTGGTGGATGTTGATGATCTTGTTCGGATACGCGGCCACGAATTCTTCGGAGAGCACCTGCATGTAGCGGGCAAGTACGATCAAATCGACGCCCAGTTCCTCGAGAAGCTCCCGTTCTTTGCGCTCCTGTTCGGGCTTCGTCTGTGCGGTGATCGGATACTCGTGATAATCTACACCAAACTGTGTCGCAATTGACTCGAGATCCGGATGGTTGCTCACGACCGCGACGATTTCGCATTCGAACTCGCCAGCGCGGTGACGGAGCAGGAGATCCCAGAGGCAGTGGTCGTAGCGTGAGACGAAGACCGCCACTTTCTTCTTGTCGCCGGGCCAGGTGATGCGCCACTGCATCTGGAAGCGCAGGGCCACTTCGGCGACTGCTCGTTCCAGACTCGTGCGATCCGAGGTGAGCTCGGCCAGGTCTACCCGGATGCGTTGGAAGAACTGGTTCGCGCTGATATCCGTGTGCTGATCGGCATCCAGGATGTTGCCGCCATGGCCGTGCAGCACCTGGGCCAGACTCGCCACGATCCCCCTTCGATCCGGGCAGGTGACGATCAGGGTTGCGGTCTCGGGGGTAGGGGCCATGGGCAGGCGATGCTAGCCACCCTCTGTAGCGTCTGATAGGGTCGCTGGTAGGGAAATCACTCATTCCCGAGTTTCGGCGGCCAGAGTTCTGGCCGACGAAGCGACCCGTGGCGGTGGGTTCGGCGCCCTCCAGGCATTCGGGACCGAAGCGAGAACTGGGTCTCGTGGGGTACGACCAACGCCGAGAAGGAGGTACAAAATTGGACCAATCTAGACCTACGGCGAGTGAGGTGGCGGCGTTTTAGCCACCCGAGCCGAAGATTGATTCTTCTCGGCCGTTGGGACGTCGTCCCAGGCCACCGCCCCCGGGAGCGCGGATGCCGTAGCCGCATCGGGGTCCTTTAGGACCTGCTCCCGGGGGTCGCTTGTTCAGCGACCCAAAGCGGTTCCCCCGCTGCCAAGAAGCGAGGGTTCGGAGCCCGCGGGCGCCCCGTTCCTCGCCCGGACGGGGAAAGGGCCCGGAACCTCCGGACGCCAGCGAGGAGAGGGCGCCGCGCGGGCGAAACCTCGAACGGATTGAACCTCGCAGGCGGGCCCGAAGCGGGCTGTGCGCGCGGTCACAGCCGGTGCGGGTATCATTCGGCCCGATGACCGCGAGCTCCTCCGAAGTGCATATGGATCCGATGACGCCGATGGCGCTCCTCGAGCGTACGGTTCGCGTCTTTCCCTCCAAGACCGCACTGGTCTACGGGGAGTTGCGCTGGAGCTACCTACGTCTGGCAGAAGAAGTGGGTCGGCTTGCCGGGGCCCTCCGGCGTGCTGGAATCGTGCGCGGTGATCGCGTGGCCTTCCTGGCCCCGAACATCCCCGAGTTGCTGGTTGCCCACTTCGCGGTGCTGCGGGCCGATGCGGTGCTCGTGGCGATCAATACACGACTGAATGCCGAAGAGGTTGGCTACATCCTCGAGCACTCAGGGGCAAAGATCGTCTTCTGTGATTCGGAGCTCGCACCTCGAGTGGCCGAAGTGTCCGGCGGCCTGGCTGCGAATCCGTTGCTCGTGAACATCCAGGATTCCGTCGCCGGCTTCTGTGATGCTCCACTCGACGGCCCGACCTATTCGGAGTTCGTAGAAGGAGCGCCGGTGCTGCCGCTTTCCTGGGCGCCAGCCGACGAGAACGATCTCACTTCGATCAACTATACGAGCGGTACGACCGGCAAGCCGAAGGGCGTGATGTATACCCACAGGGGCGCGTTCCTGAACGCGCTGGGTGAGATGTTCGTTCACGGCCTTGGCCGGGACACGGTCTACCTCTGGACGTTGCCTCTCTTTCACTGCAATGGTTGGTGCTTTCCGTGGGGCGTGACCGGCGCCGGTGGCACCCATCTGATGCTTCGCGCGGTCGAACCAGCGAAGATCCTCCAGCTGATCCGCGAGGAGGGCGTGAGCCACTTCAACGCTGCACCGACCGTGTTGTTGATGATCGCAGAAGCGCCGGAGGCCGTGGGTCTGCACTTCGATCCAGTCATTCGTGTAGCCACCGGCGGAGCGCCACCCTCACCGACCCTCTTGCGGCGCATGGAAGAGCTGGGGATCCGCATCATCCATCTCTACGGACTCACCGAGACCTATGGTCCTCATGTCTATTGCGAGATGCAGGCGAGCTGGGAGGGTCTCGATCCGGAAGGCAAGGCCCGGGTGATGGCGCGCCAAGGTGTGCCCTATCACCATGCGACCCACCTCCGGGTCGTCGATGATGCGATGGCGGATGTGCCGGCGGACGGTGAGACGATGGGTGAGGTCGTGATGCGCGGCAACAATGTGATGAAGGGGTATTTCAGGGACGAAGAGGCTACGGCTGTCGCGTTTGCGGGAGGGTGGTTCCACTCGGGGGATCTGGGCGTCGTCCACGAGGATGGCTACATCGAGCTCCGGGATCGGAAGAAGGACATCATCATCAGTGGTGGGGAGAACATCTCGACGATCGAGGTCGAGCACGTGGTCGTGACCCATCCTGCGGTACTCGAGGCCGCGATCGTGGCGGTACCCGACGAGCGTTGGGGTGAGGTGCCGAAGGCCTTCGTCTCCCTGAAGCCGGGTGAAACGTTGACGGAGCAGGTACTGATCGACTGGTGCCGGGAGCACCTGGCCCACTTCAAGTGTCCGAAGGCGATCGAGTTCGCCGAGCTGCCGAAGACCTCGACGGGCAAGATCCAGAAGTTTC
Organism: bacterium; assembly: GCA_024226235.1. Classification (GTDB taxonomy): domain Bacteria; phylum Myxococcota_A; class UBA9160; order UBA9160; family UBA6930. The sequence continues at coordinate 3,002 of JAAELW010000563.1, forward strand.
GACTGAGGGAGAAGGAATGGGCTGGCTACGAAAAGAGGATTCGCGGATGAGGTGGTGCTGCACGGCTCTGCTCATGTTCGGGGTGTTGAATGCTGGGATGCCGGCCACGGCTGTCTCGCCGGAGGAGCGCCTCGCGACGGGTTTGCGCTTCCGCACCATTTCCCACCAGGATCCGGCCGATTTCGATCCGATCCCGTTCCGTGCGTTGCACGCCTATCTCGAAGAGAGCTTCCCTCGCGTTCATGCAGAGCTGAAGCGCGAGCAGGTCGCGGAACACAGCCTGTTATTCACCTGGCAGGGGAGCGATCCGACGCTCCAGCCGGTGCTCCTCGCGTCCCATCTGGATGTCGTGCCGGTCCCGGAAGGAACCGAAGAGAGCTGGGAGCAGCCGCCTTTCAGCGGCGTGATCGTCGATGGGTATATCTGGGGTCGCGGAGCACTCGATGACAAGGTTGGCGTGTTCGCCACGCTCGAGGCCGTGGAGAACCTGCTCGCCAGTGGTTTCACACCGCTTCGCACGGTGCTGCTGGCTTTCGGCCATGACGAGGAGCTCGGCGGAGACCACGGCGCGGCGGCGATTACGGACTTGCTGGAGGAGCGTGGGGTTCGTCTGTGGTTCAGCCTGGACGAGGGCATGGTGATTGCTGCCGACGGCGCGCTCGGTGTCGACAAGCCGCTCGCGTTGATCGGAATCGCGGAGAAGGGATTCCTCTCATTGCGCATGACGGCCCGCTCGCCCGGCAGGCACTCGAGCATGCCTCGGAAGAGCGGTGCCATCGGGAAGCTGGCGCGTGCAGTTACTGCGCTGGAGGAGAATCCGATGCCGTTGCGGACCGACGGCGTATTCGGCGAGATGCTGCGGGCCCTGGCGCCAGAGCTTTCGTTTTTGCCTCGCTTGTTTCTGACCAACCCGCTCTTTTCCTGGATCGGCCACTCTCGCCTTTCTGATGATCCGACGGCGAACGCGTTCGTCCGTACCACCACAGCGGTGACCATGGCCGGCGCCGGAACCAAGGAAAACATCCTGCCAAGGGAAGCCTGGGCGATGGTGAACTTCCGGATCATTCCGGGGGACACGAGCGGTGCGGTGGTCGAACGCGTGCGAAAGATCGTCGGGCCCGATATCGAGCTCGAGGTGGTCCGTGCTCGAGAGCCTTCGGCGACTGCCGATCCCGGGTCAGCGGCCTACTCCGTTCTGCGCGAGGCGATATCGGAGATCGCGCCCGACGCGGTCACCACTCCGGCCCTCGTGGTCGGAGGCACCGATTCCAAACACTACGGTCGCATAGCGGACGACAGCTTCCGCTTCCTGCCCATTCGGGTGAGTCTCTCGGACCGGACCCGCCTGCACGGGGTGAGTGAGCGGGTAGCCGTCGATGGGTATCTGGAAGCCATTTCCTTCTTCGAGGCCCTGTTGCGAAGGGGAGCTGGCGCGTCCTAGAGGGCCGTTCCAGGTTTTGCCCCCATCTGCCGATGGGCGAAGGATGTGGCGCACATACGCGGTTTCGCTCCTGCTCCTGACGCTGGCCCAGCCCGGTCACGCAGACGGCTCGTTCAACCGCGTCTCGAGCCCAGCGCAGCCGGAGGCAGAGTCACCGGCCCCGGAAGCAGAGCCTGTTGCCCCTGCCGCGGCTCCCGTTCCCGCGGCTCCGGCTCCCGAGGAAGAAGCACCGGAGGTCGAGCCCACTCGCGGGAAGGCCTGCATCTACGGTCCGAAGGGCCTCCTCCACCAGCCGCGCGGCAGGAAGTGCAAGGAATCGGGTTCCTCGGCGGCAGCGGCCAGCTCGGAGGAACCTGGTCGTGGACGGAAAGGACGCTGCATCGTGGGTACGGATGGGCGGGTCGTCTACGCGCCGCCGGGCGTTTCCTGTGAGGACGCCCTGCTGGGGGATCCGCCGCCGCCCGAGCCGCGCCGGCCCCGGGCTCGCCGGCTCCGCTTCTAGAGGCCGTTCGGGGTCTGCCACAGGAATCCGGATCAGAGGCCGTTCCGGTCTGCCGCAGGAATCCGAATCGAGCGTTATCCTGCGCGGCCATGGAAACCGATCTTCGACCCTTCGAGAGGCACGTCCATTCCCAATGTGGCGAGGATGGCGTGCTCCTGCACATTTTCGAATCCATTGGCACAGGCAAGTGCAGCTTCGTGGAATTCGGCGCGAAGGATGGCCTGGCCGTCTCCAATACCGCAAACCTGCGCCTGAACCACGGCTGGACGGGTCTGCTGCTCGATGCAGCCGCCTCCGATGACGATCCGCTCGTGAAGCGCGCGTTCGTCACGGCCGAGAACATCAACGATCTCTTTGCCGAGCACGGGGTACCCGAGCGCCTCGACCTGCTGTCGATCGATATCGATGGCAACGACTATTGGGTATGGAAGGCATTGGATCGCTTCACACCCCGGGTCGTGGTCGTCGAGTACAATATCTTCTTTCGGCCCGACGACGCACGCACCATGCCCTACGACCCCGACCACGTATGGCAGGACGACAGTTGCTACCACGGCGCGAGCCTGGCCGCGCTCCGCAAGCTGGGCAACGAGAAGGGCTACGCGCTCGTGCACACCGACAGCTGGGCACCGAACGCCTTCTTCGTGCTGCGCAGCGAACTCCCCGAGAACTACCTGGAACGCCCCAACCACGAACTCACCGACTGGCGTCACTTCCACGAGCCCCCCGGCACCGACGGAAAAGAATGGACCCAGGTCTGAACGCAACAGAGGGGACGCTCCTCTATTGCGTCTGCCAGACATCGGAGGCTGTGGGGTCGGCTTCCGCTTCGGCGAAGACTTCCTGCGGGAGGAGCTCCGCTGCGACAGCCATGGCCTGACCTGCCTGGTTGTGGTTGCCGATCGAGAAGAGGGCACCGGCGGCCTGCAGGGCATGACCGCCATCTCCCGCGCGGCGTGCGGCTTCGCCGAGTCCTGGGAAAGGTACGGGGCTCGCCAGGCTGACTTCGCGTAGTTGCCGGGCGATTCGGACCCATGCAGGGCCCACGATCGGGTCGAGCTTCCCTCGTTCTCCCCCGGCGTGGCTTCGGGCGGCGACGAATTCGAGATGCGGATGGTCGTCGGTATTGATCGGGGCCTTCCACGTCCGGGCACCGAGACGTCCAATGTAGAGGGACCAGAAGGCATCGGGGTGGGTGACCCAGCGGTCGTCCTCGCCCGCCTGGGCCAGCGCGGTGATGCGCGCATCGATGCTCGCAGCGTGTGGAGGCGAGCCTCGCCATCCGATCAGTGCCACGATCGGGAAGCGTCCGTAGAAATCGCCTCGAAACACCAATGCGTCTGGAAATACGGTCTGGAAAGTTGCGGCCACGATCGCCAGCTCGGGTTCCGAGAGTTGGTAGAGAGGCAGCCACTGGCAGAACAGGCCTCCTTCCGTCAGGTGTTCGAGGGCAGCGCGAAAATGCGCTTCCGAGTACAACGAGCCCGTTCCCGCGCGCCACGGCACGAACAGGTCGGCGACCACCACGTCGAAGCGCTGACCTGTGCTGCGGAGGAAGCTGCGCGCGTCATCGAGAACGACCCGGGTAGGGGGCGCATCGTACACGCCACGATTGGTCTCGCTGAAGAAACCGGCTGCCCGGGCGACACCAGGGGTCAGTTCGACGAGGGTCAGCTCCTCGACCGGATGGGCGAGCGCAGCACCCGCGCTACCGCCGGTGGCCGAGCCGAGGAAGAGTGCACGCTTCGGTGCCGGGTGGAGAAGGAGCGGCACGTGTCCCTGGCGTTCCTGGTGTACCCGATCGGCACTTCCGCCCAGCGCGTAGTGGTTGTCGGTCTGGATGAACCGGCCGCCACGTCTCTCTACCACCGCGACGAGGCCCGCTGGGGTTTCTTCGCTGAACAGAAGGCGGTCATCGGCTTCGAGGTGCAGTGCAGGCAGGGAGGCCGGGCTTCCGCGCGAGAGGACCAGCATCCAGGCCAGGCCCAACACGCAGTCTCGCCACAAACGCGACTGGCCGGCCGTGGCGGGAATTGCGATCGCGGCGATCCCGTACAGGATCGCCACGGCGGTGAACGCCAGCCACAAACCCAGGCCGGGGAGCAGGAGATAGGGCGCCAGCAATGCGCCGAGCACGGCCCCGGCCGTGTTGACTGCCAAGAGTCGGCCGGTCGTTGCTGCGGCGTTTGCCGGGCTTTCGTTGGTTCTCCCTGCGGCGTGCAGCAGCGCAGGAAAGAGCAGGCCCGATGCGAACAGCGGCAGCCCTGCGACCCGAAGAGCCAGGCCAAACGCGCTCCACAAGTAGCCGGGCCAGGGCTCCTCGCTACCCCAATACGAAAGGCCCTCCGTCGCATCGACGAACACCATCGGGAACGAGGCCCAGCCGATGGCCGCAGCGACGGCGGCCCACGCGAGAAGCGTACGGGCGTCGAGGCGCCTGGCGAGTACCGCGACGCATCCCGCCGCCGCGCCAAGGGCCACCAGCACGGTGACCAACACGACTCCGAAAGCGTAGGTCGACTGGTTGAGTACACGTGCAAACGCCTGCACGAGCAGGGGCTGGCAGGCGAAGACGGCTACCCCAGAAGCTCCGGCGAGCGCCAGGAGTGCACCGCCGGACAGCCCCCCTGTTGCAGTCCGGTCCCTTTCAGGCGATGGGCGAGCTGGAGCGCCCTTGGGCGGCTGTGTGCCGGGTTCAGCGCCGCCTGCCCAGATCCATCCGAGGCCTCCGGCCAGCACCAGGGCCAGAATGCCCAGGCCGTAGCCCAGACGCACGCCCAGCCATTCCGGAAGCAGGAAGCTCGCAAGGGCCGCACCTGTCGCTGCGCCGAGTGTATTGGCGCAGAGCAAGGTGGCCCCGGCTCGGCCCAGGGATACGCCGCTTCCGACGCAGCTGGCGACCAGGGGCGGAAGGGTCGCCCCGAAGAACACGCCTGCAGGCGCTGCGGCCACCAGCGCCGCAGCGAAGCGCAGCGCGACGAGTGCCGCGGGCCACTCCCTGAGTGCATCGGACGCGTCATCCACGACACCACGCAACAGCCACAATGCGGCCGGAACGGCAGCGGCGGCCAATCCGGCCCCGAGTTCGAGCTTTCCGTACACGGCGAGCGGTCGCGGTGAACGCGCGGCGAGTCGTCCGCCCCAGGCCGCGCCTAGCGCCTGGCCCGCGAAGAAGGCCACCAACGTCGCCGAGACTGCGGGAGCCGTAGCACCCAGCAACAGGCGAAACTCGCGCAGCCAGAGCGTCTCGACCACCAGCGCTCCAGCACCGGAAAAGAGGAAGAGCAAACAGCCCCGAGCAAGCGCCCGGTTCGGGTTCAATGTCCGCGGACCTGAGCAAGCGCCCGGCTCGGGTTCAACGTCCGTGGCCCCGCTCTTGCCGGTCCGCCAATGCGGCTTCGACCGTCGCGACATCCGCGGGTGTGTCGACGGGGACGCTCTGCCAGCCGTCGATCACCGCGCAGCGGATCCGGTGCCCGTGCTCGAGAGCTCGGAGTTGTTCGAGGGCTTCGCTGCGTTCGAGGGGAGTGGGTGTCAGATGGACGTATTCGAGCAGGAAGGGGCGTCGATACGCATACAGGCCCACATGCTGCCAGATCGGCCGCGGAGCGGTGTCATCGCGGCGGTGGGGGATCGGGCTCCGGGAGAAGTAGAGGGCGTCGCCGTTGTTGGTCATCACCACTTTCACCCGGTTCGGATCGGAGAGCCCGGCATCCTCTGCGGCGTGCACCACGGTCGCCATCGGCAGGCTGGAATCCTCGAGCAGCGCATCGACCGCAGCGTCGACCACGAATCCCTCGATCATCGGCTCGTCGCCCTGGATGTTCACGATCACTTCTTCGTCGAGCGAGCGCGCCACCTCGGCCAGACGGTCGGAGCCTGTCGGGTGATCTGCCGAGGTCATCGCTACTTCGGCGCCGAACGCGGTGCAGGCGCGGGCGATGCGTTCGTCGTCGGTGGCCACCAACACACGGGAGAGCCGGCTCGCCTGTCGCGCGCCTTCGACCACGTGCTGGATCATCGGCCGCCCCGCGATCTCCACCAGCGGCTTGCCCGGGAACCGGCTCGAAGCCCAGCGCGCGGGAATCACGCCCACAGCCCGGACACTTGACATGACGTGATGCTAGCGGACCGGTACCCTCCGCAGCGATGGACTTGCCCCCCGCGCGCCACCCGGTGCTGGCCATTTCGTCCAACAAGGGCGGGGTGGGCAAGACCACCGTCGTCACGAATCTGGCCGTCTACCTGCGGGCCCTCCACGAGGATCTGGGCGTATTGTTGGTCGGCCTCGACGACCAGTCGGTCATCGATCGGATGTTCCGGCTGAACCCGGCAGAACCCGGCGAGCAGAACCTGAAGCATGGCTGGGCCCAGCGGAACCTGGCCCCCGTCCTCCAGATGGGCCAGTACGGCATCCACTTCGTACCGACACCGCCGGACTCGGGTCCGTTGAAGACACGCGCCTCGGACAAGAAGACGCTGCGCCACATCCTCGATCGGACCGCCTTCCAAGGGCTCACGATCCTGGATACGAAGAGCGATCTCGAGTTGCTCACCCAGAACGCGCTGGTCGCGGCAGATCTGGTGATCCTGCCTGTTTCGGACTGGGCCTCGCTCGAGGAGGCCGAGAAGGCGTTCGGACTGCTGCGCCTCCAGCCGGGTGGCGAGCGCCGTGGCCGGATACTCTTCACGCTCGTCGATCGACGCACGCGGGTCGATAGCAAGGGGCGCGATCTCTACGACCGGCTGGCCCGCGCTACCGATGAACGAGGCTGGCCCCGCTTTCAGGGTTTTCTCTCCCGCAGCCCCCGGGTCGAGGCGTTGAACTCCGGGACAGGCAAACCGGGCTCCGTGCTGCACCATGCGAGGGGAACCGCGGTACACCGTCAGATGCGGGAACTCGCTGAGGAAGTGACCAAGCTGCTCGCGCTCGGAAGCCCCGGGCCCGTGAAGCTGCCTCCCGAGCGTGCCGTCCATCCGAGGACCGGCCTCGGAGCCGGGCTGAAGCGAGCGCTGCTGATGGGGCTCGGCTCGCGCTAGCTGGCCAGGGTTCCCCGGGGTAGCCGCCGCGTCAGGAGCCGCTTGTCTGGTCGGCCGCCTCTCGTTCGACCTTTCGGACCGCCCGGCGCAGCTTTACGTGCAGTGCCTTGACGGCGATGAGCCGCTGCTCAGCGGCTTCGCGTTCGTCGCCGAACAGGGTCTCGGTATGGTCGGAGAGCTCGGCCAGGTTTCTTTCCGCCTGGCCGAGCGCGCGCTTTGCGTCTTCCAGGCGTTCGGCTTCCAGCAGTGCCAGGCCGCCGCGGAAGCGCTCCTCCAGGCTGGGACGGGCTGAGGGGAAGCGCTGGGCGGAGTAGCGCAGCAAGCCGCGCTCGAGGTCGAGGTACCCGGTACGGGCCGGGTGATAGCTGCGGCCGCCTTCACAGCCGGGTTTGAATGTCCCGTGATCCCAGGCCACGAGCTTCCCGTGCTCGAAAATCATCCAGCTCGAACGCTCGACCCGGTGAAAGGTCAAGCCTTCGCGCAACCGGCAGATACGATGGGTCGTGAGCCCGACGCGTCCGTCGTGGGCAGCCTCGTCGCCGGGCTCGAGGCTCGACCACGGCGACTCGCTCATTGCGAGTACCCGCAACTCGACGACTTCCAGCCGGTCTCCTTCGCCGGACGGTGGCTCGAACAGTCCAACCAGAATGCTATCCAGGTTGCCCCCAGGTGTGGGCTCGGCGGCGCTGGCTTTCGATGCGGCACGATGCCAGGCCTCCGGGCCGGCGCAGCCCACGAGCAATGCGGTCGAGGTGAGGATCCACAACGGGAGTGCGCGAAACATCGGCCGAATCGTAGCGCGAAGCCCCTCAGTGTCATCCGTCCGTCGTTAAGAA
>JAAELW010000564.1 GCA_024226235.1 bacterium
GGGAAATCGGCAACTTAACAAATGGGACCGGCCCTTCTCTTAACAGCCCCTATCTTAACTCTTGCCTCAGCGGGATACGGTCCAGCGTTGGGAGCCCAGGCCGTCGATGGAGGTGTGTACCACGTCACCTGCCGACAGGTAGCCGCCGGGCTCGGCTCGTTCTGCTCGTTCGAGTTCCTCCAAGCGGAACTGCTCGAAGGGGCCTCGGAATTCGAGCAGGCCGCGCAGCACTAGACCCACGGGCCTCGGGGCAGCCAACGCGACACCTTCCGGCGTACCCGTCAGCAGGATGCTTCCAGCCGGTAGCAATAGGCCTGTTCCGTTCGGGCCTGGTTTCGCCAACGGGTAGTACTTGATCTCGCCTCCACGAAAGATGGGCATTGGAGATCGCATCCCATTTTGGGCCACCTCCTCGGCAATGCGCGCAAGGAGTTCAATCGGATCGAGGACCATCCTCTCCGTCGACGAGTCCTGACGGCGAGTCGGACCAGCTCCCTCGTCCACATCCAGACGAAGACCCGGATCGTCAGCTCCGCACGCAAAGAGGGCAGCTCCGAGTTCACGCCCCCGCACCATCCAGGGCCCGATGGGCAGGAAGCCCGGTCGAGCCTTGGCTTTGACGAAGCCCGTGCCCGGACCGTCCATGGCCTTCTCGCGAATGATCGGCTCCCGATCCGACACATCGTTGGCGACGAAATAGGCGGCCTGATCGAGAAAGGCGTCTTCGTTGGGCAGCGCCTCGAGATCGATCGCCTCGATCAGCACCAGACCCAGCTCGACCTCCCAATCGAGCAGGGTCACATCGGCCGGAGGCACCAGCGTGTCGTATGGACCCGTGGGTTCGACAGCTTTCGGGAACAGGAAGGTGTCGCCTCCTCCGACCTCCTCCGCGTGAGCCGCATAGTTGAGGCCCGCAGCGACGATCAAGGTCTCTTCCGCATCGAGAGATGCCTGTGGCACCGCAACAGGAGAGCTGACCCGACTGGCCAGTTCGGATTCGCGAAGGTTCCACAGGGGCGTCAGATGGCCCGCCTTCATGCGTTCCGCTGCCTTGCGAAACACCACGGCGAGCGGGGTGCCGTCGGGCGCCAGGGGCGAGATCCGGGTGGGCCGTCCGCCCTCCTCGGCTGCGACCAGCACATACTGGAGGGTTCCGTCTTCGCCGAGGGCGCGCGCCACGCGCGGCATCCCCTGCTCGCTCAGGCAATCGTCGAGAACACTGGCGCGCGCTAGATCGGGCATCGGCAGAGCGAAACAAAGCAGGAGCAGGCAAAACCTGATCCGACCGAAGCCTGCGGATCGGCCTGCACGGAGAGTTGCGGGGGTGTTCATTTTGAAGCTCCAGACGGGGTTTCTTCGACGACTTCCCGGGGATTGCGATCGACCCGTAACTGAAGAATGTCCGGGCGCGCGTAGTGCCCCACCGTATCGAGCAGGCCCTTTTGTTGCCCGATGACAGCCAGGTCGATCTCCGCGATGGCGAGGTCTTCACCTTCCCCGAGTGGCCCCGCCAGGTATTCACCACGAGGCGAGACGACGGCAGTACCGAGCCCCCCGCGAAGCAACTCGGCCAGACCCGAATCCGATGCGATCTCCATCCGTTGAGCATCGCTCAGCCAGCCGGTGGCATTGACGACGAAGGCGCCGGACTCGACGGCATGGTGACGGATGGCAGCATCGATCTGTGCGGCCATGGATGCTCCCAACAGGGAACCGGGGAAATGGGAGCAATGGATCTCCTCCCGTTCGGCCATCATCGCGTAGCGCGCCAGAGGCATGAAGTGCTCCCAGCAGATCAGCGCGCCCAGGCGGCCCACCGCTGTATCGAACGCCACGAGCCCACTTCCATCTCCGCGGCCCCAGATCATCCGTTCGTGGTGAGTGGGCATGATCTTGCGGCGCTTTCCCAGCAGCGTTCCATCCGCATCGAAGACGAGCTGGGTGTTGTAGAGGGTTCCTCCATCTCGCTCGTTCACCCCCAGCACGACGACCACCTCGGCCTGACGGGCGGCATCACCCACAGCCTCGGTCACTGACCCCGGAACATCGACGGCTCCATCTCGCAAGCGCTCCACCAGGCCGGCGATCCCGAGAGGCGGCTCCACCATCGCGAAATAGGGATAGGTGGGGATGATCGTCTCGGGGAACACCGCGAGGCGCACACCTTCGCGGCCACAACGTTCGATCGTGCGGACGACCTTCTCCGTCGTGGCATCGCGATCGAACAGCACGGGTGACATCTGCACGGCCGCGACCCGGAACCTTCGATTGCCCATCTGGATCCCCCCGTGATCGCACTCTGGAAGAGAAGCGGATCCGTGAGAGGGTAGCCAACCGGAAAGTCGCCGAGAGCCCCACGATCTGCCATGAACCTCGTTGTACCGGAAGGCCCGAATTGGTTGGCACTGCATCGAATGGAAACGGTTGCGTTCGGTCGCGGGCCTGGCTCCGCTGATCCGGGCGGTGACGTAGCGTCGGACAGGTGGTAGCTTGCGATCATCATGCCTGGGAGGGTTCCGTCGCAACGGACGCAGTGGTGGGTGGCCGTTGCCTGTGTCGTTAGTCTCGCTGTGCTCGAACGCGCCAGGCTGCCCGCGGTTCCCTTTGTCGACGCTGACTTCTGGGGATATCTAGGTCCGGCGGTCCACGCCCTCAACGAAGGCGAATTCACCCACATCGCGTCGCGTCAGTTTCCGTACCCCCTATTCGTGTACGGAGTTCTCAGACTCTTCGACAGCTTCAGCGTGATCCCGTGGCTTCAACACGGGATTGGGTTGCTTGGCGGCGGCGTGCTGCTTCTGGCCTGGATGAGGATCCCGATTCCCGAGAGTCCGACCTGGCTCCCCCGGGTCCGTGCGGGAGCCGGCATCTTCCTTCTGGCAGCTCACCTCTTCCTGATGCGGAACATCCACTTCGAACACCTGATCCGCCCAGAAGCAATGTCCCTGCCGCTCGGAGCGGTTCTCGTGCTGGTCAGCGTGGAGTTGATACGTGTCCGGACCGATCCGGAGCGGCGCCTTCGACGCCTGGGCCTTGCGACAGCGACGCTCGTTACAGCGAGCCTGCTCTACTTCCTTCGACCGCAGACCGCACTCGTCATTCCTGCGGCTTGTGCCTTCGTCTTTGCCGTGCTGGTGAGCTACAGGGCCACCGCGCGCGAACTGGTACCGCCCTTCCTGGTCGCCGCTCTTCTGGTGACGTTCACGCTCTGGCTTCCGGAACGGGAGTTGGCGCGCGATGACCCGATGTCCGGGAAATTCCTCTCCAGGGTGCTCATGTTCTGGCACTTCGACCTCGCTGCGGACCTGTTGGAAGATGATCTGGAACGCCCCGAAATCGAAGAGCCCGACGCAGCCTTGATCCGTGATCTGCTGACTGCCTACCGCGCCGAACTCAAACGACACCGGGCAGACGAACGCTCCTACCCATCGGAGACCTTCAACCCCGACAGGCTGTACTACGGAAACGCAGGCCGCATCCTTCAAGATCGCTATGCGGACGACCGCGAGGGCTTGATCGCCTTCTGCATGGAGACCTTCAAGCGCGGCCTCATCGAGCATCCCCTGGGCTACGCGCACAAGGTCTGGCGGAATCTCGGGCGCTTCTATGTCGTACAGGATTCGCGAATCTACGATCGGCGGATGTACCATCGCATGCCGGCCGTCCTGGGAGGGGCCAAGAAGAGCGTCACCACAGCGAAGGAGGCTCTGTCGAAACATCCAACCAACCGGGCCTACTACGAGGCCATCATGGCCTTTCCCGAGCTTCCCGCTCAACAACCCGACGGACGGGTGTGGTTCATGGGGTTCAGGCCCGTGGGGGAGATTCTTTCGAACGGCTATCGCTTGTTCGGCAACTTGAATTTCCCGATCCAGCTTGCGCTCCTCGTCGTCATCTGTGGCCTGCCGAGGTCCAGACAACATCCGATCTGCTGGATCGCCGTTGCTTTGTCGATCTATGTGCTTTCGGCGAACCTGACGGCCGCATCGGTACATAGCCTCTACACGGTGCGATACATCCACGCGAACGTGTCACTCGTGCTGTTCGCCCAGTTCGCCGCAATGCTCTTCCTGCTCGTCTCGGCTACACACCGGCCCTCATCGGAAGAGGTCGACGAGCTTCCGGGCTGATCATGAATAGGGGCCGGACTTCGAGAGATGCACGGCGATCCATCCGATCGCGAACAACACCCCACACAGGGTCGCGGGCCTTCGCAAGACGGGTCGATCTCGGAGCAGCCCACTCCAGGCCCACGCAGCCATCAGCACTGCGGGAGGCACGAGGGAAGTGCTGAGGCGAACCTGCGAATAGCCCATGGCCGCCAGGAACAACACGAGCGAGGCCAGGACCCCTCCACAGACCCATGGCATGTTGGAGTGGGGCGGCTTGGGTTTACTCCCTGGAATCGACAGGAGCGCGATTCCGATACCCGCCACCGCGAGAAAGGGTGCGATCTCCCAGGACGCCGCGGTTCTGCCGAACCCGACGGTGGCTCTCTCCACCCCCGCGAGAAGCTCGGGGAGCCCTTCACCCGCGGCGTCGAGGATCCACACGAACTGGCGATAGTCGGTGATCTCACTGCTGAAGAAGCTCCCGGAAACCAGCCGCACCAGGCCCATCCACGTGAGGATGGGTGCCACCGAGAGCAGCAACATCGTCAGACCCTCCCGAAACCACGGGCCCTGCCTGCCGATCTGGAGAAACCTCGCTCCGAGCAGGCACGGCAGCACTCCGAGAAAGGCCCCGTAGGCCAGGGAGCCGAACCCGAGCCCCAGGCTCGCGAGGCGCCAGGACAGCGGGCGCACGGGACGCCCGAGCAAACGATCCAGAACGAAGATCGCGACCAGAGGAACGAAGAGGTTGAAGATCTGTTGGTGCGGCGTCCAGACGAAGGCTTTCGTGACGTCGTTGCATGCGGTGATGACCGTGAACAGCGCGATCCAGCCGACGCCGATGCCATGCTGTCGGAGCGTGAGGTTTCCCAGATGAATGGCGAGGCCCAGTAGCAAGAAGTTGAACAGCACCAGACCCAGATAGCCCGCACGAAAGAAGGTGATGGCCTCCGCGTTGACGAGCCGCGGCAGCAGCCAGAAGGGCTGAGCGACCATGCTGGTCGCGATCACGTAAAGGGGTCGGCTCTGTCGCTTCTCCTGGACGTCGAAGAGCCGGCTCGGCTCGAAGGCGAGCTTCACGAAGTGGGCGCTGTCGCAGTTCTGCATCACTCCGATCCGACCGAAGTGATGGTATGTGCCGCAAACGAAGTCGTCCGGGCCGGGTGCCGGCGAGAAGAGAAAGAGGCAGCACAGCACGAGCGCAAATACCGGGCTCGCCCACAAGGACCAGGTATTCACGCCCCGCCCCGGGCTAGGCGCTCGGGCGTCTGCCAATGGCCACGAGAGACATCCCCCACGGAAGCTCCAAGCGATCTTCGACCCTGAGCAGGGGTGTGAGCCAGTTGCTGATGCGCGCCTGGAGACCGGGCAATTTCTTACGTTGGAGCAGCACCGAGTTGAGCCACCAACCCGCCGCACCGATCGCATTGAAATGGCGGGTGACTTCGACGTCGAACCCCGCCTTCCGCAACTGCTCTCGGATCACGGGCATGGAGTAGCGCCGGTGGTGGCCCATCGATCGATCGAGTTCGCCGTACAGGCCCTCGAGGGCGGGCACCAACAGCACCACTCGACCCCCTGGCTCGAGCAGCCGATAGAGCCGCTCCAATGCCACGTTGTCGTCCTCGATGTACTGAAGCACGTTCAGGCATACGACGGTGTCATATGCCGAGGCCTTCACATCGGCGCGGGGCTCCTCTCCGAGATCCATTTTCAGGACCCGCACGTTCGGGCTCGAATGGAACAGGATCGACAGGATGCCGACGTATCGATCATCGATGTCCGTGGCCGTCACCTGATCGCGACCCACGAGGAAACGGGTCATGTTGCCGCTGCCCGAACCCACCTCGAGAATCCGCTCACCCACGAACGGTTCGATCCGGCTCCACATCCAGGAGTTGTAGGCTCGCAACTTCCTCATGCGACGTAGGGTGGAGTGACCTGACATGTCGACATCGATGTCGTCGATCACCGCGTATCGCAAGATGGTCCAGAGTGCGACAACACCATCGACCCAGCCGATCTTCTTGCCTTCCTCATAGGTGCGCCCGTTGTACGAGATGGGGACCTCGTAGATCCGCAGGCCCATTCGGGCGAACTTGGCAGTGAGCTCGGGTTCCACACCGAAACCCTTCGATCGAACCCGAAAGCGCGGCAGCAGACTGGCGTCGAAGGCTTTGTAGCAAGTCTCGATGTCGGACAAGGTCAGGTTCGTCGCCAGGTTCGAGAGCAGGGTGATGATCCGATTCACCACCAGATGCCAGAAGAAGAGGACCCTGCGCCGGGGCCCGGTCATCCGCGTTCCGTAGACGACGTCCGCATCACCGCTCGTGATCGGCTCGAGCATGACCGCATAGTCACTGGGTTCATACTCCAGGTCGGCATCCTGGATGATCACGACATCGCCGGTCACGCGGGCAAAACCTGCCGAGAGGGCGGCACCCTTCCCCTGGTTCTCGGGTTGCAGGACGGCCACGAAACGATTGCGCGCCTGCTGCTCCGGGTCGTCGACACCCAGCACCGGAGCCCAGTCATCTCCAAGCGACTCGACGATCTCCCGGGTGCCATCGATGGAGCCATCGTCGACGACGATGATCTCCTTGCGCTGGGGCTCCGCGACGACGCGCCGCAAGAGCTCCCTCAGGGTGTGGCGCTCATTGTAGGCTGGGATCACGACCGAAAGGACGTGGTCATCCGCGGAGCTTGCATCAGAACCGACCATGCACAGACCTCCCCCGGACACAGGCCGCCGGACCGTACCCGAGCCTCCCGAGTCCTGTCCAGGCCCGAAGCCCAGACCCACCAGATCGAGGGGGATAACCGTTCATCCCACCTCGGCGGAGGCCCTGGCTGCCCTCCCGGAATCGAGTCGGATCAACGCAATCCAATTGGAGGGGATTCCGAGCCAGCGCACGGGCAACAGTTGGTGGGCGCCCTCCGCGACCCCGGCGGCACGCAGCACAGCTTCCATATGCCCCCTGGAAAGCAAGTGGAGGTTCTCCTCGCTGGCATACATGGCCTTGCCGAGCCCGCCGTAGATGCGGCGGTGCACTGCCGGGGGAAGCCAGTGAAGCAGAGGCAGCCCCGTATGGGGCTCGACCGGGTGCCATCGGTTCGGCGTGGTGAGGCAAACGCCGCGGCGGGCCACTCGACATAGTTCGGCCGTGAAGGCCACTTGCTCAGCGGTACTCCCCACATGCTCGATCACTGCATGGGAGAAGACGAGGTCGAAGCTGTCGTCGCCGAAAGGCAGTGCTCTACCGTCTGCACGCGCATGGCGCAGGCCGGGAAACTGGTCCATGAGCTCGCGGGCATCCGCCACCCCGACGGCGGTGATGCAATCGGAGTGGGGCCAGCGTTTCTCGAGCGGGTTCGACGAGGGGTGATCGTCGGCCGAGGCGCCCACGTCCAGGATGCTTTCCTCCGATCGAAGCTCGAACTCCCGTAGGAAGGTGTCGACGACCGTGTTGCGCACCCGGACGAGAAGCTGATCGGCATAGGCGCCCAGCCCAAAATCGAAATGATGGAAGTAGCTGCCACGGGCCGCAGTCCGATGGGGCTGAAGGGGCGGATCGGCTCCCTTCGGCGAGTCTGGAGTGGGCGGGTTCGAATCGTCGATCATCGTGAATCACCTTTCACCGCCTACAGTATGTCCGGCTGGGTCAGGTGTACCACCTTTCTCGCAAATCGATCCGACCCTGGCGGCGATCCGATATTCTCACGCTCGCACAGCGGTTGGGTTAACGTAGAAACCGAGACGCCAACCGGAGCCGATCAGACACCGCAACGGTCAGGGGCCATGGAACAGACGATCTATCGAGGACGCACGTCACTGATCAAGTACTGGTATCTCGTCGGCATGGGCGGCTTGATGATCATGACGGGCGTGCAGCTCATCAATTCACCGGGAGCGTTCGAAACGGGCTTTCTCTTCTTGATACCGGGCATCCTCTTCGTGGGTGCCGCCTTCCTGTGCGTCCGGAGGACGAGCTACACCGTGACCTCGCAACGGGTGATCCAGCGAACGGGCCTGTTCTCACCGCGGGCATCGCAAGTCCCGTTCTCTGAGATCCGACACATTCAGGTCGATCAAGACCACACCGAGCGCCTGCTCGGGATCGGCAACATCGTCGTCACCGCAACCCGCCCGACCGGACGAAAAGTCGTATTCCCCGGCATCCGAAGCCCGGGAAAGGTTGCCGACATGATCCCCGGGCGGCGCATCAAAGCTGCACGACCAGGACCACGACCGGGGCCGGGATCAGGGTCAGGGCCGGGAGCATCGGTCACCAGACTGTGACCCGGAACGTCGGGACCGCGGTCGACATGGCATCTCCGCAGCCCCGACTTCGGATTCACATCCCTGCACCGTGCAAGCGGATGAGCCCCTCTTCCGCTGTGGCATCGAGAGGTTGCTCCTCGGGCAGGAATGACCAGCCCGTGCGCAGGCCGAGTACGAACCAGGCCAGGCTGGCCACGCCGCCGAGGAAGACGGTGTCTCCCACGAGTCGTAGCCAGCGCAGGTTCTGGATGAATGGCTGCTGCAGGAAGTCTGCACTTCGCGCAAACCAGAGGCCATGCTCGATGGATACCTGAGTCTGGAGCAAGCCGATGGGCAGCAAGCTCAGGCACACCATCAGCGCGAGCCCTCCATTCATGCCCCAGAAGGCGAAAGCCAGCGGCCCTTCGCGCCATGCGCCTTCGGGCTGCAATCGGCGCAGCACGACCAGCACCAGCCCCAGCGCGAGCAGGCCGTACACGCCGAACAAGGCGGTATGAGCGTGCACGGGCGTCGTGTTGAGCCCCTGCATGTAGTAGAGCGCAACGGGCGGATTGATCAGGAAGCCGAACACGCCCGCACCCACCAGGTTCCAGAACGACACGCCCACGAAGAAGCGGATCGGCCAGCGATAGCGCTCGACCCAACTCGCCCGCTCCTGCAGACGCAGGGTCTTGAGTGCTTCGACGCCCACGAGGACGAGCGGCACCACTTCGAGTGCGCTGAAACAGGCACCGATGGCCATGATCGAGACCGGAGTCCCACTGAAATAGAGGTGGTGGAACGTCCCGGGGATACCTCCGACCAGGAAGATGCTGGTCGAGAGCAGCACCGCACGCGAGGCATTGCGAGTTTGAACCAGGCCAAGACGGCTGAAGAGAATGGCGATGGCCGCAGTGGCGAACACCTCCATGAATCCCTCCACCCAGAGGTGCACCACCCACCAGCGCCAGTACTCCATGATGGTCAAATGGGTGCGAGCGTCGTAGAAGAAACCGGCACCGTAGAAGAGACCGATGGCCGCAGCGGAGCCCGCAAACAGCAGACTGATCTGGCGATGCTCCGAGTGCCGGATCAGTGCGGGCCAGAGCCCGCGCAGCATCAGCACGAGCCACAGGATGAGTGCGCAGAAGAGCCCGATCTGCCATACGCGGCCGAGCTCGACGTACTCGTAGCCCTGATGCCCTAGCCAGAAGCTCCAGTCGAGAGCAATGAGCTGTTGGACGGCAAACCACTCACCCGCCAGGGAGCCCACCACAACCACGAGCAGCGCGCCGAAGAGCAGATTGACACCAGCACGCTGAAAGCGGGGTTCCCGCCCACCGATCGCCGGGGCGAGGAACAAGCCCGCAGCGAGAAAGGCCGTGGCAATCCAGAATAGAGCGGTCTGGAGGTGCCAGGTTCGCGTGACCGAGTACGGGAGGTATTCGCCTATCGGGAATCCGAACAGGCTCTGCCCTTCGACGGTGTAGTGTGCCGTGAGGCCACCCAGCAGAACCTGCACACCGAAGAGCAGGATCACGATTGCGCAGTACTTGCCCGTGGCTCGCATGGAGGGGGTGAGCACGATGCTACCCAGAGGGTCGCGGTGCGGTGTGCTCGGCTCGGCTTCGGCCCCTTCCTCGCGAGAGAAGTGATAGGCGACGATCGCGCCGATCCCAAGCAGCAGGATGACGATACTGATCAGCGACCAGAGGATGTTCGCACTGGACGGCACATTGCCCACCAGTTCCTCGTGCGGCCAGTTGTTGCTGTACGTCGTCGCGCTGTCCGGCCGCTCGGTGGTGCAAGCCCACGCGGTCCAGAAGAAGAAATGGGTGAGCGTGTCACGACTGCTGGCTTCCGCGACCGTGACCTCTTGCATCGCATAGGCTTCGCGCAGGGAGCCCAGCGTGGGGTCAGCACCGAAGACACCTGCGTAATGTCGGGCCGTGCGCGCGATGGCTTCCGCCCGGGCTTCACTCACGGTCAGGGTCCGGGTTTCCGGGTCGTAGCGATTGGCGCGCATTTCGGTCTGCAAGCGTGCTCTGAGCACAGCTTGTCGCTCCGGGGGCAAGTCGGCGTAAGGCGTACCGTGCTCGCCTTCGCTCCAGATCTCGAGCAGGCCGGTCGCTTCGCGATGCAGCCAGTCGGCTGACCAGTCGGGGGCCTGGTAGGCACCATGTCCCCAGATCGATCCGATCTGTTGGCCGCCGACGCTCTGCCACACCTGCTGGCCGTGCAGGATGTCGTCGCGGGTCATCAGCAATCGCCCTGTCTCGGTAACGACACGCTCGGGCAGAGGAGGTGCTTGGCGATACACCTCCCTTCCAAAGAAACCCAGGATGCTGAAGGTGCCGATCAGCACCAGGGCCAGGGTTGTCCACAGCTTGCGATCCATCGTCATGCTTCTACTCCGATCAGGAAGTTCTCGAATGCGCTTCGATCCAGTTCAGAGCTACAAAGCAATCTGTGGGCCAGTCCAAAACATCAAAAATTTCAACTATTTACGGAATTAGTAACCAATTCGATAACAATTCCCTAGTTGCTATTGTCACAACACGTTATGAATGCGATAACCGGCCCCGTCGATCTCCTGCTCGCAATCGCGCTCGATCTGAATGCGTCGCTCACGGTCGCGGATCGCTATCGCCGTCTGGTCGCCGCGATCCGCAGTGTCCTGCCTTGCGATGCGGCCGTGCTGATGCGCCTCGAGGGCGATGAGTTAGTCCCGCTCGAGGCCCACGGCCTCGTCCCCGACGCGATGGGCCGGCGCTTCCGCCGCAGCGAACACCCCCGGCTCGACATCATCTGCAATGCCCATGAACCGACGATCTTCCCCCCCGACAGCCCGTTGCCCGACCCCTTCGACAGCCTGCTCGAAAGCGACCCCCACGCGCTCAATGAGATCCACGCGTGCCTGGGCTGTCCGCTGTGGGCCGAGGGCGAGTTGATGGGCGTGCTGAGCATCGACGCCTTGGAGCCTCACGCCTTCGATGACTTCGACGAGCCATTTCTGGCGGCCCTCAGCGCACTGGCCGGTGCGACCATGCGTACGAGCCATCTGATCGAGGCGTTGGAGCAGACCGCAGCGCGCCACGGTCTGGTGGCGCAGGAATTGATGCGAGAGGTGCGGCAGCGTCGAGGCGGCCTGCTGATCGGCAATAGCCCGACGATGACCCATCTGCGAGAGGAGATCGCGCTGGTCGCACGCTCGGACTTCACGGTATTGATCACCGGAGAGACGGGCACAGGCAAGGAACTGGTCGCACGCTCCCTGCACGCGGCTTCACTGCGACCTGCGGAGCCGCTCATCTATCTGAACTGTGCAGCGCTACCCGAATCGTTGGTGGAGAGCGAACTCTTCGGTCACGTGCGCGGTGCCTTTACCGGCGCTGATGCCGCGCGCGCAGGCAAGTTCGAGGTGGCCAGCGGGGGAACACTGTTCCTGGACGAAATCGGTGAGCTGCCCCTCAGTACACAGCCCAAGCTCTTGCGCGCACTCCAGGAGGGAGAGATCCAACGTGTGGGTTCCGACGACGTGCAGCACGTCGATGTGCGAATCGTCGCGGCCACCAACCGCGACCTCGCGCTCGAAGTGGAGGCCGGCCGTTTCCGCGCCGACCTCTTCCACCGACTCAACGTGATCCAGATCGACGTGCCCGCATTGCGCGAGCGGCGCGACGACATCCCGATACTGGCGGGGGCGTTCTGTGACGACGATCGCCGCCGCCTGGGCCTCGGACCGGTGCGGCTCGCTCCAGAAGCACTCGACCTTCTCTGTTCATTCGACTGGCCGGGAAATGTGCGAGAACTCGCAAATTCACTGGCGCGCGCCACATTACACGCAGCTGCACGGGTTCCGCGGGGAGAACCCGTGATGATTCGGGCAGAAGACATCGACCCACGCCCGTCGGAACACATTGCGGCTGGCCCATCGCTGCACACGACACCGGAATCGAGCGACGAGGCGCACAGTGGACTGCCGCTCCGCGAGGCCGTAGCCGAATTCCAGCGCGTGCAGATCCGCGAGGCCGTGGCCCGTGCGGAAGGCAACTGGGCAGCCGCAGCACGTGGCCTGGGCATGCACCGCAGCAATCTCCACAATCTGGCGAAGCGCCTGGGGCTGCGCTCTTGAGACCAGCCCGGCTGTCACTCCGTCCTGCCTAGCGGACGGGGACGAACCGCTCGCCAGCCAGCTCGCGCAGGCGTTCCACGTCTTCCCGGCGGGAGTGGGAGAGGGGTACGGTCTCGGCGAGTTCGTGGAGGATCATCGCGCCCTCGAGCGGCTTCTGTTCGTGGAGCGAACGGTAGAGGGCAGAAATCACAGCCTGCTCGATCTCGGCGCCCGAATAGCCGTCGCTCGCAGCGGCCAGCGCTGACAGGTCGAAGCACGCGGGCTCCTGTTTTCGGTGGCGCAGGTGGATGCTGAAGATCGCCTCGCGTTCGTCGGAAGCGGGCAGATCGACGAAGAAGATCTCGTCGAAGCGACCCTTGCGGAGCAGCTCCGGCGGTAGGCGGAAGACATCGTTCGCGGTGGCGATCAGGAAGACAGGCTTGGTCTTCTCCTGGAGCCAGGTGAGCAGGCTCGCAAAGACGCGCTGGCTCGCACCCCCG
Organism: bacterium; assembly: GCA_024226235.1. Classification (GTDB taxonomy): domain Bacteria; phylum Myxococcota_A; class UBA9160; order UBA9160; family UBA6930. The sequence continues at coordinate 12,988 of JAAELW010000564.1, forward strand.
TCCTGATCACCGCCCTGGGCAAAGCCCTTCTCGATCTCGTCGATCCACAGGACACATGGCGACATGGACTCCGCCATGTCGATCGCACGGCGCATGTTCTTCTCGCTCTCGCCCATGTATTTGTCGTAGAGCCGTCCGGCGTCGAGCTTGAGAAGCGGCATGTTCCATTCGCGAGCGATGCATTTGGCGGCAAGGGATTTCCCGCAGCCTTGCACCCCCGCCAGCAGGATCCCGCTCGGTGGATCGAGGTTCAACGCCTTGGCCTGCTCGCTGAAGCCGAGCCGGGCACGGGCCAACCATTGTCGCAGCCGTTCGAACCCACCAAGCTCGAACCGACTATCCTCGGCAGGGAAGTACTCGAGCAGGCCATCCCGGCTGATCTCCGCAGCCTTTCGATCCTGCAGTGCGGCGACGTCAACTGCGCTGAGACGGCTGTCCTTCAACACCACACCGGCAACGGCCTGACGTGCCTGGTTGGCCGTCATTCCGGTCAACGCGTCGAGCAGGCGCTCGAAGTCAGCGGGCGAGAGATCCACCTGGGGCCGCGTGCGGGTGCGCAACGACGAGAGCACCGAGGAGACGACTCCGCGCAATTCGTCCCTACCCGGCAGTGCGACCTGGTAGTGGACGACATGATGGTCCGCATCCTTCGGAAATTCGTGCCCGGCTCCCGTGACGATGAGGGCCGAATGGGTGTGGGCAAACGCCTGGGCGAGATCACGGAACGCCCGGCAGACCGCGGGATCTTCCAGATGACGTGCAAAATCCTTCAGCAAGAAGACGGCTTCGAGCCGCAACGATTGGATGTGCCCCAGCACCTCGATTGCACCGCAGGTGGAGCGATTCGGCTGGCCGTCGGGTTTGCGCACGAGACCGCGAGTGAGGGTCCACTCGAAGATCGGCAGCCCGACCTCCCCGGCCACCGCGTCGACAAGGGATTCGACCCTCTCCTCCTCCACCGTATCGATCGCAATCGCCGGGTGAAATGAGAGGATCAACGTCTTGATATCGTGAATCGATGTCTGGAGCGCCACGAGCCGTCTATTCGAACATTCGCCGTGGCAGCTTGACCTCTTTACTTCAGTCGTCGATTCGTGCGGCGGTGATCCGCTTCAGGCGCTCCGGTTCACGGCGCAGCTGGATCGTGCGGCCGCGGTGGACGTAGACGAGCCCGGGTTTTGCGCCTTTGGGCTTGGAGATGTCCTTGCACTCGGCCACGTGCACGGGTGCCCGGCTGGCGTTCTTCTGCTTGGAGAATTGGACTGCCAGTTCGGCGGCCTCCAGCAGCGCCTCCTGGGGCGGCTCGCCCTTTTCGACGCGTAGGATGACGTGGCTGCCGGGCCAGCCTTCCAGATGGAAGAAGAGGTCACGACCGCGGGCGAGACGGGTCGTCAACATGTCATTCCCCGAGTCGTTCTTTCCGACCCAGATCTCGAGGCCACCGGTCGCCATGTAGCGCTTCGGCACGAGCCGCGTCGGAAGCTCGCGCTTGCCGAGCTTCCAGACTTTCCGAGGCTTCGCTGGAGGAGCTCCGGCAGCACGCGCCTTCGGCAGGTAGCGATCGAGCAGGCGCGCGACGTCGGATCGCTCGGCCAGAGCACGCAGCGCCTCTTCGTCCTCCTCCGCAATGACGTCCAGTTCGCCCTGGATGCGGTCGAGAACCCGGCGCCTTTCCTCCAGAGCTTCCAGGTCCTGCGACGCGCGGACAGCCTTCTTCATCGACTTGCGAGCTCGCTTGAACAGCAGGTCCATATTGCCAGCAGCGTCGAGCTTCGGATCGAGCGGGATCTCGACCGTCGCGCCGGTCTCGAAGTCCTCCACGAGAACCTGGCTCGCGTTCTTGCCAACGCGCTTCATGTTTCCCTTCAGCAGCTCACCCCAGCGCTCGAACTTTGGCGCCTCCGCACCGGCCTCGGCGTCTCTTGCCATGGCGCGTGCCTTGCGGTCCAACGCGGCGCGCTGCTTCTTCAGCGCCTGTGCGAGCTGGTGGCGAAGCCGGTCCTCCTGCTCTCGATCTTCCTGTTGCGCGTACTCCAGTTGGATCGCCGTGAGAAACTCCGAATCCTCGACTTCGGCGAAGCGATCTTCGCGCTTCGGAGCAGGTGCGCCTTCCGGGTCCCGCCAGACCGCGCCAAGCTCGAGGTCCCGTCGCGTGTCCGAGAGCGAGCGAGCCGTGCGTGCGATGACTTCACCCTGCTCCAACACATAGAGGTTGCTGCGAGCTCCCATCAACGAGAGCAGAAGCTCCAGTCGCGCTCCGTCGCGGGCCTCGAAGCGGAACACAAGCTGACGATCCCCTCCTCGCAGCGCGACCTCTCGCAATCGCGACGCTTCGAGCCGCGGTTTCAGGTACTGGGCCAGTGCGAGCGGGCGATCCGGTGCTCTGCGAGGCCGTGGAAGTGCCGAAACCCGGCCGAACTTCGGCCGCCAGGAAAGCAAGAGCAACAGCCCTTCCTTTGGTCCGTGCACTTCGCCACCGGATAGATGCAGCACCAGCTCGGAGTTTCCAGGCTCCACCAGCTTGTCGAGCCGCGCGCCCCGCCATTCGGCATCCAGCACGCGCGCTGCACGTTCCAGCTCGGCCAGGCTCAACATTCCATCACCTCTGTCTCCCCGTCATCTCTGACACCGGGGACAATAGTGGGAACTGCGCTGGCCGATGATCTTTCGGCGAATGGGAGTGCCACAAGAGAGGCAGGGTTCGCCGCCCCTGGCATAGACCCGTCGCTCGTCTTGATAGCCCCCATCGCTCCCGTCGGGTGCCACATAGTCGCTGATGCTCGAGCCGCCGGTCTCGATCGATCGGCGCATCACCTGCTTCATCGCTTCTGCCAGACGAACACACTCGGCGTGGGTCACCCGACTCGCACCGCGTCCAGGCCGCACGCCTGCCAGGAAGAGCGCCTCATCGGTGTAGATGTTCCCACTACCCGCGACCACCGTTTGATCGAGCAGCAGGCTCTTGATCGCGACCTTCCTCTTTCGACTGGCCTGGAAGATCTCGTCCCCCGTGGACTCCAGAGCGTCGATCCCGAGCTTGTCGAGACGCTCGGAGGGCTCGCCGGCAGCCAACAGCTGCACTTTTCCGAATTTGCGTACGTCCCGAAACAGTACATCCGGACCCGTGTCCTCAAAGCGCAGCTGAAGATGGGTGTGTTCATCGGGTTCGAATGCGGTCTGCCGATCCGGGGCCAGCGCGGCCCGCGCCGTGGCCGATAGCAACCGTGGGCTCCGCGCCAGCGACGAAAAGAGCTGGCCCGTCATCCCGAGGTGCAACAACAAACACTTGCCGCCATCGAGCAAGACGACCAGATACTTGCCGCGACGCTCCACCCCGCCGACGCGGCGGCCAGCCAGCTGACGACGCAACCTTGCTGGCGGCGTGAGGAAGAAGTAGCTGTCCCCGGTCGTTCGGATCCGACCCAGGGTGCGACCCACCATCACGGGTGCGATACGGCGCCGCGTCACCTCGACTTCGGGAAGCTCGGGCATCGCGGGATCAGGGATCGAAGCGCGCGCGCAGCTCCGGCGACGCGACAGGGAAAGAGCCCTCGGACCGCACCTCCGCCTCCAAAGCAGATGAGAGCCGTCGGTTCATAGCGTGCCGGTTCGCCACGGCTCGACCAGGATCTTGGCGTGGTCATCGGGCTGGCCGAGTGCCTCGAAAGCACCCGCTACACCATCGACCCCGATCCGCCCGCTGATCATCGGGGTGCCGTCGAGACTTCCCTCGGTGAGTGCGCGCAAGGTCTCGGCAAATTCCTCCGGTGTGTAACCGAGCACGAACTGGAAGGCGAGTTCCTTGGAAATGGCCAGCAGCGGCTGGATCCGATCCTCTTCCATGCAGACGCCAACCACGATGATGCGCGTCGAGTGGGGCGCGTGCTGAATCACGTCCTGGAGCATTCCCGGCACCCCGACACATTCGAAGACGACAGGAGCCTTCAATCCCGCCTCCTTGACCAGACGCTCCATCGCCGGCTCTTCGGCCGGATCCACCACGACATCCGCTCCCATCGTACGAGCCAGTTCGCGACGGGCCGCGCAGAAATCACTGGCGATGATGGGCTCGATCCCTTGAAGGCGAAGTGCGGCAACGACGGCCAGGCCAACAGGGCCACAGCCGAGCACCAGCGGTACGTCGGTCGACTGGAGATTCGCCTTGCGCACGGCATGCAGCCCGACAGCCATCGGTTCGGTGAGCGTCGCCGCCTCGGTAGGCAGATCATCCGACACGCGCAACAGCATCGGCTCCGACAGCAGCATCAGCTCGCCGTAGCCACCCGGGAACTGGGCCGAGTAGCCGACCCCGGCAATCCCACCGGTATGGATCAACAGGGGCATCGAGCACACCCGGTCTCCGACGTTGAGCTTGCGCTGTGTACCGGGACCGAACTCGACGATCTCGGCACAGAACTCGTGCCCCATGACCAGATCCGCGTTCGGGTCGGCGTCGCGCGGCCCTCCCATCGCGGCCCCCAGATCGCCCAACCGATGGGCGTTCTTCAGGTAGTGGAGGTCCGACCCGCAGACCCCACAGGCCAGCGTCTTGACCAGCACCTGACCGTCTTTCGGGGTGGGGTCCGGAAGCTCATCGGTGACGATTTGCTGGTCTCGCATGATGGCTGCTCGCATGGGTACTCCTTGGCCAGAAGGTAGCAGCGCGGGGTTCCCCGATGCTCCGGCCCTGAATGGGATGGCCAGAGCACCGGAATCGCTACTCTCCGCGCTTCCATGAGCCAGGACATCGCACAGAAACCGTATCCGAACGTTCCTGCCCAACCGCGCTTTCCCGAGATCGAGCAGCGGGTGCTCGCGCGTTGGCGAAAGGATCGGACTTTCGAGCGTTCGGTGGAAAACCGACCGGTCGGCGAAAAGGGCGCAAATGAATTCGTCTTCTACGACGGCCCGCCCTTCGCGAACGGCATGCCCCACTTCGGCCATCTCGTCACGAGCTATGTGAAGGACATCGTGCCGCGCTACCAGACCCTGCGCGGACGGCGGGTCGACCGGCGCTTCGGTTGGGATTGTCACGGGCTGCCCGCAGAAATGGAGGCCCAGAAGGAACTCGGCGTCTCCAGCCGAGCCGAGATCGAAGGCTACGGAGTCGATCGCTTCAACGACTACTGCCGGAGTTCGGTGCTTCGCTACACGGAACAGTGGCAGGAGGTCATCCACCGCGCCGGCCGTTGGGTGGATTTCCGGAACGACTACAAGACGATGGATCTCACCTACATGGAGAGCGTCATCTGGGCATTCAAGCAGCTCCATCAGAAAGATCTGCTGTATGAAGGCTTCAACGTGCTGCCCTACTCCTGGGCGGCCGAGACACCTCTCTCCAACTTCGAGACACGTCTCGACGACGCGACCCGGGAAAGAACAGACCCGGCGATCACCCTGCGCTTCGAGCTGGTCCCAGCCGGAGACGAGCGCCCCACGGATCTGCTGGCCTGGACTACCACGCCCTGGACCCTGCCTTCGAACCTGGCTCTCGCGGTGGGCTCCGAGATCGAATACGCGGTGCTCGAACAAGATGGGCGACGAACGATTCTTGCGGAAGCGCTCGTGCCCAGGTTCGAAGCCGAGCTTGGCACAGCGGACAGAGTGGGATCCGTGCGGGGCAGCGAGCTCGTGGGGCGCCGCTACCGCCCGCCCTTTCCATTCTTCGAGGGCACGGAAAACGCATTCCAGGTGCTCGGCGCCGACTTCGTCGAAGTCGACGAGGGAACCGGCGTGGTCCACATGGCGCCGGGTTTTGGCGAGGACGATCTCCGCACCTGCAAGGAACATGACATCCCGGTGGTCGTGCCCGTGAACGACCAGGGTCGCTTCACCGCGGAGGTCCCCGCCTACGAAGGCCAGCTGGTCTTCGACGCCAATGCCGAGATCATCCGCGACCTGAAAGCGCGCGGCCTACTGCTGCGCCGCGAGAACTACGTCCACAACTACCCGCATTGCTGGCGCACCGACGAGCCCCTGATCTACCGCGCGATGAGTTCCTGGTTCGTGCGGGTTTCGGCCATTCGCGATCAAATGCTCGAGCGCAATCAGCAGATCAACTGGATCCCCGGACACATTCGGGACGGCCTGTTCGGCAACATGCTGGCAAGTGCTCCGGACTGGGCCCTCAGTCGGAACCGTTTCTGGGGTTCACCGATTCCGGTCTGGAAGAGCGACGACCCCGAATTCCCGCGGATCGACGTCTATGGAAGCCTCGACGAAATCGAGGAAGATTTCGGACTCCGGCCCGACGATCTCCATCGGCCGGCCATCGATGGCTTCGTGCGGCCCAACCCGGACGATCCCTCGGGCAAGGCCCAGATGCGTCGGGTGTCCGACGTGCTCGATGTCTGGTTCGATTCGGGCTCGATGCCGTTCGCCCAGGTCCACTACCCGTTCGAGAACAAGGAGTGGTTCGAGAGCCACTTTCCCGCCGACTTCATCTGCGAATACGTGGCCCAGACCCGCGGCTGGTTCAACACCATGATGGTGCTCGGCACCGCACTGTTCGACCGCCCGCCGTTCAAGAACTGCATCTGCCACGGCGTCGCCGTCGACACCCAGGGCACGAAACTCTCGAAACGATTGCGCAACTACCCGGAGCCGAGCGTCGTATACGACACCCATGGCTCCGATGCCATGCGCTGGTACCTGGTCTCCTCACCGCTTCTGAAGGGTGGCGATCTGAAGGTCGAGATCGAAGGCAAGCCGATCGGCGATGTCGTGCGCAACGTGTTGAACCCGCTCTGGAGCGCCTGGCATTTCTTCAGCCTGTATGCGAATGCGGATGGCCTTCGAGGCAATCCCATCACGAGCGCCGAGAACGTGCTCGATCGCTACGTACTCGCCAAGACCCGTGATTTCGTGCTGGACGTACAAGAGCGAATGGACGCCTACGATATCCAGGGTGCCTGCGGCGCATTCACGGGCTTCCTCGATGCACTCAACAACTGGTACGTGCGACGCAGCCGTCCCCGTTTCTGGAAGGCGGAGAAGGACGGGGACAAGCAGGCCGCGTACGACACCCTGGCCACCGTGCTTTCGACTCTTTGTAGAGCCATGAGCCCGCTGCTGCCCTTCGTCACCGACGAGATCTACCGCGGCCTTGTCGGTGGAGAGAGCATCCACCTCTCGGACTGGCCAGACGCCGAAGCGTTGCCGGCCGAACCCGAGTTGGTGGCGGCAATGGATCGCGTGCGCGAAGTCTGCTCCACCACCTTCGCGATGCGACGTGGCGAGCAGGTGCGCATCCGCCAGCCACTCCAGAGTCTGACGATCGCTGGCCCGGATGTCGCGATGCTCGAACCCTTCACGGACCTGATCGCAGACGAGGTCAATGTGAAGGAGGTTCATCTGCTCCCCGAGATCGACGCCTTCGCCACATTCCGACTGCAGGTGAATGCGCGAGCGGTGGGGCCGCGGCTGGGCAGCGACACCAAACAGGTCATCGCAGCTTCCAAACGTGGCGAGTGGCGCAGTGATGGCGACAGCGTGATCGTCGCGGAACATCGCCTTCTTCCGGACGAATTCACGCTACTGCTGCAGCCGAAAGAGGACGTCGCCTGTCAGGCCCTCTCCACGAATGACATGATCGCCGTCCTCGACTTCGAACTCACGGAGAAGTTGGTGAACGAAGGACATGCCCGGGATCTCGTCCGTGTCGTACAACAGGCTCGCCGCGAGGCGGAGCTCGACGTGGCGGATCGCATCCATCTCTCCCTCACCTTGCCCGACGTCTACCGCAATGCGGTTTCGGAATTCCGAGACTACGTGGCCGCTAGCACGTTGGCCGTCGAATTCGATCTGGATGCAAGGAAGGACGGCGAGGGATTCCTGCACGAGGCGACTCTGGGCGGGGAACCCATCCAGGTATGGGTGCGACGGGCAGAGCCCGCGTGAAGATCCGCGTGCTGGGATCGGCTGCGAGGGACGGCCACTCCCAATGGAGCCGCGACAGAACCCACGCAGTGCCGGGCTCGGGCGCGAGTTGAGCAGGCAAGCGAACACCTGGGCCCCGCTTCGAGACGCGTGGCCGCTGCTCTTGGGGTGTTTCGCGATCGAGTTCATAGTCATCGGGGGTGGCATCGACACGGTGAGTGTCTTCCTGAATGAGCTCTCCTCCAGTGAGGGGTGGTCTCGCCAGGGGCTCTCGACCGGGATCGCGGTGGGCGCGGTGACTGCGCGGTTGGTGACGCCTGGAGTCGGTTGGATGGTCGACCGGTACGGAGTGCGGGTTCCAATCCTCGTCGGAACGCTATTCCTGGCAGCGGGTTTCGGAGTGCTCCTCAGCATGAGCGACCCGTGGCACTTCGTGGTCGCCAATCTGCTGCTTGGCCCGGGGTTCGCGTTCAGCGCCATGCTGCCGATCACGGTGGCAGTCACAGTCCTGATGCCGAGCCGCACTGCGTTGGCGCTCGGCATCGTGACGATGGGATCGAGTCTCGGAGCATTGATCCTGGCACCTGTCACCCAGGGGATGATCGATAGCCTCGGTTGGCGCCACACCTACCTCGCGTTGGGGGGAGCGGCGTTGGTGACTCCGATCGTCTGCGTGCTCTTCGCGCTGCCGCGCGGTCAGCTGCGAAAACCGACCACGTCGGATGCCACAGACGAAGCGACCCCGAGGCAACCCCTGCAACTCGGGCGTGTACTGCGCCGCCCCGGCCTGCTGCCGATGGTCGGGGTGTTGATGATTCCCGGCCTGGGGAGCTTCGGTATCCAGGTTCACCTGGTTCCCTATCTGTCCGACCAGGGCCACGGGGTCACGTTCGCTGCGGGAGCCCTGGGGGCTGTGATCGGGATCTCGGCGATCGGCAAGCTCGGTGGTGGCTTGTTGGCCGATCGCCTCGGCGTGGTGGTCACGATGCGGTTGGCGCTGCTGTTGGCGGTCATGGGATCCGCGTTGCTGCTGATCGGCAGCTCGAGTACCGCGGTCTGGCTCTTCGTGGCCTTGCACGGCCTTTCATTCGGAACCCAGGTGGCAGTGATGCCGGTGGTCGCGATGGCGATCCTGGGGCGTGAAAATTTCGGGACGCTCTATGGACTGCTCCAACTCGCGACCATCGCGACCATCGGAGCCGCTCCCATCATTCCAGGTGTCATCTACGAAGCGACCGGGAGCTACCGGTACGCTGTATTCTTCTGGATCGCGGTGATGGTGTCGTCGTTTCTGATCGCCTTCTTCCTGCATCTCCCCACGTCGGGATCGGGATCAGAACCGAGACCGAGACCGGAATCGGAATAGGAACAGGAAGCGGGATCGGGGTTCGTCTCGAACCAACCCGAGACTGCAGAGGGAGGACCGAGGAGTGCGCAAGGATGTCCAGTTTCCGAGCCGAGGCTCGAGCTGTCACGGTTGGCTCTATCTTCCCAACGACCCCGGCTCCGAACCGAAATTTCCGGCAATCGTGATGGCCCATGGCTTCTCAGCCGTGAAGGAGATGTTCCTCGACCGCTTTGCTGAGTGCTTTCGGGCGGCGGGCTTCGCGGTGCTGGCCTTCGACTTCCGGTTCCTCGGCGAGAGCCCGGGGGAGCCGCGCGGGCAGATCTTCCCGACCGAGCAGCATGAGGACTACCGAAACGCCATCAGCTGGCTCGCTCGCCAGCCGGAGATCGATGCGGAGCGGATCGGTGCCTGGGGTTCCTCCTACAGTGGGGGGCATGTGCTCCATCTGGCGGCCTTCGACCGCCGCATCAAGGCCGCGGTGGCACAGGTTCCGGCGCTCGGAATCTGGCGACAAACCGTCCGTACTGCTGGACTGGAGGGGCTGCGCGCTCTGCTCGGCCTGCTGACCATGGACCGGGTGGCGCGTTACCCGGATGGTGAGGTGAACCGCATTCCGGTGGTTGGCCCACCCGGATCGCCGGCGATACTCGGCACACCCGATGCGTACGCTTGGTTCCAAAAGCAAGGGGATTCGATCGCACCAACCTGGCAGAACGCGGTCACGGTGGAATCGGTCGAGCGGATGATCGAGTACGATCCGGCTGCGGCCATCGAACTGATCGCTCCCACGCCACTCCGGATGATCGTGGCGGAGCAGGACTCACTGATTTCGATCGAGGAAGTGGAGGCGGCCTTCCGGCGCGCCCGCGATCCCTCTGATCTCGTGCGCCTCGAATGTGGACACTTTGACGTGTACGATGTCGAGCCGTGGTTCAGCCGTGCCTCGGAAGCCGCGACAGAATGGTTCGTGAAGCACCTCGGCCAGGTGAACCCCAGTGCGGAGCGGGTGTAGCAACTCCCGAAAGTGGGCATCCGGCCGCGGGCCTACTCGGGGAAGAACTCCCGTGTGATTTCTTCGCCGTGGTCGAACTCCGCGACCTTCTTCTTCTTGCCGTTCTCCCACCATCCAGTCCATGTTCCGTGGTACTCACCGTGATCGAACTGGCCGCGGGTCTGGAGCGTGCCGTCCTCGTACCAGGTTTCCGCCTTGCCGTGGCGCTTGCCGTCCTGGAAGACCGAGCTCGCAAACACCTGGCCGTTCTTGTGCCATAGGGTCTGGAGCCCTTGAAGTCGCCCGGCGAGATAGGTCTCTTCCGAGGCCTTCGTGCCATCGCGATACCACACGTTGTAGATGCCCTGTCGCTTGCCGTTTTCGTAGCGACCCTTCTCCTTGGGCTTTCCGTTCGCGTACCACTCCTGATAGTCACCTGCGAGCTCTCCCTCGGAGAAGCCCGCTCGAGCCCGAGGCTGGCCATCTTCGTGCCAGGAGAAGCTGGGGCCGTGTTGTGTGCCGTCCGAACGCGCGCACCAGGCGGAGCGACGCTCCTGGTTGCGTTCGAGCGTCGTTCCCTCGGGGCAACTCAGGCCCTCTTCAGGTGACTCTGCAACGGCCGACGACGTGCTCAGCAAGGTCACCGCGCACCAGACTGCGAAGCGTTTCATCCAGGTCGACATCCGGAAAGCTTAGCAGCGCCGGATCAGATGCCGGCGTAGAGCATCTGACATGCCTGGACGAAGATGGGATGGAAGATTCGGCGAATCAACAGCCACGCAACCAGCAAACCACCGAAGGCCCAGCCTGGCTGAGCCATCCATTCCATGATCCGCTGGGCCTTGTCCTCTCGGAACAAGAGACCCAGCATTCCGGATCCGTCGAGGGGTGGTACCGGCAGCAGGTTGAACACGAAGAGCAGCAGATTGAGGGAGAAGATCAGGGAGAGGAGCGTCGCAAGTGTTTCCCAGACACCGGGCACCGTGGCTATCGCAATACTCTCGAAGGCGAGCAGGCCGGGCTCGAAGACACCCTGAGAGACCCCGATGCGGATACTCACTGCAGCCAGCAGAGCCAGCAGAAGATTCGACATGGGACCGGCGAGCGCCATCCAGCCCGCCCGACGCGGATGGGCAAAGGCCCAGTTGGGATCGTACGGAGTACTTGCCCAGCCGATCATCCAGGGTGGCGCACCCCTCGCCACCGAAAGCCCGAAGAACAGGATCGGCACGAGGACCGTTCCAAAGGGCTCGCGTCGGATGTGGGGAAGCGGGTCGAGAGAGACCTGGCCCACCAGATAGGCCGTCTCGTCGCCCAGGCGCAGCGCCGTCCAGGCATGCGCCGCCTCGTGTACCGTCAATGAGAGCAGCAGCACGAAGTACCAGATCAGGCCCAGGGCCAGCAGGTCCGGTGTCATTCGATCAGGCCCAGGCCCGGTTGGTCCGGTGTCATTCGGACATCCTCCTCGATTCCGCTTCTTCTCGGCAATTCTCCACCGTCACCGATGGAAGCCGCTAACTTCCCGTTCGTGGGGGCGCGACGCAAGAGCGGCAACAGCACGAAACGTCAGAACGGGCGTGATGCAGACTCCCGCATCGTGGTGATGAGCAACCGGCTGCCCTTCACCTACTCGAGAACGGCGGGCGGACTCAAACGCCAACCTTCGCCCGGCGGCCTGGTATCGGCTCTCGAGCCCACACTGCGCCGGCGGGGCGGCACCTGGATCGGATGGCCTGGTGTAGAGCTCAAGAAGGGCGAGCGGATCTCGACCCGTGCCGACACCTATCGCGTGGCACCGGTCGCTCTCAGCGAAACCGACATCACCCGCTACTACCACGGCTTCTCGAACCGGACCTTATGGCCGCTCTTCCACTCTCTTCCTGGCCACACCCAATTCGTCCGCAAAGACTGGAATGTCTATGCCGATGTGAATGAGCGCTTCGCGGATGTGGCGTTGCGTCATGCCCGCAATGCCGAACTGGTGTGGATCCACGACTACCACTTGATGCTCACGCCGGAATTCATGCGCCGCGCGCATCGGGAGGCGCGGCTCGCGTTCTTTCTACACATCCCATTCCCGCCTTTCGACATCTTCCGGCTCTGTCCCTGGGACAAGGAACTCCTTCGCGGGCTGATCGCTTGTGATCTGATCGGCTTTCACATCGAGTACTACGCGCAGAACTTCATCGATTGCGCCGAGAAAATCCTCGGTGCCCGCGTCGACCGGGAAGCCATGATCATCGAGGACGGGGATCGCGTCGCGAAGGTCGGTGTATTTCCGATCGGCATCGAGTTCGATCTGTTCCAGGAACAGGCCATGAGGGCGCGGCGCGAGAGCCAGCGGGAACGGGTCGTGCTGGGGGTCGACCGGCTCGACTACACGAAGGGGATCCCCGAGCGGATCCGCGCCTTCGAACGCTTGCTGGAGCTTCATCCCAGGCACAAGGGCAACGTGGTCCTCCTGCAGCTCGCGGTTCCGAGCCGCTCCCAGGTGGCAGAGTACCGCGACCTGAAATCGGAGATCGACGAGCTGGTAGGGCAGGTGAACGGGCGTTTTGCCACTTCGACCTGGTCTCCGATCCGGTACTTGTATCGTTCATTCCCCCGGGATCGCCTTTGTGGCCTCTACCGAGACGCAGACGTCGCGCTGGTGACCCCGCTTCGCGACGGGATGAACCTGGTGGCAAAGGAGTACGTCGCCTGTCAGGTGGATGATCCGGGGGTACTGATCCTCTCGCGCATGGCCGGTGCCGCCGAGACCATGCGCGAGGCCCTGCAGGTGAACCCCTTCGACCTCGACGGGACCGCCGAGGCCATCCACAGGGCGCTTACCATGGACGAGGAGGAGCGCGCTTCTCGGATATCCTCACTGCGACGGCGAGAGCGGCGGGACAACGTCGAGGCCTGGGTCGAGTATTTCCTGACCGCCGGGAGCGGGGAATCCGCCCACCTCGAACCGATCTCGGAGCGGGAGATCCAGAACTGGCTGCGTGGCTACGTCAAGAACTACCCGCTCTGCTTGTTTCTCGACTACGACGGCACACTCACCCCTCTAGTCTCCCATCCATCGAAGGCGGTGCTCTCGACTGACATGCGCGAGGTCTTGATGAGCTGCGCTCGACGGGTCGATACGGAGGTCTCGATCGTCAGCGGACGATCACTCGATGACGTTCGCAAGATCGTCGGCGAGCCCAGCTTGATCTACGCGGGCAACCACGGGCTCGAAGTCGAGGGCCCAGAGATCAAGCGCTTCCGACATGAGGATCTCGTTCACTACGAGGCTCGCGCGCATGAGTTGTTCGAGGCGCTCGAAGAGATCGCGGGCGAGGGAGCATGGACCGAGGCCAAGGGGCCGACTCTCACCTTCCACTTGCGCAAGGTTCCTGAAGCGCGGCGATCACACTACCTGACCATTGCCCGGAAGTTGATGACCAAGCATGGCTACCAGGCCCGCGACGCCCACGCCGCCGTCGAGGCCAGGCCGCCGATCGGATGGGACAAGGGACGAGCTGTTCTGCACATCCTGCGCGAACTCTATGGACCGGACTGGTCAGAACGGGTCCGAGTGATCTACGTGGGGGACGACCAGACCGACGAAGATGCTTTCCGCTTCCTCTCGGGTCTGGCAATGACGTTCCGGGTCGGCAGCGCCGACACCCCGACCGCTGCGTTACACCGGCTGCCGAACGTCGAAGGCGTCCGTCGCCTGCTCGATTGGATCGGCGTGCGACCGCTGACCGAAGCCTCATCGACTCACGCACCCTTGTAACGAGCGCGGGGCCGGAGCAGCTGACCGCTGGCTTGCTGCTCCAACACGTGGGCGACCCAGCCGGCGCATCGGCCCACACAGAAGATGCCGGCCGCACTACCCACGGGCAGGCCTAGGGCCGCTCGCAACGCCACGAGTCCAAGATCCACATTCGGAAGTGGACGACGAGCACGTTCCATCGCCCCGACCAGCGCATCCAGCGTCTGCAGTTCCGGAGACGCCGGGCCCAGGCCAAAAGCCGCCTCGAATAACTGCTTGGCACGTGGATCACCGTCTGGATAGAACGGATGCCCGAAGCCGGGGACCCGTTCGCCGCGGCGCGCGCGCTCGTGCACCAGGCGTTCGGCGTGCAGAGCGGCGCCGGCTTCGGCCAGCGCGGCCTCTACACGATCCGTGACGGCACCATGGAGCGGACCGGAGAGGGCCGCGAGGCCACCCTGCACGCAGGCGTAGACATCGGCATGTGTCGATGCGACGACCCGCGCTGCGAAGGTCGAAGCGTTCAGCTCGTGATCGGCGAGCAGCACCAATCCTGCATTCAGCGACGCGGATCCGCTCTGCGGACCACCCAGCGCACACAGAGCCGCCTCCGCGGTGGACTCCTCCCGCCAGGCCTGCTCGGCCCGGGCCGGCGAACCCGGGAGAGCCAACCCGGCCGCCAGCAGGCGGATCAGGCGCCGGGCCCGGGGAAGCAAGGCCTCGGGGGCTATCTCGAAACGACCTGCATCGCGGCCGCCTTCCGCAGCTACGAGCAACGAGGCGACTGAGGCGGGAGACGCGCCGGTGGGCAGCCAACGCGCGATCTCCCCGAAATCGGGTGCGTCACCCAGTGCATCGACCCACGAAACGCCCGCTTCGGGGAGAACCCCCGTCCAGAGCAGTTCGGCACACCGCTCGAACGAAACTCCGTCCTCGGCCAGGGAGGCTGCTGGAACCCCCCGGTAGACGGGGCCGGCAGGAGTCATGTCCGTGATCGAGGTCTCGAGAACGGGCTCTCCCCAACGGAGGGCCCTGTCGCCTCGCTGGCGAGACCGTCCCCGTCCGCGGACGTCCTCGAGATCAGCCCTCCGGTACTCCCGCTCACGCCCCAGGCCGGCGGGTCGGCTCGCGACCCAGCCTCGACTCACGTAGGCGTAGAGCGTTGCGCGCTTGATCCCGAGCAGTTCTGCCGCCTGCTCGGCCGGGATCCAGGGCTTGTATTGTTGATTCATGATCAAGATTGATAAACGATGATTACAGTATACGCTACTCCGGGTGGAGGAAATTCAATGACCAGGAACCAGACGAAGACAGAGGCCCGGACGGACGGACTCGATGGTGTGGTGGTGGCAGAGACCGAGATCTCGGGCATCGATGGGGAGCGGGGCCGGCTCTGGGTACGCGGCCACGACGTCGAGACCCTGGCTCACGAGCGGACCTTCGAAGAGTTGCTCGCGCTGCTCCTCGAGGGGGCCCTGCCCGACGAAGAGGGGCTTTCCCGGTGGCGCAGTTCATTGGGTATCGCACGGCTGAGGGCCTTCGAAGACCTCTGGCGGATGGGCGCGGCACTCGAAGCCGAAAACGCGATGGACGCACTACGCGCGGCAACGGCTTGCCTGGAAGAAGACGGCGTGGGCAACGGCTCCAGGACATCTCGGACGATCGACACCCGAATCATCGGCGCGTTGCCGGTCTTCGCGGCGGCCTGGCATCGGCGGCGCCAGGACCTGGCTCCGGTCCCACCGGATCCCGGGCGTTCTCACGCCGAAGACTTCCTGCACATGCTGCACGATGCTGAACCACACCCGGCCCGAGTCCTTGCGATGAATCGCTACTGGGTCACGGTCGCAGAACACGGCATGAACGCTTCGACGTTCGTCGCGCGGGTCGTCGCTTCGACCCATTCCGACAAGGTCTCCATCGTCACCGCTGCACTCGGCGCGCTGAAGGGACCCTTGCACGGCGGTGCCCCGGGCCCGGTGCTCGACATGCTCGACGCGATCGACACCCACGGAGGCAGCGCCACGACCTGGTTACGCGCGGAGCTCGCTGCGGGGCGCCGCATCATGGGGCTGGGCCATCGGGTGTACCGGGTTCGCGATCCGAGGGCCGCAGTGCTCGAAGAGGCGACCCAGCAGCTCCAGCAAGCGGGCCTGAGCAGTGCCTACCTGGAGCGTGCCCGCCGCGCAGAGAAGGCTGCGAACCGGCTGCTCGCTGAGCTGCATCCCGAGCGAACCCTTGCCGCCAACGTCGAATTCTACACCGCAGTCCTGCTGGACGGGCTCGGGCTCCCGCGCACACTCTTCACGGCCACCTTTGCCGTGGCCCGTGTTGCGGGTTGGTTGGCCCATGCCGCCGAGCAGCGCGACGGGGGGCGCATCCTGCGCCCGAGACAGCGCTACGTGGGAGCACGCCCCGACCTGATGGTTTCGGCCTGACGTGGAGGGTGGAGAACTCCTGCTGCTATGGGCCGTGGCCTTTGCTACCGCGGTGCTCTCCGCAGTCGTTGGCATGGCGGGCGGCATCACGTTGCTCGGGGTCATGCTGCTCTTCCTGCCGCCGCTGGTCGCGATCCCTCTCCATGGCACCATCCAACTGGTCTCGAACGGATCGCGTACCTGGATACAGAGAAGCCATGTCGACCGCGGCATCCTGCTGCGCTTCGGTCTACTGCTGCTTCCGATGGGCGTCCTCGGTATCGCGGTGGCCCAGGAACTGCCGGAGGCTTTGGTTCGCGCAGGCATCGGCGTCTTCGTGCTAACGGCAACCTGGGCGCCGGGAATCCTGCTGCTCGGTACACACCCGGAGGCCATCGATCGCGGCCGTCGCTTTCTCGGGCTCGGAGCCGCCGCGGGCTTTCTCAACATGACGATTGGCGCCACGGGGCCACTGCTCGCCCCGTTCTTCCTGAACCTCGGCCTCGACCGTCGACAACTGGTGGGCACCAAGGCCGGTTGCCAGATGCTAGGGCATCTGGCCAAGATCCTGCTGTTCGGTCTGTCCGGCTTCGCATTCGAAGAGCATCTTCCGCTGATGGTCGGTGCGACGATCGGGGTCGTGGCTGGTACCTGGCTCGGGAGTCGCCTCCTCGAGAAGGTCAGCGAGCGCTTGTTCCGCGTGCTGTACCGCAGTGTGCTCACACTGATCGCCCTGCGTCTCATCATCGTGGAACTTCTGGCGTTGGCCTGAGAACCACGTGCTGGAAACCCCTGGCACGCATCCGTCGAACACCGGTCGGCTCTTGCTGGACTGGTGCGATCGTTGCTGGATGCGGGGAATTGGGCTCAACCTCCGTCATCCCTCTCCGATTCAGAGGAAACTGGAGAATCCCGAACCAAGGGGCAGCCATTGATCAAAGCCGGAACGGATGTCCACTTCCGCGATCCGAAGGCCATCAAGGAACGCATCCTGTTCCATGCCGTCGTCGAAGCCATCGAGGAAGACGATCACTGGAGGGCCACATTCAGCGCGGGATCACCAGAACTCCATCCCGCGCAGGACGTGCTGATCTACTTCCAGATCAAGCGCGAATTCATGCAGCAGCCGGCCACGATCCACAGCATCGGCCAACGCTATGGCAACACGGTCGTTTCCTTCGAAACCCTGGGTGATCCGGTCTCTGCCGAGAGCCGTCAGCACTACCGTGTCTCGACCGTCACCGCGGAAGTCACTGCATCGATCGGCGGCGAACAGGACTGCAAGGTCCTCGACATCAGCTCCACAGGCTTTGCCGCCGTGGCCCGTGGTATCCACGAAATAGGGACCACGCTCGACGTCCGGTTGGAATTCGAGAGCCGGAGCTGTACGGGTTCTGCAGCGATTCAATCCGTGAGTGCGCGCGCAGGTGGAAAATACCGCTACGGGCTAGTCTCCGTGAGCAGCGGACCCACCAAGGACTTCCAGGAGCATCTGAACGAAGTCGGTCTCGAAATCCAACGCGCCCAGCTTCGCCGCCTCTCCGGCGCCGGGTAACGGAAACGAGGACGTTCTTCCGGGGTTTCCGCTAGGTGGTCGACATTCCGCCGTCTACGGGAATGACCGTTCCGGTCACGTAGGCGCCTGCTCTCGACGCCAGGAAGAGTGCCACGCCGGCCATGTCCGATGGCTCGCCAATGCGTCCGCGGGGGTTCGAGGCACGGATATGGTCGCCGAACTGGTCGAGAGTCGCGGCCATCATCTTGCTCTGGAACGGACCGGGAGCCACCGCATTCACCGTAATGTCTTCGCGGGCCAGGCGTTTGGCCAATACCCGTGTCAGGTGGTGGAGACCGGCCTTGCAGGAAGAGTATGCGTAGGTCTCCAGGTCGGGAGGGCTGATCCCGTCGATCGAGCCGATGTTGATCACTCGCGCCGGATCCTCGGCTGCAGCCGCCTTGCGGAGCAGCGGGAGCAGCTTCACGGTGGTGTGGAACACGCCCTTCAGATTGAGGGAGAAGACCTTGTCCCAGCCGGAGTCCGGGTATTCATCGAGGGGTGCTCCCCAATTTGCCCCGGCATTGTTCACCAGGATGTGAACCTCGGGCTCCAACTCGGCGACGGCCGAAGCCAGAGCCGCGGCACCGTCCTCGTCGGACAGATCCGCGGGGATCCCAACGCAGTGGCCCAGCTTGCCCAGCTCTGTCGCGGTCTCTGAGCAGGCTTCTGCATTGCGAGAAGCCACGATCACTCTGGCCCCAGATTCGACGTAGCCCTGGGCAATCATTCGCCCGATACCCCGGGTTCCACCGGTCACCAGCGCCACTTTGTCCCGCACGGAGAAGAGATCTTCGATCATGACGCCGGAGCATAGCCCGCCTGTGCTAGCAGGTTCAGGCCAGGCGGCCGATGGCCGATCAACCTTTCGTGCCGGAGCAGGACACGAATACGAAGACGGTCTCCCTCGCGCAGCTGTCGAGTGAAACGGCCAATGGGGAGCAGAGCTGCCTGGTGGTGCTTCGCGGGCCAGAGCTGGGACGGCGCACCGAGTTGAACGGCCCGACGCTCTCGATCGGACGCGGCTCGGACTGCGATCTCCCTGTACGAGTCAGCAATGTGTCTCGCTACCACTGCCGTATCGAGGTCCGGGATAGCCGAACTTTCGTGCGTGACCTCGGCTCCACCAACGGCACCCGCTTGAACGGCTTCTCCATGCCTCCGAACGAGGACTTCGTGATCGAAGGAGGCGACCTCCTGCAGGTGGGGGATTGCGTGTTCAAGTTCCTGGATGGCGGCAGCGTCGAGACGCGCTTCCACGAGGAAGTCTATCGCAGGGTCGTGGTGGACAATCTCACCCAGGTACACAATCGCCGCTTCTTCGTCGAGTTCCTCGAGAAGGAGATCTCGCGCTGCCGACGTCACTCGCGGAGCTTGTGCCTGCTGTTGATCGACATCGACCACTTCAAGCGGGTCAACGACGAGATCGGTCACACGGCCGGCGACGAGGTGCTGCGACGGGTCGCCAGTTGTCTCGCCAGCCACGCACGACGCGAGGAGTGTTTGGCTCGCTATGGCGGCGAGGAGTTTGCGATGGTGCTACCGGAATCAAGGACCGATGGCGCCCGGCAGCTCGCCGCTCGCCTCCGCGAATCCATCGAGGCATTGAACCCGGAGATCGAAGGAAAAACGGTTCCCATCACCGTCTCGATCGGATTGGCGGAATGGGACGACTCGATGCAAGCCGTCGAGGATATGGTTCGTGCCGCAGATACGCGGCTCTACGAAGCCAAGGACGCGGGACGAAACCAGGTCGCAGGGTAGTAGAAGCGGGCGACCGCTTCAGTTGATGCCCTGGGTCGCCACCAGCGTGGCGGGCTCGATACCGAGCGTGCGAATCGTCGCCGTCCAGAGATCCTGCTTCGGGGTTTCGAAGACGAGGCCATCGGCAATTGGAACGACCAGCCATGCGCCCGCGGCGATCTCACCTTCGAGCTGACCCGGCCCCCACCCGGAAGAGCCGAGGAATACCCGCGCGACTGTCTCAGGGTTCTCAGCGACGCGACGCAACGCCTCCCGGGAGCCGCTCCAGTGGATGCGTGGCGCTACCTCTTCGGCCTCTGGCACCTCATCGAGAGACTCGCGAAACACGATCCAGCCCTGATCTTGTTGGACCGGCCCGCCCCAGTCGACCGTCGCATCGCTCTCACCGCGCCAGTTGATCTCCAGACTGTCACATAGATCCACCGCAGAAAAATCGGTTCCGCGGTTGATCACCAGACCAAACGCTCCCTGCTCCTCATCGTGATGGATCATCAGCACGACGGTGCGATGGAAGTTCGGATCGAGAAGCGTGTCGAGAGCGACGAGAAAGCCCGGCGCCAGGGGGGAGGTCACACCCCCAGCGTAGCCGAAGCCGCGCTCGAGGTGACAGACAGCAGCCACGGTGCCGACGATTCCATCCTGGAGGCTAGCCTGACCGGATGGACGAGCGACTCCGAATGGCGGTCTTGAGCCAAGCCCTGTGGCTTGCCGCGGCTGTGCTCGGCGCCATGATGGCGGGTGGGTCTGTTCGCGAGCGGCTCGGACTCGTACCCGGCCGGCTTCGCTGGTCGGGCATCGCGTTGGCCTTGGTGGGTTTCCTGGCTCTATCGCTCTCGGGCGATGCGATGCTGCGCATCCTCGACCTGAGGAATACCGGAAGCCTCCGCCGCATCGATGAGTTGGCTAGCCAGCAGACCAGCTACAACGCGCTTGCTGCACTGGTCGTCCTGGGACTGATGCCAGCCGTGGCCGAGGAACTCTTGTTCCGAGGCTTCATTCAGCGGATCCTGGTGGACCGGTTGGGGGCATGGGTGGGCATCGTGATCGCGGCGGCCCTGTTCGGCCTGGGCCACGCCGATCCGGTTCACGGCAGCGCCGCCTTCATCCTGGGGCTGTTTCTGGGCACCCTGACGTTCATCGCGGGTGGAGTGGGGCCGGCCATGGTTTGCCACGGCCTCAACAACCTGCTTGGCGTGGCTGTCGCAGCGTCGGGGTGGAGTTCTCCAGTGCCCTCGGGGCTGATGACCATCGTTGCCCTCGCCGCCGCCGCTGGTCTGGCACTGTGGATGACCCACCGGCTTTGCGACCCTTTTCCCCAGGGGGAGCTACAGACAAACAGCGGTGATGCCGAACCCTAGCTTCAGCGCGAGCCCGCTTTTTCGCAGCGGCCGCCGGAAGAGCAAGAATGGGATCACCTTCCGTACTGTTGGTCGATGATGGAGAGCTCAATGACGTCCGGGCGCTACTCGCGCAGATGGGCGCAGAGTTCGTCCACCACCGCGGCGGGCAGATCCCCGAAACGGTCGAGCCGCCGCGAGATCTCTTCGTCGCCACCTCACGCCGCGCACTCCTGGTCGAGAGCTGGCCCGTCGACGCCAGCCCCACCAAGATCGCGGTGGTCACCGAGGATTCGAACACCCTTCGGAACCTGCTGCGGCGCAACGGCTTCCATCTGCTGATCCGGCGCCCGGTTCACCCCTACGCATTACGGCTCGTATTGCTGCGCGCCTTGTACTCAGGCAAGGAGCGGCGTTTGAACCCGCGGCTGCCGATCGGCCATCCGGTGCGCTACCGAACAGGGCTGCGTAGCAAACAGGCCTGGATGGCGGATCTCTCGGTGCGCGGCTGTCGCTTGCTGCTCGACGACTCTCCCCAGGCAGGTTCGCGCCTGACACTGCTGGTCCCCAGTGGGCTGACCGACGGTCGCAGCCTGACGCTGCGCGGAAAGGTCCTCCGCGTCAATGCCGCAGGGAACCAGAGCGGCGGGGTTCGTTATGCCGCGGCAATCCACTTCGAGAAGCTCTCGCTGAGCGCGAAGCGGCGCATCTTCCAGATCTTGAACGATCGTGTTCACGGCCCGGTCGCTCTGCCAGAGCCACTCCCCCAGGTCGAGACCGATGAACCCGAGCCGATGGACACCAGCACTGACGAACACCTGCATCCGCTCGGTGGGCCGGCCTCGCCCGAGGATCGGCGCAAGCACGATCGGGTCGCCTACGAACAGGAAATTCCGATCCACGGAGACGAGGCCGAAAGCGTGTTGATCGGCAGGGATCTCTCGATGGGAGGCATGCGCATCGAATCCCACCCGGACCTCTCGGTCGACGACACCATCGAACTCGCACTCTACGGTGAGGCCGGCGACGATCCCTTCGTAGTCAAGGCACAAGTGGTGCGCCGCGACGTCGGAACATCGCTAGGCCTCGCGTTCATCGACCTCGACCCAGGCGTCGCCACACGCCTGGACCGCCTCGTCTCACACCTACCTGCGATCGAACCCCTGCAAGACGGCGAAAGCGACGCCATGGGCAGCATCGTATCCCGCATCCTCCACCACGAAAGCTAAGCCAAGGTCGCCAAGACAGGGACTGTCAAGGCAAGGCTGTTAAGACAAGGCTGTTAAGAC